>NZ_DASQZC010000069.1:0-1691 GCF_035638895.1 Nostoc sp. | reverse complement strand
CAGTTAATCGATTTGACTGCGACTCCACCTTTAGTTAGTCCCAGAGCGATCGCTTGTGCTAAAGTCGCTGTATTGCCGTAAGCTGAAGCGTAAAGTAAGGCAACAGAAATCTCGCGATCGTTGTGAGAACGGCTCCACTCTCCATAAGCTTTAGTGAGTTCGATTAAGCTGGTGCGTACCAATGGGCCGTGACCCACAGCATACATTCTCACCTGCAAATCTGATATTTTCTCCAAAGCTGCTTGCACATGAGCAATTTGGGGAGCCATCAGGCAGTTAAAGTAATAACGCTGGTCTTCTTTAAGCGCTTCCCAGTTATCATCAAACAGTTCATCACCACAGAGATGAGTTGCAAATAACTTATCTGTGTAGAGAATTTGGGTTTGCTGATCGTAGGTACAAAGTCCTTCCGGCCAACGTGGACTGGGAGTGGGTAAAAATTTTAAAACATGACCCTTACCTAAATCCAGAGTTTCTTTCCCCCGCATCACCAAGACATTTAAATCTTGCTCTAAGAAAGCAGCACGCAAATTGTTCGCACCAGGAAGAGAACAGACAAAAGTTACCTGTGGTGCTAGTTCTAAAATTGCTTTGAGAGTTGCAACTCGATTGGGGCTAAAATGACCCAGGATTATATAATCCAAATTTTGTAAATCTAAAGTCTGCCGCAATGCCTCTAAATAAATTTCGGTAAAGCTTTCTGGCGGTGGATCAAGAAGTGCGGTTTTATCAGCTTCAATTAAATAGCAATTAGAGGTAGTACCTCTTTCAAGTGCGTATTCAATTTCAAACCGCAGACGTGACCAACTACGTGCTTTGATCGCCTTAGTATTTGTAGCAATTGGTAAAACTTGTACGTCGCGTGGCTTGGAATTGGTCATAGCTGTTGAAGAGTGGGGAGTGGGGAATGGGAAATGGGGAGTGGGGAATGGGGTGTGGGGAATGGGGAATGGGGAATGGGGAATGGGGAATGGGGAATGGAAAATGAGCAAAGACTTCTACAAGTTCTCCTCTGCTCATAAGCTCCCCCGCGTCTTTATCCCCTACTCCCTACTCCCCACTCGCCATTCCCTCTTTTAGTAGTAATTACCTACTTTGCGATGGCGAACGGCTGTCAATCCATCGTTTTTGGAGACACGACCTTCTTGGACGGTGCAGTATAAAATCCAGTGGTCGCTGCATTCCATGCTGCTCTGTATTTCACATTCCATGTATGCCAGAGCATCAGTTAGAATTGGGGAACCGTTTTTCGCGGTTTGAGTTTTTACCCCAGCAAAGCGGTCAGCACCAGGATGCAAGCGCTTGAGAAAGTGTTTTTTGAGTTCTTGATAATTGCCTTCTTCCAAAACGTTGAGGACGAAGCGATCGCCTATTTGCATTAAGGAATCAATGGCGCGGTCTTTGGCAACAGCAATTGTTAATCCCAAAGGTTGCAAACTCGCTTGCGTTACCCAGGATGCCAGCATTGCACTTGAGGCATTATCTTTTTTAGTAGTGACTATATACAGTCCACTGCTAATCCGACCCAATGCCTTTTCCATGTTGACATCGAGGGACTTGATTTGCTTGATGTTGCGATCGCGCACCAGCAATTGTCCGATGTCTTTACCCGCTTCTTCACACAACTGGAATGTTGATGCGGTGGGAACCTCTTTAATGCGAATGGGTGGGAAAGCTTCTTTGATGTCAGA
>NZ_DASQZC010000068.1:0-2555 GCF_035638895.1 Nostoc sp. | reverse complement strand
GAACCAGACCACAGTGGCTTAGTGAAAGATATTTTGCAATTAGCTCCCTCAATTACTGTTGTCGGTGCAAAGGTGGCTATTCAATTTTTAGAAAATATGGTTCACCAGCCTTTTAAATCAATGCAGGTGAAAAGTGGAGAGCGATTAGATTTAGGTAACGGACACGAATTAGAATTTATCTCTGCACCTAACTTACACTGGCCTGATACAATATTGACTTATGATCACAAAACTAGCACTCTTTACACTTGCGATGTGTTTGGAATGCACTACTGTGATGACCACACCTATGATGAAAATATTACTTTAATAGAGGAAGATTTTCACTATTACTATGATTGTCTCATGGGCCCCAATGCCCGATCTGTCTTGGCAGCTTTAAAGCGGATTGAAAAGTTAGATATAAAAACAGTTGCCACGGGACATGGCCCTTTATTACAACACTATATCTCCGAATGGCTCGGACGCTATCAAAACTGGAGTTTAGAACAAGCAAAAACAGAGACATTAGTGGCTCTATTTTATGTTGAAGATTACGGGCATAGTGAGCATTTAGTCCGTTCCATAGCGCATGGATGCGCGAAAACAGGGGTGGCAGTAGAATTAGTAGACTTTAATAGTGCCGAGCCTCAAGAAGTTCGAGAATTAGTTGCACAAGCTTCTGGTTTAGTAATTGCAATGCCACCCCAATCTTCGGTGATGATTCAAGCTGCTTTAAGTACAATTTTGGCTGCTGTTCACAAGAAGCAGACAATTGGTTTATTAGAGTCAGGAGGTGGAGAAGATGAACCTGTTTATCCTTTACGTAATAAGTTCCAAGAACTAGGATTAACTGAAGCTTTTCCTCCTATCTTAGTTAAGGAAATTCCTACTCAAGCAACGGAACAACTTTGTGATGAAGCGGGGACAGATATGGGTCAATGGTTGACCCGCGATCGCACCATAAAACAAATCAAATCTATCAATACTGAGCTAGAAAAAGCTTTAGGGCGGATTAGCACAGGATTGTATATTATCACCGCCAAAAAAGGAGAAATTCAGAGCGCAATGTTTGCTTCTTGGGTGACACAAGCGAGTCTTGAGCCTTTAGGAGTAGCGATCGCAGTATCCAAAGATCGGGCAATTGAGTCTTTGATGCACGTTGGCGATCGCTTCGTTTTAAACGTTTTAGAAGAAGGCAAATATCAAGGATTAATGAAACATTTCCTGAAACGTTTTGCTCCTGGTGCAGATAGATTTGCTGGTGTGAAAACATATCCAGCGAAAAATGAATCGCCCGTTTTAGCTGAAGCTTTGGCTTACATGGAATGTGAAATTACTAGCCGCATGGATTGTGGAGATCATTGGGTAATTTATAGCACAGTCCAAACTGGAAGAGTTGCCAACCTACATGCACTTACTGCTGCCCATCACCGCAAAATTGGTAATCATTACTAATTTGTCATTGGTCATTGTTTTCCCCTTTTTCCCCACTCCCTAACTCCCAACTCCCCACAACTATGTATAAATCTGCTGAGAATACCCCGATTACAATGTACGAAATCAATCGGGGGCGCGTTGTGCGAACCTTGGAATTTATTCAAGATATAATTGTAATTTCTTTGTGTATCGGTTTATTTAGCTTCATGGTGCTTCAGGTGAGAGATATGTTTCTCTCCTTACTTCCGCCTCTAGATTTTCATGCTGTTACTGCCGATATTCTCTTTTTACTTATCTTAGTTGAGTTATTTCGACTACTGATTATTTACCTACAGGAACATCGAGTATCTATTGGCGTAGCTGTTGAAGTTTCCATCGTTTCCGCCTTGCGAGAAGTCATTGTTAAAGGTGTTCTAGAAACTAATTGGAGTCAAATTTTAGCAACTTGCGCCTTTTTATTAGTCCTGGGAGTACTACTGTTCCTCCGAGTTTGGTTACCCCCTACCTTTGAAGGTATCGATCCCGAACAAGAAGTATCTAAACGCTATAGAAGCCGAGCCAAGTCTGAATTAACACAAACTAATGGTCAACATAATTCGTAATTGATAATACTCGCCAAGGGCGAGAAGCAAGCTACGTAATTCGTAATTATTACCCACAGATAAAATTGCTTACCCAGAAATAATCATGTTACGCACTTTTATGCCTCCATTGATGAATCTTGTGAGTTTGCATTCTTCAATTACGAATTACGAATTACGAATTATTTAGCCAATTCCCCATTGTTAACAGAGGTTATTATGTCTGCTGCCACATTAACGCCCAACCATAGCAGAGATGTACAAGTTGTTGAAATTGGTAAAAATACTCTGATTCTCCGATCGCGGACTTGGGACAGATTAAAATTTGAGGTGGAGTATTCCCGCCAACGGGGAACTACAGCGAATTCTTATCTGATTCAAGCTGATAAAAAGGCTTTAATTGACCCTCCTGGCGAATCTTTTACCGAAATTTACCTTCAGCAACTTGCACAACATTTAGATTTTACTACGCTAGATTACATTGTTCTCGGTCATGTCAACCCAAACCGCAGCACAACTCTGCAAGTATTGCTCTCTCAGGTTCCTCAAGCCACT
>NZ_DASQZC010000067.1:0-25563 GCF_035638895.1 Nostoc sp. | reverse complement strand
CGTCCCTATGACTCGCTGGCGACAATTTGGGATATGGTTGCTCGTACTGCTTATACCCAACTGAATTATTCTCCATTACTACTATTGGCAACTTTGGTAGGAATGCCTCTGATTTATCTAGTTCCATCGGTGTGTATAATTCTGGGTGCAGTTTGGGGCGATTGGGCGATCACATTTACGGGTTTATTGGGATGGCTGTTAATGACTTTCGCTTACTACCCGACAATCCGCTTTTATAAATGTTCTCCCTGGTTAGCCTTTAGTTTACCTGCGATCGCTTTTCTCTATACCCTGATGACTCTAGACTCAGCACTCCGTCACTGGCAAGGGCGCGGCGGCACTTGGAAAGGAAGAGTTTACCCCAGCCCGGATAATTTATAGTTGGGATAAAATTGAATTTCAAAATCCTTAGTGTTAATCTAAAATTAAAGTAAACCGAAAGTGGTTGATTAAAAGAATTATGACAACCGCAACACTCACAAATAATCCTGTTATTGTCCCCAAAAAACTGCCTTTTCTGGAGTCAATTTGTTGGCAAACTGCTGATGTATATCGGTTTACTTCAGAAGAAATGCTGAGTCGCTACGAGCGTGGTTGGCAATATCGCAGCATATTTAACAATCTTGAGGGTGAAGAACTCAATTTTTTGAAGGAAATCGCCAGATGCTATAAATCCTGGTTGCAAGTTTGTTTATGACCTCCAGGTTTGAACACCATAACAAAATTCTTATAGTTCTTGAATGCTTAGATTCTGACATACTTAGAAAGGGTTCTGCTTACTTTGGTGGCGGAACCCATCTGGCATTTGAGTTTGATGAATATCGCTGGAGTAAGGACGTTGATTTTATCGCTTCTGTTGGTACAGAAGGGTACAAATACCTGCGAACAGTGGTATTTGAGGGTGGGTATGAAGCATTATAGGACTTACGCATTGACAGAAAAGCCAAAATAACAGGTAGAGTTTTCAAGGCTGATAGCTAGATTTTTCAATGAGATTTTAGCGATCGCACTCAATCAAAGGTGATTGATAAAAGCCTGAAACAACGTATTTAGGTTGATGCACAAGATAGTTATTTTGTACAGTGCGTAAGTCCTAGTATTTTAAATTGTAAGCATTTCCATATCAGCCCCACCTGCCTTAATCCTCAATGGGTCATCTGTAATCAGCCAACCTTCCTTTTCTAAACCTTTCCTAACTGCATAATGAAAAACATCTTTAGCCATTGAATTGCTAACATAATAATTTAAACGAACTATGCCTATCACTTTAGAGTATAGCAAGCCTGAAAAACCCTGTTGGCACTGAATTTGGCACGTATTTATGAAATGCTGTACTAAGTAAGCCGACAGGGAAATTTCCAACTATATAACGAGTAATTAAGACCACAACTCTTCACCTTAAATTCTTTTCTTCCTCTGTGTCCTCTGCGCCTCTGCGGTTTATCATCATAGATGCTTAACTTCTATCAACAACTAGCAAAAACGTTAAAAAAGATGCTGTAGTTTTAGCCACAGGAAATAGCAGTTAGTATCTGTGCTGGACTTCTTTCTCTGGAAAAATCTAAAAATATTTCAATTGACGGTACATAATATCTGAGCGTAAAACGTACTTTCGTCCTTGGATAATAGGAGCGCCTTCATGTACTAGGTCATGGACAAAACACAAAACCATACCTGTTACTGGAACCACGGCGATATTAGATAAATCTTCATAGTATCGGTGAGAAAGATGAAAAAGGGTATCACCCCCTTCAAAACCTTCATTAAGGTAAATCATGAAAGTCAATAGACTTTCCTCACCGTTAGGTCGCCGATAAGAACCATCATGATGAAGCGCAAATCTCTGACCTGGGTCATAGCGATAGAAACGAAAACGCTCATTCAGTCCAACCGCTTGCCATCTGCCAATAGTGCTGGGTATATAACTTGATACACGCTGCCATAAATCAAAAGCTTGTTTTTGGTCATCTAAAATTACACGCTGATTATTGCGAATGTCGGGACGTATTTCAAAACCTCGAATGGTATTAATAGGAGCATCTGTATAACCAATGTTTTCGGTTAAAGTAATATACTCACCACATTCTTTTGGTGAAAGAATATTGTCTAACGTGAAAATTTCGTTGCCAAGCAAATTTTTCTTGGTCATGGTCGAGCCTATTAAAATTTAAGTTTTCTGATAGTGTAAACTAACCATTTGTTTTGGAAAGCACAGTTAGTTTCCACAATCTATTTTCAAACTATAACCCCAGCATTACCGAGATATCCTCCCGCAGTTGTTTAATCTGTTTCAAATCTTTACATACAATCTAAAAGATTTCATAATGCGACACCTCATAGCTCTAACTCTACAATCGCAAGCACACGCGATCGTAGGGTTTTTTATGTTGAATGCTTTTACCCAATACGGTTCAGTTAAGGCTAAAACTCTTTGTCAAAGCCAATTTTTTTAACGTAGACGCGGAGCGGCTTGCCGCAGGCTACCACAGAGACGCAGAGGGCATTGAGAGAATAAAGAAATGCTTAACTGAACTGTATTGGTATTGGTATTTCTCCAGATGCTCAAGCACAAATCTTCAATCCCTATTTTCGGGAAGTAACTGCTCCCCAAGTGCAAAGTTCTGATGGTACAGGATTAGGTTTGGCAATAGTCTCTCGATTAGTTCAGTTAATGGATGGTGAAATTAAAGTAGATTCACAGCTAGGAAAAGGATCTACATTTACAGTAATTTTGCCATTAGAAGCGATGTCTACGACGGGCTACGCCTACGCCTATGACCAGGGCTGACTATCTCAGCGAAATTTGAAATTAAACTGGTGCGTTAACGCAGTGTAACGCACCCTACAGGCTCATTTACTCGTCAATTTGACCAACGCGGCGGATATTCAAAATGTCGCTCATTTTCTTAATTTGGACAAACACTTGCTCTAATTGAGAGCGATCGCGTATATCTATTCCTAAGTCGATTAATGCAGGTTGACCGGCACAGGTTTTCACCTGAGCATGGCGGACATTAATTCCCTGGTCACTCAACCGTGACAAAATATCCTTTAGTACCCCTACGCGGTCAAGAGCTTCAATTTGAACATCTACTGGGTACGTGTGCGGACGACCACTATTTTCGGCGGCGGGGTTCCATCTAACTGGTACTAAGCGCTCATACTCCACAGTTTCCAGATTATTGCAGCCTTGGCGATGAATCGAAATCCCCCTACCTCGCGTCACCACACCAATAATTGGTTCGCCAGGAATCGGGGTACAACATCCAGCTAAATAATACACCAACCCCTCTACCCCAATAATTGGCGAATCACTGGCACGGGAAGTAGTTGGAGGTGCATCTCGCAAAGCTTTTGATGTAGTTGGTTCTTTGGGGATAAATGGCGACACAATGGAAATTGGTTGTTGTGCCTTCGCCACTTCTCGCCAACGATTTAGCACTAAGTTCAACGTTACTTCTCCGTAACCTAAACCAGCGAGTAAATCGTCCACACTGTGGTAGTTACACTTTTGGGCGACAGTCTCCATTGCATCGGACTTCAGCAAGCTATCAAAACCAGTTTTACCGAGTTCCTTTTCTAACAATTCCCGTCCACGAGCGACATTTTCTTCCCGGCGCGATCGCTTGTACCATTGTTTTATTCGATATTTCGCCGCCGAACTTCTGACAAAGTTCAACCAATCCAAACTCGGATGGCAGTTCTTTTGGGTGAGAACTTCTACAATATCGCCATTGTGTAACCGCGTTGACAGAGATACCATTCGCCCATTCACCCGCGCCCCTGAACAATGGTTTCCCACTTCCGTATGAATGCGATAAGCAAAATCTACAGTGGTAGAACCGGGGCTTAAAGGAACAACATCCCCCTTAGGGGTGAAGACATAGACATCATCTTCAAATAGATTATCTTTGATGCTATCAAGATATTCTTGGGCATCCTTGAGATCAGTTTGCCATTCGAGCAGTTGTCGCAGCCAAGTAAACTTGTCATCCGTCCCTGTCAAATGGCTAATACTAGAACCTCCAGTTTCTTTGTATTTCCAATGGGCGGCAATCCCATACTCGGCGATATGATGCATTTCGATTGTCCGAATTTGCACCTCTAAAGGACGGCCAGTTAGTCCAATCACCCCAGTATGTAACGACTGGTAACGGTTAGGTTTTGGCAGCCCAATGTAATCTTTAAATCTCCCAGGAATTGGGCGGAAAGCATCATGAACTACCGCCAACGCCCGATAGCATTCCTCGTTGCTTTGAACAATAATCCGCAGCGCTGCCAAATCGTAAATTTCATGAAATTCCTTTTGCTGGCGGTGCATTTTTTGGTAAATGCTATAAAGGTGCTTGGGACGACCGCTAATATCCTGAAAGCGGATTCCGGCTTGCTGCAAACGCTCTTGCAACATGTTCGTAGCTCTAGCCAATTTCTCTTCTCGCGCCGTCCGTTTTTCGGAAACAAGCTCTTGCATTTGGCGGTAAGCTTCTGGTTCCAAATACTTAAAAGCCAAATCTTCCAGTTCCCATTTAATTCGCCAAATCCCCAAGCGATTGGCTAAGGGCGCGAAAATATCTCGCGTTTCCTGGGCACTGCGGCGGCGGCTGGCCTCTGACATGTATTGTAAAGTTCGCATATTATGCAAACGATCTGCCAATTTCACCACAATTACCCGAATATCTTGCGCCATTGCCAAAAACATCCGCCGGAAGTTTTCGGCTTGACTTTCAGTTTTGCTGGTGAAATTGATTTTAGAAAGCTTGGTGACACCTTCAACCAATTGCCGCACTTCTGCGCCAAAGCGTTCTTCTATTTCTTGACTTGTTACTTCTGTATCTTCAACGACATCATGAAGAAATCCAGCTGCTATCATAGCAGCACTGCCTCCCAAATCATGCAGCAAGTCGGCTACAGCAACAGGATGAGCGATGTATGGTTCTCCCGATTTGCGGTATTGACCTTGATGCAGTTGGTAAGCAAATTCAAATGCGCGACCAATTAAGACTGCATCACTATGCCTTCGATCATCTTCCGGTGCGCCACTAGTTGCGAATGACTCCTTCAAACATTTCTTTAACCATTCCGGAATGGTTATATTAATTGATGAATTTATAGCTAGACTGCTCATACAATTAGGTTGGGATAGGATCGGTAGATTAAGTGAATGATAAATAAAACTGGCAGCATCATAGTAAGAAGATGCTGTTGCCCAGAGAGGGGTAGAAAAAACAGTGTAAGGATGATTCTCCAATTGCCGATAGCGTAGCGTAAAGCCTGCGGCATGGCTTCTCTACGAGACGCTGCGCGAACGCTTAGAGCGACGCAGGAGCGTCCGGTAGTCATCCAGTTTGAGTTTCAAGGATCATAAAGAAAGAAAATCCATTGATGGCAAACAAAGCCTCAAATGCTGATTTGAGGCTTTTAGTGCTGATAAGTCTAAAAGAGAAGTTTATTGTAGAAGAAAAATTACTTGACATTAATACTATCTTAACTAGCCCTGGATGTCTTTAAACCGTGAGAAATATTTGGCACTCGTAACTTTACTAGAGCGATTACGCTCCGATGCCACAACTACCCCAATCATTGCGTCCGAACTGCGGCAGCGTGTAGCCTCGTTGCAGCAATTCTTTGGGCAGGAGATTGTACCTTTGGCTGATGAAAACTGGCGAGTGCAGTCTTATCAAACAGAAATGAGCAAGCAACTGCGCTTGTTGGCAATAGATGTGATGTTTTTGCAAGGAGCGCGGCAAGCATCTACTGCACAAACGAGACTTCAAACGATTAGCGATCGCTTGACAACCCTCATTCAATACTGTGATGCCATCCTGCAACCAGAAGCGGAAGGAGAAAAATAACAATTGTTCACCTTTTTCTCTAATTTCTCCATCATCTCATTTATGACCTGTACTGGAAAGTTATTTTGGTAACAAGTTGGGAGTGGGGAGTTAAGAGTTAGGAATAAGAATTTTCCCCTACTCCCTACTCCCTACTCCCCACTCCCTTCATAAGAAGATTTATTGTGCGGCGCATATATGCTTCTACTGGCTCGGTTGTGGGTTTGAATATCAGTGCACAATATACTGCGCTTACAAGGTCAATAATTAAGTCTACGTCTGCATCCTTGTGAATTTCGCCTCTAGACTTGGCACGCTCAAGTACTTTAGAAAAGGCTTCACGTCAGAGTTTTGTATATTTTGTCCAATAAACCTCTGCAAACTGAAAATTGCTAGATGCTGTACTAATTATCAAAGCGAGTGTCTGACGACCAAAGGGACTATCTATTTTTTTAGCGGTATTATTTATCAAAATATCCATGTCTCCCCAAAACTTGCCAGTATCGGGGATCAGTAAATCATCTCTCAAACTTTCTATCGCGTCTGCAACTAGTTCTTCTTTGGAAGTGTAACGCCGATAGATAGTCGTTTTACCAACTCCAGCACGGGAAGCGATCGCATCCCAATTTTAAATTTTCTGCTTGCAAAACTACGTAAAAACACGGCTTCCAAATTATTTTCTGCCGAAAGTCATAGAAGAAAGTCAATATACACAGATTTTCTGGATAATAAAATTAAAAGCCCCACTCAGTTTTGAGCAGGGCTATGTAAAGTTTTATTGCTAAAATTAGAAATGTTTATTTTAGAAAAAGTTCATTATTGTAATAACGCTAACGCTGGTCAACATCATTAAAGCGCCCATGATTATAGATTCACCTAAGCGATTGGGGGATTTTGAAGTGTTCATTTAAGTAAAATCCTTTTTATTAATTGTTTCTTAACCATATCAAAATCAGTATAAATATCTATAAGAGCATTGTAAAACTTAAATTACCGCAAACTTTCTTAGTAATTACTTAATTTATACTTAAATATTTTTACTGAGAATGCATTATTCTCCTAGTTTCCCCAATACCGTTGGGTTAAGGAATTTCTTAGTTGAGGCAGACAGGGGGCAGTTCGGTAAGAGAACCTGTTCTTGAGAGAAAAATTACTCAACAATAACCCTCTTTCCTCAAGAGCCTTCTCTGCCCCCCTGCTCCCCCTGCCGAACCGTATTACTAATTTCCCCACAACCCATTCTCCAGTTCCACAATGTAGTAATTTCCGAACAGAATAATTACCTTATCTCCGAGCGGAATATGGGCCTTTGTGGAGTAAAATAAACCTTAGTCAAGGTAAAAATATTTGAACAGAAGATTATCATGACAGTATCCACGGCATCTAGAAACCAAGCGATCGCTTTTGACTTAGAAAAATTAAATGAGCAATTTGAAACTGCCACTCCCAAAGAAATACTGGCATGGTCTATAGAGAATATCCCAACGGGACTGGTGCAAACAAGCGCCTTTAACGTGGATGACATGATAATTACCCATATTCTTTACAGTGAACTGAAGCATCCCGTCCCTGTGATCTTTCTCGACACCTTGCACCACTTCCCTGAAAGCCTAGAATTAGTAGCCAAAGCCATACAAATCTACAACCTGGATCTGCAAACTTTCAAAACTCCAGATGTAGAAACCCGCGAAGCCTTTGAAGCCAAATATGGCGACAAACTCTGGGACAAGGATATTGCCCAATTCCACCACATTACAAAAATTGAACCACTGCTACGGGGCCTAGACGAACTCAACAGCGTCGCTTGGATCACCGGACGCCGCCGTGATCAAGCAGTAACCCGTGCGAATATGCCTATATTTGAATTCGACGGTAAAGGTCGGCTGAAAGTAAATCCTATCGCTACCTGGACACGCCAAGATAGTTGGGTTTACGTGGCTGAACATGGAGTCATTTACAACCCTCTACACGACCAAGGTTATCCCAGCATCGGCGACCAACCCATTACCACCAAAGTAGGCGAAGGTGAAGACGAACGCGCCGGACGTTGGCGGGGAAGTGATAAAACAGAATGCGGAATTCATATTTAGTTGTTATGTATTAGTCATTAGTCATTAATATGTTAGACAAATGACTAATGACTAAGGACAAATATGATTAAAATCCTCCATCTCTCTGATATCCACATGGGAAGCGGCTTCTCTCACGGACGAATTAATCCCACAACTGGATTAAATACACGATTGGAGGATTTTGTCAATACTTTGTCTATATGTATTGATCGAGCGTTGGCAGATGCTGTTGATATGGTGATATTTGGTGGCGATGCTTTCCCAGATGCTACACCACCGCCTTATGTACAGCAAGCTTTTGCCAGCCAATTTCGCCGTCTCATGGATGCCAATATTCCGACAGTGCTGTTGGTAGGCAACCACGACCAACACTCCCAAGGACAGGGAGGCGCGAGTTTAAATATTTACCGCACTTTGGGAGTGCCAGGATTTGTTGTCGGTGACACATTAACCACTCACTGCATCGAAACCCGCAATGGCAAAGTGCAGGTAATCACCCTTCCTTGGCTCACCCGTTCAACTCTGATGACTCGCCAAGAGACTGAAGGTTCGTCTTTGGCGGAAGTCAACCAACTTTTAACGGAACGTCTGCGAGTTGTTATGGAAGGGGAAATTCGCCGTCTTGACCCCGATGTGCCAACTGTCCTTTTGGCTCACTTGATGTCTGACAATGCTACCTTGGGCGCAGAACGCTTTTTGGCAGTAGGTAAAGGCTTTACTCTGCCCTTATCTTTGCTAACGCGACCTTGTTTTGATTATGTAGCTTTAGGACATGTCCACCGCCACCAAAATCTGAATAAATCCAACAACCCACCAGTAATTTATCCAGGGAGCATTGAGCGGGTAGATTTTAGTGAAGAAAAAGAAGACAAAGGCTATGTGATGATAGAACTGGAGCGAGGGAAGGCTGAATGGGAATTTTGTCCCTTAACAGTTCGGACTTTCCGCACCATTGAAGTGGATGTCTCAAAAGCAGATGATCCGCAAGCGGTGTTAATGAAAGCGATCGCTAAGTATGATATTCAAGATGCTGTAGTGCGGCTAATTTACAAACTCCGCTCCGAACAGATGGATTTAATTGACAGTTCTTCTCTACATACTGCTTTAAGTCCCGCTCACACCTACACCATTCAAGCAGAATTAGTGAGTCAATTAGCTCGTCCTCGCATTCCTGAATTGACAGCAAGTAGCAGCATCGACCCAATGGAAGCCTTGAAAACTTACTTGAACAACCGCGAAGACCTCAAAGACATAGCAACATCAATGATGGATGCAGCACATAAGTTGTTAGCAGATGATGTAGAAGTTTGGCTGGAAGCAGCAAGTAATGAATAGGTTAAAGTAATTCGTAATTTGTAATTGCCGTTTAGGCTACCCTAGAAGGGGTTCTTTGAGAAGATGCTAAAACGCTTTGATGGATTGTCCGATATCGGTTAGGATAATCCATCAATTAGAGGAAAAACTTCAAGTACGCTTAATCGCGCTGTGACACGAAAATCACCCAAATATAAATTTGGACACACTTTATAGGAGTTTGCTACTCTACTATCAATTGTTGTTTTTCTTCTAGCCAGAGGAAATTTTGGACTTAGTATATAAAGTTATTGAGCCTTGAATAAGCTATTTTTTACACGTAAATCTTTTCATTTTATGGCTTTTGTCCTACCGCTAATGAGCTGGTGGGGATACAAAGAAGTACAAAACCAAATTGTACAGCCGCAAGCAGTTGTAGTGTTGGGTGGTTCAACGAGACGTTTAGAGCGAGAGAAGTTTACGGCCCAGTTTGTTCGCCAGCATCCAAATATACCAATTTGGATTACTGGGGGTAGTCCAGCTAGATTCACCCAACGAGTCTTTAGCAAAGCTGGTGTTGATCCCAAACGTTTACACTTGGACTATGAAGCCGTAGATACTGTCACTAATTTTACTACGTTGGTAGATGATTTGCAAGCTCGTGGCATCAAGAGCGTTTATTTGATTACTTCAGATTTCCACATGCGCCGGGCTTGTGTTATCGGCGAAATTATTTTGGGTAGTCGAGGTATTTATTTAAAACCAGTGCCAGTTCCTTCAGAAAAACCACCTGAATCTATTGAAAAATCTATTCGCGATGGAGCTAGAGCGATACTTTGGATAACTACTGGTTACACTGGTGTGGATGCAGTTAAAAATAAACGGTAAATCAAACCAATTTTGGATTTTGGATTTTGGAATTGAAAATCTTCAGATTCAGAAGGTTTATCGATTTGAAACGATACAAACTATTCCAACTTGGTATCATTTATGAGAATTTGTCTGATCTTGACCTAAGCAAATATAGGTAAATTAAGAGAACTAATGTCAATCTTATTGGCATTAACTCAGTAATAATAGACACTATAATTGTCCAATTGCCACAAACTAGCGCAACACCAACTCTCAAAGAACACAATATAAAAACCAATTAACAATTTTTGCTCATTTAGCTCCCTGGTAAATAATTTGCGTCAATCAAAGTTTCGAGCGGCGGCTTGCTTGGGTAGCTCAAATTTATCTGTGTAGTTCAGGAAAAAAACGCCCCAACATATCTCACAATTTGATACCCTAGCTTAAACAGATTTAAGAAAAATTAAAGCGTGGAAATTCAACTTGGGCGGGGAAAAACAGCTCGCAGAGCTTACGGAATAGATGAAATTGCTCTAGTCCCTGGTAACAGAACACTAGACCCCAGTTTGGCAGATACTAAGTGGCGTATTGGTAATATTGAGCGAGAAATCCCGATAATTGCTAGTGCGATGGATGGTGTAGTAGATGTTCGTATGGCTGTACGTTTGTCACAGTTAGGAGCATTAGGTGTCCTCAATTTAGAGGGTATTCACACTCGCTATACTGACCCAGAGCCAATATTAGATCGGATTGCCTCTGTGGGGAAAGATGAATTTGTTGCCCTGATGCAAGAACTCTATGCCGAACCAATAAAGCCAGAATTAATTGAACAACGGATTCAGGAAATTAAACAACAAGGTGGCATTGCGGCGGTAAGTGCGACTCCAGCCGGTGCAAGTAAATACGGTGAGGCAGTAGCCAAAGCTGGGGCAGATTTATTTTTTGTACAGGCTACAGTAGTTTCTACTGCACATCTATCACCAGAGTCTGTAGTACCACTTGATTTAGCAGAATTTTGCCGTTCCATGCCCATCCCCGTGGTGCTGGGGAATTGTGTAACTTACGAAGTCACTTTGAATTTGTTGAAAGCTGGGGCGGCTGGCGTACTGGTGGGAATTGGGCCTGGTGCCGCTTGTACGTCTCGTGGGGTGTTGGGTGTGGGTGTACCACAGGCAACTGCGATCGCAGATTGTGCAGCAGCACGAGATGATTACTACAAGGAAACTGGCAACTATATTCCCATTATTGCTGATGGCGGTTTAATCACCGGTGGCGACATTTGTAAATGCATCGCCTGCGGTGCCGATGGTGTGATGATTGGTTCCCCCTTTGCCAGAGCCGCAGAAGCCCCAGGACGAGGTTATCATTGGGGCATGGCTACTCCCAGCCCAGTGTTGCCCCGTGGCACCCGGATTCGCGTTGCCACCACCGGTAGCCTAGAGCAAATACTCGTTGGCCCAGCAGGGCTAGATGATGGCACTCACAATCTTTTAGGAGCCTTAAAGACCAGCATGGGCACTCTAGGAGCCAAAAATATTAAAGAAATGCAGCAAGTGGAAGTTGTGATTGCGCCTTCCCTGTTAACCGAGGGTAAAGTTTACCAAAAAGCTCAACAATTAGGTATGGGGAAATAAGGGAATAGGGAATGGAGAATGGGGCATTGGGAAGAGACAAGGTGACAAGGAGAATTGGGGACAAGGGGAAGGGAAAGACTTGTTGCAAGTTTTGTCAACTTGTCCCCCTGCCCCCTGCCCCTCTGCCTCTTTCCACTCCCCAATTCTTAAAAAAATTTTTCTAGCCCCTTAAACAATTGCTGGAAAAATCCTATATCTCGCCTACAATAGAGATAGCGGAGACGAATGTTTCCGTTCACTCCTCACACCACACTCCGCCCGGACTACTGTTCGGGCGGTTCCTTATGTTTATAAATAAAATAAGAGAGCTTCTTTGCAAATGTACATCCTCGGACTTCTAAGCTGAGGTTTTTGCTATGGTAGAATTTTCACCAAGCTCAGATATTATTGGCGAAGGTTTTAGGCATGTCAACAGCCGCGCAAGTTACCGATTCTAGTTTCAAGCAAGAAGTACTCGACAGCGATGTACCCGTTTTAGTTGACTTTTGGGCACCCTGGTGCGGACCATGCCGTATGGTAGCTCCTGTTGTCGATGAAATCTCCGAACAGTACAAAGGTCAAATTAAGGTCGTCAAGGTCAACACGGATGAAAATCCTCAAGTTGCTAGTCAGTACGGCATCCGCAGTATTCCCACATTAATGATTTTTAAAGATGGACAGAAAGTGGATATGGTAGTCGGCGCTGTGCCTAAAACTACATTAGCTTCCACTCTCGAAAAGTATCTTTGAAGCTCAATTGGACATAAACTCCTCTTGAGTTATCCATCTTGTTCTAACTTTAGGTTAATTTTTATAAACAAGTTTGAGAGGCGCGAATTTCTCGTCTCTCAAACTTATTTACATTTGTATACACTTTCAGAATATTTTTAGGAGTTTTCTAGCTCAAAAACAACTCCCTAATTCCCGTACTACCAATTTCCACCGCTAGCGCCGCCAGCAAAAAACCCAAAAGTTGAGTCACAATCACTCCACCTTCTGCACCAATCCACTGGTCAATCAGATTTGCTAAACGCAAAATTAACCAAGTGACAAACATTGCCCCTACGATACCCACCGCCACAGCAATATGCGGACTCTGTGATTTCGACATCAATAACATCACCGTCGTCAAAGTCCCCGGCCCCGCTAGCAGTGGTAAAGCTAGTGGAGTAATTGCAACATCGCGTCCTTCTTCAATAATCGGCTGATCTAATTCTCCCCGCAGCATTTGCAAAGCAATTAACAGCAACAATAGTCCTCCTGCTACTCGCAAAGAGCCGATACTGATTTCCAAGTAATTTAAAATTATTTGCCCTGCAAAGGCAAATAGCAAAAGAACTACGATCGCAATGACAATTGCTTTATCTATGACTTTGTTTCTTTGGTCTGGCATCATGCCCTTAGTCAAAACTAAAACAATCGGTATATTGCCTACAGCATCCGCCAAGACAAACACAGCGATAAATGTTTGAATGAGAATAGAAATATCCACAGTAGACAGTTTTTATCAAGGTTTGATCACAACCTAATCTTTATCTTGCTCAGTTTGCTATAACCCAGAGGAAGATTAAGATCAGCATAAAACAAGTTTGGTAAAGAAAATCTTGGCTGAGGGATTTTTAATTAAGTTCCACAGATGTTGAAGTAACGATATATTTTGATAATCGCTTTTCCATAAATCAACTGTTCGTTGTTGAATCTATGAAGTCTTATTTAGCCGCCGCTATTCAATTGACCAGTGTGCCCGATCTACAAAAAAATTTGGCACAGGCAGAAGAATTAATAGAGCTTGCCGTGCGTCAAGGCGCTGAATTGGTAGGTTTGCCAGAAAACTTTTCCTATATGGGAGAAGAAAAAGACAAGCTCGCGCAAGGTGATGCGATCGCTCTTGAAAGCGAAAAATTTCTCAAAAAAATGGCTCAACGCTTTCAAATTACGATCTTGGGCGGCAGCTTTCCACTTCCGGTAGATAATACAGGCAAAGTTTATAACACCACTCTACTTATCGATCCAAACGGTCAAGAACTTTCCCGTTACTACAAAGTACACCTATTTGATGTTGATGTCCCCGACGGCAACACCTATCGGGAATCCAGCACGGTTGTGGCTGGTACGCAACTACCACCCGTCCATTTTTCCGAAAAACTTGGTAATTTAGGACTTTCTATTTGTTATGATGTCCGCTTCCCGGAACTGTACCGTCATCTGGCAGATAAGGGAGCTGATGTTATCTTTATTCCCGCCGCCTTTACCGCCTTTACTGGCAAAGATCACTGGCAAGTACTACTACAAGCCAGAGCCATCGAAAATACCGCCTACGTCATTGCTCCTGCCCAAACAGGCAATAACTACGGCCGTCGTCTAACCCACGGTCACGCCGTTATTATCGACCCTTGGGGCGTAATTTTAGCCGATGCCGGGGAAAAACCAGGGATTGCGATCGCAGAAATCAAGCCCACTAGGCTCGAACAAGTCCGTCGTCAAATGCCATCTTTACAGCATCGGGTGTTCTAGGGAGTAGAGAGCAGGGGAGGCAGGGGGAGCAGGTGAAGAAGAACTATTGATTATCGACGAATGCCCAATGCCCCATTCCCCATTCCCAGCCTTTATGAATAAAACAAAAAACCGGGTAAATACCCGGTTTCTGACAACATTAAAATCATCAGTTTTTTAGGAGGATAGCAGGACTATGCTCCTATTTATTTGTTGTCAAAATTAAACTTTAGCAGCTGCCTTGGTAACAACGTTGAGTTCACCCTTAGCATACTTAGCAGCAAAATCTTCCAAGGAAATTTGCTTAATCTTGCTGGCATTGCCAGCAGTACCAAATTGCTGATAGCGTTCAGCACAAACCTTCTGCATGTATGTAATAGAAGGCTTGAGGAAGTGACGGGGGTCAAACTCCTCTGGTTTTTTAGCCAAAGCTTCCCGGACAGCAGCAGTAATTGCCAAACGGTTATCGGTGTCGATGTTTACTTTACGTACACCACTCTTAATACCTTTTTGGATTTCTTCTACAGGTACACCGTAGGTTTCAGGAATTGCGCCACCATACTGGTTAATCAGCGCAAGCAAATCTTCAGGTACAGAAGAAGAACCGTGCATTACCAAGTGGGTGTTAGGCAGACGGCGGTGAATTTCTTCAATGCGGCTGATTGCCAAAATTTCACCAGTCGGCTTGCGGGTAAATTTGTAAGCACCGTGGCTTGTGCCAATGGCAACAGCCAAAGCATCTACTTGGGTTGCTTCTACGAATTCAACAGCTTCATCGGGGTCGGTTAGCAGTTGTGAGTGGTCAAGTGTACCTTCAAATCCGTGACCATCTTCAGCTTCACCAGCACCAGTTTCTAGAGAACCCAAACAACCAAGTTCACCTTCAACACTTACACCCAAAGCATGAGCTACATTTACAACTTCGCGGGTAACATTAACGTTGTACTCGAAGCTAGCGGGGGTCTTAGCATCAGCTTCTAAAGAACCATCCATCATCACGCTGGTGAAGTTGTTCTTAATTGCTGAGTAGCAGGTAGCAGGCGCATTACCATGATCTTGGTGCATGACAATGGGAATGTGAGGATAGGTTTCTACCGCAGCTAAAATCAGGTGACGGAGGAAGTTTTCTCCTGCATAATTACGAGCGCCGCGTGAAGCTTGCAAAATTACGGGGCTATCTGTCTCGACAGCAGCCTTCAGGATCGCCTGAATCTGCTCCAAATTATTAACGTTGAAAGCTGGGATGCCGTAACCGTTTTCAGCTGCGTGATCCAACAGCAGCCGCAGTGGTACAAGCGCCATAGATAGTCCTCCTAATGTGGTTGTCAGCTAGTCGGTCTGAGAGAAGCGTAATAATTACGCTAAATCTTAAGAGTTTTTTCAACTTATAGGAAATTATAACTAGTGGCGTGTATCTATGTTGAAAAAGTTTACGCCATCGTTACTATAACTATGTTCTATACTCCTGTACTATGAACCATAGTTGCTCTGTATTGCTGTAGATTTAGTTACCCTACAGCTAGTAGCTCTGGTAGCCCAGTATCCCAAATGGTCATTTCAAAGCGATCGCACTCCTAACTATTTTGCCAAATCTACGAGCGATCGCATCAGGCAAAAGGCTCTAGTCTCTGGACAAATGCTGCGTGTTCAGGAGATTGCAAGCCTGTTTGTAAAATTGTCAACACGGACTGCATATTCCCCGCTAATAACTCTGCAACCCCTAACCACAACCCTGGAAAAATTTGACTTCGCAGAATACCGTCACTATCACTAGCTAACTCTAGATACTCACCCTGTTCCAAATAGAACCAGGTCAATTTCTGATCGAGTACTTGCCAGACGATATATTCTTTGACTCCATTGCGACGATAGGCTTGTTTTTTTGCATGAAGGTCGATGGCGACACTACTAGCAGCAATTTCGACAATTAACTCTGGTGCGCCTTCAATATAATCATCGTCACTCAGCCTTGCTTGACCACCCGCTTCTGGGTTGATCAGAAGTACAGCATCTGGTTGAGGTTCGTTATCTAAGTCTAGGCGCACAGTGGGTTCTACTCCCAAAGCTACACCTGGTGTCGCAACTTCGTAAGTACCGAGCCATGTAAGAATCCAACCATGCGCTTGACCATGACTTCTAAAACGTAAAGTAGCAGGCATGATGTAGACAATTCCCTCAATCAATTCGGCTTTTTTCAATTTAGGCATGGCATTGTAGCGACGCTCAAATTCATAAAGGCTGAGTTTGTCGCCATTTTCCAGAAGGGGAATTGTCCAATGCTGTGGAAGTGTTTTTACCATGACAACGGTCTTTAGGATTAATCTATGCTTATCCTACCGAATTGCAGAAATTTCTTGAATGCTGCGATCGCGTTCTTTTAATTTAGTAATATGTTAATTTTATGGGTCGCCCGGGATTCGAACCCGGAACTAATCGGTTAAAAGCCGAGTACTCTACCGTTGAGTTAGCGACCCTTTCGCTGCATTTCGCAACTTTGCCATCATAGCACAGACATCTGTAGATTTGTAAAGAGGTTTAGAAAAAATTAGCAGTCAACCTTATAGATGCTGTATGGCTAGCTCCTGGCGCTAACACAGTCAGGTTATCACCAGTATTGAGAGAGTTACGGGTGGCACTCCACGGTTCTAGACAATAGAATTCTTTGCCTTTGACTGTCCAAAATACCAGGTAGGTAGAGAAATCATCATAATCTAAAGTGAGTTTTAACTTCCGACTGCCATCTATGGCAGTGGCCGATTGACTCGTTAACTGTCCAAAGGCAAAATCAATTTCATCACGGCTAAAGTCAAAATTGCCGTTAAAAGAGTGAATTTCCTTAGTTTGATTGTCTTGATACTGCTTAGAAGGAATTTCAAGCTCTAACTGAGTTTTATCACCACAGAGAAAGTAGGGATGGAAACCAGCCGAAAAAGGCATTGGTGTGGATGACAAGTTTTTATACTGCTGGCGGACTTCTAGGGTATTACCTTGAAGCTCGTAGGTGAAAGCCAGCTGAAAATCAAAAGGATAAACTGCTTTGGTTTGCTCATTGCTATCAAGAACGACAGTGAGACTAGCTTTATCTCCAGTTTCTTGTTCTGTTGCTTTCCACGGCAATTCACGCGCAAAACCGTGTTGTTTGAGAGTATACTGTTGCCCGTTATGAGTGTAAGTATTATCTGGTAGATTGCCACAAATAGGAAACAAAATTGGATTCCCACCTCTAACACTTAACTCAGGATGAGTAAAGCGTTCAGTGTCCAGGTAAAAAATTTCTTGCCCTTGAATGCGCCAACGAGTGATGATACCACCGCGTTCTGGTACGACTTCTAATTGAGAACCTGCGGCTTCATCAGAAAGAATGTATGTCTTGTACTGTTGCTGTTGAACTGCAATGCTAAACACAAATTTTAGTCCTGGGGTATTGGGGATTGGGGATTGGGGATTGGGGATTAGGGATTGGGGATTGGGTATCGGGGATTGGGGATTAGAATAACTTTTTCCCAGTCCCTAGTCTTCAGTCCCTAGTCCCCAGTACCCAGTACCCAATCCCCAGCCCCCAAAATTTACTCGTCTTCTGCAAACACGAAACGATATAACTCGCTAGGGTCTGGTTCGGGGCTGCTTTCGGCGAACTTAACGGCTTCGTCGATTACATCCTGAATTTTAAGGTCAATGGCTTTGATTTCTCCTGCATCTGCGAGATTTTGCTCCAGCAAATAAGCTGCCAACTTCTTAATGGGGTCACGGGCGAACCAAAATTCTTTCTCCGCTTTGCTTCGCATTTCATCAGGATCTGCTAAGGAGTGACCCCGGAAGCGGTAGGTAAGCGCCTCAATTAATGTTGGGCCTTCACCTGCGCGGGCACGGGCTACTGCTTCTTGAGCCACGGCTCGGACTGCTAGTACATCCATGCCATCTACTTCCACGCCCACCATGTTAAATGCACTAGCTTTTTTATAAATCTCTGGCTGAGAAGTGGCTCGTTCGTGAGACATACCAATGGCCCACTTATTATTTTCGACTACGAAAAGAATTGGCAGTTTCCATAGGGCTGCCATATTTAGCGTCTCAAAAAACTGACCGTTGTTAGCTGCACCGTCGCCAAAAAAGCAAGCTGTCACTTGGTCAGCATTTTTATCTCCTAGTACTTCGCGGCGGTATTTGCTTTGAAAAGCTGCTCCAGCTGCCACAGGAATTCCCTCAGCCACAAAAGCGTAGCCACCTAGCAAACGATGTTCAGCAGAAAACATGTGCATGGAGCCACCGCGCCCTTTGCTGCAACCTGTGGCTTTGCCAAATAATTCTGCCATTACCTCTCTTGCTGGTACTCCCGCACTGAGAGCATGAACGTGGTCGCGGTAAGTACTACAAACGTAATCTTCACCCGGTCGCATTGACTGCACAACACCACTGCAAACAGCTTCTTGACCGTTGTACAAATGGACAAAACCAAACATTTTGCCCCTGTAGTACATTTCAGCGCACTTGTCTTCAAACAAGCGCCCTAATACCATATCCTCATACAACCGTAGCCCTTCTTCTTTAGTAATGTGCGTAGTAGC
The DNA here is from genome assembly GCF_035638895.1 of Nostoc sp. Taxonomy (GTDB): domain Bacteria; phylum Cyanobacteriota; class Cyanobacteriia; order Cyanobacteriales; family Nostocaceae; genus Nostoc. The sequence goes on along the minus strand of NZ_DASQZC010000067.1, from coordinate 6,844 downwards.
AGGATTAAAAGTGGGTAAAGTACGCTCTTGAACCATTATTTTTGAGTATCCCTGTTGTACAACTTAAACTTACGGTCTTAAATAAGTTGGTCTGATAACACCTAAGCTTTTAACAGGCTAGCGTTTGCAAGACTCAACAATCAAACTTTATTTATGCACCAAAAAAGGGTCTTAGGGAATAGCTGAATTTTTAATTTTTTGATTTTTAACTTTTCAGCCCATGTCCTGTGAGGATTTGACTCTAAGGGCAACATCTGCCGCTTCGGGTTTTTATCTCTCACTATTCCCCTTCATAGACTAGCAATCAAGATAGATTCCTTTCTGCATATCCATTAACAATTTAAAAAAAAGGGGGCAAAAATCTATATACCCAAATCGGTAATTGTAATTAAAGGTAAATTATGATATCATTTGCGTCTCTAGTTATCAGGGTCAACTCGCAATAGTAGTATTTTGTTACCTCGTAGTGGGGAAAGCCCGAAAAAAATCAATCATCAATAGATTCTTGCAACCACAACAATTATGCCGTGATTAAAAGCGGTAGTTGTGGTTTGTGCTATCGAAGGCTGATAATAGTTGTGTTAAACAAAAATACTAAGAATTAAGACAAACAATTGAGGCTTTCTAGGCGAAAGCAAAAAATTAGTACTAGAATGTGACTCAAAATTTCGGGAAGGTACAAAACAAGTTGTTGCAATATACACTTGTAGAGTAAATTCTATACGGCATTGTTATGGCACGGTTTTACAGGCCTGGAACGCTCTAGGTGAATTATGTTGATCACGGTGCAGGGGAAGTAGGCTGTGCGAATTCCGCTAGATTACTACCGAATTTTAGGACTACCGTTGGCGGCAAGTAATGAACAATTGCGGCAGGCATACAGCGATCGCATTGTACAATTGCCTCGACGTGAGTATTCTCAGGCAGCAATTTCTTCTCGTAAACAACTCATAGAAGAAGCTTACGTGGTTTTATCAGATCCAAAACAACGCAGTACCTACGACCATCTGTATCTTGCCCACGCCTATGACCCAGATAACCTTGCTGCTGCCGCAGTAGCAAAGGAAAATCGTCCAGAAAGCACCAAAAGGGGTAGCGACACCCAGAGTCTGGGTATCGAAATTAGCCAAGACGAATTAGTTGGCGCTTTGCTAATTTTGCAAGAGTTGGGCGAATACGAGCTTGTATTGAAACTAGGTCGTCCTTACCTGGTAAATAAAAATGGTGCTAAAAGTGTAAGAAAAAGTAATAATTCAGCAGACGAAGAAATATACGAAAGCGCTGAACATCCAGATGTTGTTCTCACTGTTGCCCTGGCTTGTCTCGAATTAGGTCGTGAACAGTGGCAGCAAGGTCACTACGAAAATGCTGCCATATCCCTAGAAACCGGTCAAGAACTGTTAGTACGCGAAGGGTTGTTCTCCACTGTACAGGCAGAAATTCAGGCGGATCTTTACAAATTGCGACCATACCGAATTTTGGAGTTGTTGGCACTACCTCAAGAAAAAACTGCCGAACGACGCCAAGGCTTGGAATTATTGCAAAACCTTTTAGAAGATCGTGGTGGCATTGATGGCACGAACAGCGATGAATCTGGTTTAAATATAGATGACTTTCTGCGATTTATCCAGCAGTTACGCAACCACTTAACAGTCGCGGAACAGCACAAGTTATTTGAAGCCCAAAGCAAACGTCCTTCTGCTGTTGCCACTTACTTAGCTGTTTATGCCTTGATAGCACGCGGATTTGCTCAACGGCAACCGGCTTTAATTCGTCAAGCAAGGCAAATGCTCATGCGTCTGGGCAAACGCCAAGATGTACATTTAGAACAGTCGCTATGTGCATTACTCTTAGGGCAAACTGAAGAAGCAACTCGTGTTTTAGAACTTAGTCAGGAATACGAAGCTTTAGCTTTTATTCGAGAAAAATCTCAAGACTCTCCAGATTTATTACCGGGGCTGTGTCTATATGCAGAACAGTGGTTGCAACACGAAGTATTTCCCCATTTTCGGGATTTAGCAAACCAGCAAGCTTTTCTAAAAGATTACTTTGCTAACCAACAGGTGCAAGCTTATTTAGAAGCACTGCCAACGGATGCAGAAACAACTAATGAATGGGCTGTAATTAATCCCCAATATTTTCCCCAGCCGAAGACAAAGAATTCTCCTTTCCCTAACAATTCAGCTAGGACTCTAGGGCAATTTAATCACAGCAGAACACCTGAGGTAGATCTGCCAGAAACACCCGAATATTCAAATTTCTCACCACCAATATGGAATTCATCTGAGAGTGTAAAATCAGATGTTCCTGTTGCCGAACGGATGAGCAGAGGCACTAATCAGCATTTAAATGGTTCAGGTAAGGCTGCTGCACCCGGCCATAACCAAAAGCGTCGGCGGAGAAAACCTACTCCATCTACTATCCGAGAGCGTATACCAGATAATCGTCCTCATTCTCGTCGTCCCCGACGGCGGCGAACTTTTGCTAACACCATAGAAGGAAAAACACGGCTGGTATGGAGAGTGTTTATTTCTTTGGTGAGTCTATTAGTTCTTTGGGTGATAGCCACAACAACTTTTGGATGGTTAAAAAATATGTTTTTTCCTACATCAACTGTGCGTGGTTCAGAGTTGTTTGTCGAGATAAATCAACCACCAATATCTATTCCTGATCCAAATAGTAAACCAGAATTAGCAGAAGGGCCTCTAACAAATGCAACAGCAGAGGAAGTCATTCGGGCTTGGTTATTAACCAAAGCTGAAGCTTTTGGGCCGAATCATGAAATTAATAATTTAGAGCAGATTTTAACTGGTTCAGTTTTGTCTCAATCGCGGCAGACTGCTCAAAAGTATAAGTTAGAAAACCAATACTACAAGTACGACCATAGTCTGAAGATAGACTCTGTAGAGGAAAGTGATTTACTTGCAGATCGTGCCGTAGTGAAAGCTACGGTTAAGGAAGCAAAGCAGTTATATGAAAATGGTCAGTTTCAAAATTCTTCTAACGAGGATTTGCGAGTTCAATATGATTTGATTCGAGAACGCGGTAAATGGCGTATCCAGAGTATATCTGCTGTCAATCAGATAATTAGATAAGTTTGAATTTTTAGGTAATCTCTACGACTTACCCCAGCGCTAATCCAGAGTCTTGAAAATGGTTCTGCTTTGATGACTAACCTTAAAACTTGGAGATTTAACTATTGAAACTTCAGTAGCTTTGAGTTGGAATAATTTCAAGCTTCAAAATCTGCTTCAACTTCTGAATCTCAAATAGTTTCCAATACACCTAACAAACTCTTCAACATCAAATAAGCAGAAGTCCCTCCTGGATCTGGATGTCCGATACTCCGTTCCCCCAGGTAGCTAGCCCGTCCCTTTTTCGCCTGCATTGGTATAGTTTCCTGCAACCCCCTTTGGGCTGCTGCTACAGCCTGTTGCATAGCTTCCAACGTCCCTTTACTTTCTCCTACAGCTTGCCCAAAAGCGGCTACAGCCGGAGATAGCACATCAACCATTGTTTTATCTCCTAGTTGCGCTTTGCCACGTTGCAGCACGCCGTCTAAGCCTGCTTGGAGTAGCCCTAACACATCTTGTTCTGTTAATTCTTGCTTACCAACTACTGCTGTACTTGCTCGCAAAAACCAAGTGCCATAAAGAGGGCCACTAGCACCGCCAATGGAAGAAATCAAGGTCATACTGACAGTTTTGAGAATGTTGCCGATGTCCTTGTCTGTAAGAGTTGGTAACTGAGCGCTTACCTTTTTGAAGCCGCGATCCATATTGATCCCATGATCTGCATCTCCGATCGCAGCATCTAATTCTGTCAAATATGCTTTATTCTGCTCTATATCAGTTGCATAAGCCTGCAACCATTGTAATATCTGCGCTTGAGTCACCATATTAATTCGTAATTAGTTAAATTCCCCAGCGCCAACTTGGTGTTTTGACTGGTGCATCCCACAGCCGAATCATTTCATCATCTAATTTCAGCAGGGTAATGGAGCAACCTTGCATTTCTAGAGATGTGATGTAAGGGCCTATCAAGTTTCGCACAATTTGCAATCCTTGCTGTTCGCAGATTTGGGCGAGTTTGCGGTAAACAATATACAGTTCCGAAACCGGAGTTCCACCCATACTATTGACGAAAGCTAATAAGCGATCGCCTTTGGCAAATGGGAGATTTGTCAGTTCTACATCTACCCATTCTCCTTTGTCTTCATCCCACTCGCGCAGTGTGCGGCTGTATGGTGCATCTTCAAGGAGCGATCGCGTCAAAATTTCGGTAATCTCGTCTACTGATTTGATGGCTGTACGTTCTATTCCTGGCTCACCGTGAATACCGATACCTAATTCGATTTCGCGATCGCTCAATTCAAATGTTGGCGTTCCATTAGCTGGCACTGTACAAGATGTTAGAGCAATTCCCATACTCCGCCCATTCAGATTTACTCGACGACATAAATTTGCTATTTGTGGCAAATCATACCCAGCTTCAGCCGCCGCACCACAAATTTTCTCCGCTAGTATTGTTGTTCCTACACCCCGGCGTCCTTGGGTATAGAGGCTATCTTTCACTGCTACATCGTCATCAATCAAAATATTTAGCGATCGAATACCTTCACTACGGGCTAACTCTGTTGCCATTTCAAAGTTCATCACATCGCCACTGTAATTTTTGACGATATAAAGGATACCTGAGCCTCCATCTACAAGCTTTGCTGCTTCTAGCATTTGGTCAGGAGTAGGTGAAGTGAAAACCTCACCAGGACAAGCTGCATCAAGCATTCCTTTGCCCACGAAGCCAGCGTGCATTGGTTCATGTCCACTGCCACCACCAGAAATAATTCCTACTTTCCCTTGTATAGGTGCATCGGCTCGATAGACAAAAGCAGGATTGTAGTTCAGTTTAATTAAATCGAAATGAGCCGCCGCCATACCTTCTAGACTTTCCCGCACAAAGTCTTCCGGCTTGTTGATCAGCTTTTTCATAATCCGTGTTTGGCTAAAAGGGTGCTAAAACCCAGGTTATAGCGCTTCTGGTTTGTATGCAATATAATTTGACCTCTCTCCTAAAAAGGTACGGTGTACATACAAGTCCACAGTCATATCTTTATTAATAAATCTCTCACTGCGTTTCTATCCCGCCTCGGAATGAATTCCGAGTCTCATAGCTTAAGTCCACTCAAGTGGACTAAATAAGCAATTCAGTCCACTTGAGTGGACTTTCGCTATCAGCCCTGAACTTCAGTTCTGGGCAGGATTCGGTGAGTGTGAGAGTTTCACTTTGACAAAAATGTGGCTAGAGGATTTTTCTATATGACGTAAAAAGTCAGTTATTTAATGTCAATTCAAAGATTCCATCCACTCAATACACTTGTGCATCTGCTGGCGTATGGTTTCCTTATCAGCATGAAACCTTCGCCCATGACCTGGTAGCACCCACTCAAAAGAGTAATTAGCCAAGTTACGCATTGATTTAGTCTGTTCTGACCAAGAATACCAGCAGGCATTGTGGAATGCAGCCAGTTGGTGCAAGCTTTCTGACCAAGCGAGATGGTCGCCAGTGAAGAGAAACTTATTTTTGTAGAGTAAAACAGTTTGTCCTTTGGTGTGACCGGGGACTGGAATAATTAAGAAATCTGGAGTCAAAGCAAATGGTTCGGAACCAGTTAGCTGTATTTCTACATTGCGAGTATCCGCAGTAATATCATCAACGTGGAGGATGCGATCGCACTGAAAATGCTCGGCAAACTTTTGATGATCTGCCACATCATCCTTATGAGTTAGGTACATATAACGAATTGGCCCCAGTTCTTCCAACTGCTTGACTAAAGGCGGCGTAAACCGGGGAGAATCTACCAAAATGTTACCTTCTGGAAGTTTAATTAAATAGCTAGCAGCACCGTAAGATTTTTCAGAATGATAGCCGCAGTGGTAAACATTTTCCGCTACTAATATTGGAAAACTTTGTTGAACTGCTTTGATATCTTTTGGCTTTTCAACTGTACCAATAGAACTAGTAGGACATGCCAAAAGTGCTTGCAGTGCGGCTAATCTTTCTGCCTCATTCGATGGTTGATGATAAACAGCCGATTGATCATCAACATCATAAAATACTTCAGGAGCCATCCAGCGACAGGTATCACAATCAATACAGGTACTATCTACATAAAAATCGCCGTTGACATTTTGGGGACGACGCTGATTTAAATGAGCCATATTAATCCTTTTGCTTCCAGCCGCATACTGGGGAGCGATAAACCTTATATCGCTACACTAGCAAAAGTGAGTTGAGATTGTAGATGCCAGTAGAAATAAATCTGCTCACAATATAAACGAGTCATGAAACTGAGTCAGCATAAATTGGGAAAACTGAGTATAGACATTATCTGCTGAGATATTCCCAAATATGCTTTACTGTTCTAATTCCAGTTGTTCAAATCCCTTTAACCCTGATGACAACAAGTTTTGCATTAAGTGTGGACAAACACTCACACCATTATTTAGAAACCGCTTCCGAGTAATACGACTTTTGGGTGAAGGTGGATTTAGCAGAACTTATGAAGCCAAGGATGCAGATAAGATAGATGAACCTTGTGTAATTAAGCAATTTATCCCGCAAGTTCAAGGAACGAATGCACTTGAGAAAGCTACGGAGTTATTTAAGCAAGAGGCGAAGCGGCTCCATGACTTGGGGGAACACCCGCAAATTCCGCGTCTGATTGCTTATTTTGAACAGGATAAGCGGCTGTATTTGGTGCAAGAGCTAATTGAGGGGCAGAATTTATTACAAGAATTGCAGCAGCAGGGAGCTTTTAGCGAAGAAAAGATAAAACAGCTTTTGG
>NZ_DASQZC010000066.1:0-1552 GCF_035638895.1 Nostoc sp. | reverse complement strand
AGCGAAACTTTAGTTGTGGCTTTGTCCTCAACTCATTCATTGGCTCAAAAAGAACACATCTGTGTGCAATCACTCTTAAGTGAACCTTTGATCATGTTTCCCCGCTATCTAGCACCAGGACTTTATGATCGAATCATGAGTCTTTTTCAGCAGAGAAACTTCAAACCTAACATTACTCAGGAGGCGATTCAAATGCAAACAATTATTGGACTAGTCTCGGCTGGAATGGGTGTGGCGATTACACCATCTTCTCTACAGAATCTTCAAAGGTCTGGTGTAGTTTATCGTCCTATACTTGAAGAAGTACCTGTAATAGAAACTGCTATAATCTGGCAGCAAAACAGTTTAACTCCTATTGTAGAGAATTTTTTACAATTTACTCAAAAAGCTATTAGTAAGTTTCAACAGAGACAATCAGGGTAAATTGATTTTAAACATTCGGACTGTTTAACTTCCTTATGAGTGTAAATGTTGGGTATGTATGGCAACAACAGTAGAAGTATTTATTAACTTTATTTACAATATTTCGATTAAAAACTGGAGCATCTTTTGGATGTTATCGTTTAAAACCCTTTTATTTAGAAATTTATAGCCCAATTGCGTGCCCTCTACCCCAAATTATTATTAGTTTATTGGGGTTATTGTGGCCAGGTAGCAGAACTATATCGCTATAATTTCGCCCACTATGACCTTGTTTTAAAACGCTCTTAGAAGGAGATTGGGATGAATACAGCCACGCACGAAGTTGCCCTTGACTATACGAATACCGTCCAAGCCGAGAAAACAGAAGAGATATCCCCAACCGCGCTTGATGAGCAGTACGATACTGCCACCATAATGGGTGGACTCTACGGCAACGGGATCATTGGGTTGAAGGGGGCGTTTGAGCCGATGTGGGCAGATCGCCTCGGTGAGGATATTGAGGTTCTCTTCTCAGAAGCCCTTGCGCGTCCTGGAGGGGCAGTGGGGCGAGGGCCTAACCGATACTACGTAGAAATTCACCCGGAGAGAATCAGGGGGTTTCTCGATCTTGTGACACATCCTTGGGTAGTGGCAGTGTCAACAGCAGTTCTCTCTAAAGACTACAAAATCGTGGAGATTGGGTTCGACGTGCCTCTTCCTGGCTCCATGAATCAGCCGTGGCACCGCGACTTTCCCGCTCCCGAAGCGACTCTGACAGGACGCAGGCTCAACTCCCTTGCCTTCAACTTAACCACCGTGGATGTCGAAGAGGACATGGGGCCGTTCGAGATAGCGCCCGGCACCCAGTGGGATCGGCCAATCGGCTTCCAACACGGAATGTTTCCGCCCAAATCTCTCTACGGTCGATATCAAGAGCGCACCGTGAGGAAGATGCCGAAGCGTGGAGATATATCTGTTCGGTCAGCACTGACTATTCATCGGGGTACAGGCAACCAATCTCAAAAATCGCGGCCAGCGCTAGTGCTTGGTGTGGATGCTCCGGACGCTCAGAACGCAAAGCGGCACGATCTTCAGTTTACTCGGTCTTACTACGAGACTATCCCTGTAGAACACCGAAAGCACTTCGCCT
>NZ_DASQZC010000065.1:0-8494 GCF_035638895.1 Nostoc sp. | reverse complement strand
CCAAGCGTACTGCTATCTGAGTAACTGTTTTCATAGGCTTGATTTGTTGCTTTAACCAATCAGAAAATAATTTTCTAATGCTTTTTTGACGCAACTGTTCATCATAGTTGGGGTTCAATGATTTTTTTCACCGAAAAAGGGAGAGAAAAATCTTAACAAGAAACACGAAAGAATTTTAAACTTTAACCGTGAGTCTGAAGCCCACTCAAAAAAAGATGTTTTTCGAGACGCGTAGCGGAAGAATTGCATTGTCCAAGTTTTCAACCCCACGTTTAAAAATGTGGGTTAGTGAGTCCTGATCCCTCCTCCCTGTTGATTGGTAGGATTCTGAATGGTAGCAGAAATAGCATTAACGAAAGTTTCAGAGCGATTCGCTTCGGTTTGTACACCACCAATGACGCTGGAGAAAGTATTATCGCCAGTAGCATCAGCGCTAACAACTAATTCAGCAACATTTCCTGTTAAACCACCCAAGCTAGTGGTAATTGTCTTGGTGAAGATTTCATCAACATTAGCTGTAACTGTCTTGGTTGCAGTGTAGACGTTTCTAATGTCAGTACCACGACCACCGAAAATTTCTTCAAAGGAATTTTTCAAGTAGTTTAGATCAGAAATAACCATTTGAGTTTCTCTTGAAAAGTGCAACTTTTCTTAATGAATAGTTCTCTTCAACAGTCTGTAACTGCTTATACAAATACTACAGGTTTATCCTAGAAAAGTCAATTTTTTCTGATAAATTTGTGATTTAAAAAACTAATGTATTTAAGCTTAAAAACGAGCATGTATACTATTAGCTAATATTAAAAAAAACTAAAATAATTTTAGGCATTAATAACCTTAGTTACTGCCCAGCAAGACTTATGAAGATTAAACTTAATTTTTTTAAGCACTAAGCTGGTAAGTTGTGGATATGTTCACAAAATGCTAAAGAGAACAAATTATTAAATTTTAAGCAAACATATCAGCATAAATAACATTTTTGAAACTTAAAAGCATCTACCTTTAGCTAGATAAAGTTAATAGCCTATTTAGTCTTGGTGAATGACGTATCTGGCAATTCCTCCTGCGATCGCACATTTGCATCAGAGTCTATCTGAGTGACAATTTTCATAGCGTTAATTTGTTGCTTTAACCAATGAGAAAATGATTCTGTAATGATTTTTTGGCGCAATTGTTCATCTAGTTGGGGTTGAATAATTTCTTCCACCCAAATTAAATGCACTCCCTTGGGTGTTGTAATCGGTTTAAGAGCATTTGGTGGTGCAGCAGCAAATACAGCTGCTGCAATCTCTGGACGAAAATCTTTACGGTATCGGAGTCCTTGATATCCATAAGCACGGCGGAGTTCTGGTTCTGGAATATATAAACGAGCAATTTCAGGAAAATTGATTTCGCCTTCTTCAAGCGCATAAAAAAGTTCTAAAGCCAAGTCTCGATCCTGGAAGACAACTTCATAGGTAACGGCGGCGACATAATCTAGTTGATGTTCATAAAAATGCTTTTCGAGTTGATCAGAAAATAGATGATTTGCTAACTTCCGCGAAAGTATATTGTTGTAAGCTAATTCTTCAAACTCATTTACAGACAGGTGGTGTTTTTCTAGCCATGTCCAGGTTTCTTTAGCTTTGACAAGCTTCTTAGCAAACCTTAAGTTATCTCCTTCTTGCTGTAGTTCTTCTGGTGTGACTGTAATTCCTAGCTCTTGAGCTGCTTCGGTAATGATGCTTTGCGATGCGATCGCCTCCACTACATCAGGTATTTGACAGGAAAGCTTGAGACTGTGAATGATATCTGAACTAGAAATTGTCAGACTATGGGGCATAACACGATATCTCCAATAATTAAGGGCATTGTTAAGTTAGGAGTTAGGAGTTGGGAGTTATTTATTCCTCTTATTTCCCTTGTCGTATTTTTTAATTCCATCGGCGCTGCTCAGTCACCACCGTAAGTATCGCTTTGACTAAATCTCTAAACCGCCTTTTTGCAGTTTTTTGAATGGATCTAAAACAAAATCAATCACCCGCCGTTGGCGAATGATGACTTCAGCATTTGCTGTCTGACCGGCACCTAGTGGAATACGTTTGTTGCCATTTTCGACATACTGCTGATCTAAGATGATTTCTAATTCATAGTTTTCGATGTTCCCTTGGGGTGTTTGGGTAATTTTCGAGTCAGGAGAGATCCAAGTAACTTTCCCTGGCACGATGCCATACTCCTGGAAGGGATAGGCATCAAACTTGACTTTAACTGGCATTCCTAGCTTCAAAAAACCACTATCCTGATTAGGCATACTAGCTCTGAGTACGAAGTCTGCATTCTTGGGTGCGATTTGGGCAATCCTTTGGCCGAGTTGTACTACTGCTCCTGACTTCGTGGTGGGTAATTCAAAAATCACCCCATTAATCGGCGATCGCACCACTCGTTGCTGTATTTGAACTTTTATAGATATAACTTGGCTTCTAGTCTGAGCGACTTCTGATTGTACTGCTGTTATTTGTGTTTGTAGGTCTTTTAGCTGTTCCTGATTTTTCATTACAGCCAGTTGTCCGGCTTGCATCAAACTTTTATAGCTACTTTGTTCCTCTTGCAGTCGCAGTTTTGCTTGTTTGATATCAGACTCTAACGTTTTGATAGTTACTTGATAACGATTTAGTTCTTCCGCTAAACGGAATTCTGCTTGTTTGATATCTGATACAGCCCTGCTATAGAGTCGTTTACTTTCTTGTTGTTCTTTTTTAAGTTGATCAATTTGGGTTGCAGAAACTGCACCATCGTAAACGAGTTTGCTAAAGCGTTCAATTTGTCTAGAATCTATACTCAAACGGTTTTTAGCCGATTGCTTATCATCACGAGTGGTGTAAATTTGTTGCTGGGCTTGCTTAACTAATGCTTGTTTTTCTAACTTTTGGAGGTCATAGCTACTCAGTTTGGCATCCAGGTTTTGCTGCGCCTGGTTAACTTGAGCTATTTTTTCTAATTCTTGGGATTTATTTTGTTGCTCTAAAAGGTTAGTTGACATTAGGAGTTGATTTTTGAGCAATTCCAGTTGCGATTGCCGATTTTGTAGCCCTTGCAACTTGCTCTGGACTTGTTGCAGTTCCGTTTGCAGGACATCAGACTCTAGTTCTACTAGAACCTGGCCGGCTCTGACTGTATCTCCTTCTTTGACCATAACTGTTTTGACACTCCCAGCAGCTTGAGCGTCTAATTTTTGAGTTGCGCCTTTAGGTTCTATACGCCCTCTAGCACTACCAGTCTCATCTATTTTCGAGAGAGTTGCCCAAGGCAAGAACAGACCAGCAAAGCCTATGAGTATATACAACAAACCACGAGTCCAAATCCGAGGTAAGGCATTGAGCAATGCTTCAGTACCGTAGTACAAGTCTTGACTATTACTTTCTGCCTCAGCAACTTCTACAGATTCCTCTTGCTGTGTGTAACTTTGGTATTTATCTGTCTCATTTTGAGGAACTGGGGATGATCGATTGGGAGATGGCATAGTTTTAGTTCGGATAACAGTAGATAGGGAACGGGGAATGGGGAGTGGGGAGTGGGGGAGAAGAACTATTAATTTATTTATCAATGCCCAATGCCCCATGCCCAATCTCAACTGACTTGAGCCAGTTGTTGTTGATTCAGGTAGTAATAATGACCTTTTTTAGTGATTAATTCGTCGTGAGTACCGCTTTCTACCAAAACACCTTGATCTAAAACCAGAATCAAGTCAGCGTTGCGGACTGTAGAGAGGCGATGGGCAATGATTACACTTGTGCGTCCTTGAAGAATTGTTTTGAGGTTGTTTTGAATGATTCGTTCTGATTCGGAATCTAGGTGACTGGTGGCTTCATCAAATAGTAATAATCGAGGATTTCCGAGCAAAGCACGAGCGATCGCTAGGCGTTGGCGTTGTCCACCAGAAAGCATACCGCCGCTTTCACCAATTTGGGATTCGTAACCCATCGGTAGTTTTTGAATAAATTCATCGGCTCCGGCGTATTTTGCTGCTTGGATAATTTCTTCTGAAGAGGCATTTGGATGAGCGATCGCAATGTTTTCTCGAATAGTCCCACCAAAGAGAAAAGTATCTTGGTCTACAACACCGATTTGAGAACGGAGCGATCGCAACGAAACACCAGTGATGTCACGACCATCAATCAGTAGTTTGCCATCTGTCGGTGGATATAAACCCAAAATCAATTTACTCAGGGTTGTTTTTCCAGAACCACTGCGCCCCACCACTGCAACCATCTGTTCTGGTTGGATTTCAAAGTTAAGATTTTCTAAGACGTTAGTCTCACTTTCTGAGTGATAGCGAAAGGTGACATTATGAAAGCTAATGTGACCACGCAGCTTACCCAACGCCTTCCGGGGTTTAGTTTCTAAGTCTTCTTCTGGTTCCGCCTCCAACACATCATTTATGCGTTCGGTGGAAATCACAATTTCTTGCAATTGATTCCACAGCATAGATAGCCTCTGGAAAGGACTCAAGACGTTACCCACCAACATATTGAAAGCAACTAATTGTCCAATCGTCAGTTCGCCATTAATTACCTGAGTCGCTCCATACCACAGCAATGCAGTATTTACAAAAGTTTGGATAACACCACTGATAATTTGCAGCTGATTACCAATTATCTGAGCATTAAAGCCTTTTTTGACCAAATCATTCAGCAGTTCCTCCCAACGCCAGCGCACAGTCTGTTCAATTGACAATGAGCGGACGGTACGAATTCCACTTAGAGATTCTATGAGATAGCTTTGTTCTTTAGCGCCTGCATTAAAAATTTCTCTGGAGATGCGGCGCAAAATATTTGTGCTAGCTAGCGCCAAGATAAAAAATGGCGGTACTGTACACAGCACGAATAATGACATGCGCCAGCTATAGGAGAACATCAAGGCCAAATAAACCACCAATGTCAGCATATCCAGCAAAATGGAGAGTGTCTGACCGGTAAGGAATTGCTGAATTTTCTGGTTTTCTTGGATGCGCGAGACTATATCCCCTACAAAACGCGACTCGAAATAAGAAAGGGGCAAGCGGAAGGTATGTTTGATAAAACCTACGAGTAGGGCGATGCTAACGCGGTTGGCAGTATGAAATAAAAGATATTGGCGTAGAGCATTGACAGCCACACCAAATAACCCAAAAACTATCATCCCCAAAGCAATGGCGTTTAAGGTTGTAACGCTACGTTGCACAAGGACTCTATCGAGCAATAACTGGGTGAAGACTGGCGTTACCAGTCCAAATATTTGGATTAATATCGAAGCTGCAAAGATTTCTAATAGTGCCCGATGGTGAGGTTTAATTAACTCAAAAAACTTCCAGAAACTTGTATTTTCGTTTTTAGTATTTTGTAATAAAGCTGTAGGTTCCAGTAACAATGCATAACCACTCCAACCTGCTTGAAATTCAGCTTTTGTCAGGCTGCATTGACCAAGAGCCGGATCACATACAATTACCCGCTTTTTGCTGATTTCATAGACAACGATGAAGTGGTTGCCTTCCCAGTGGACAATTGCAGGTAAAGGTTGTTCTGCTAATTTATCAAGAGTGGCTTTCACCGGACGGGTGGCAAAACCCAAGTTTTCTGCTGCTGCTGCCATAGCTTTTAGAGATGCACCACTGCGGTTGACGTTGGTCATATCTCGCAGGCGATTAATACTAAAATGCTTGCCCCAATAGTTACCAATCATTACTAAGCAAGCAGAGCCACAATCGGCAGCGCTTTGTTGTGCATAGAAGGGATAGCTCTTAGTCAGGCGTTTCCACCAATGCCTCACTTGCACCTGTGGACTGGGAAAGTAAAAACGTGCTTTTTTTGGTTGTTGTTGTTGTGACTGCTGATCTCGTTGGGGAAAAGGAATGATTTTGGATTTTGGAGATTGGGAAGTTTCTCCCCCACTCTTTAGTACAGACGGGATTAATCGCGTCTCTTCCGACTCCCCACTCCCCACTCCCCAATTCCCCAACTCCGGCAAGTATTCTAGTGCTGTTTGCCGATGGTCTTTTTTCAGAATGTAAGCAATTGTTGGTTGAGTTACCTGCCAATCACCTTGTTTTGGTTGGGCAATTGTGCCTGGTGTCAAAAGATGGCCTTCAGAATGCCGCAGTTGACCTCTGTACAATAGCCATAACTCAGAATCTTGGGATACTTGCGTAGTTAAAGAGCCAGTCTCTAAATGATGTCGCTCAAAGAGAGATAAAGCTTTGAGCATCCCTGGTACAAGTGAAGTATGGCACGGTAATTGTGAGGTTTGGCGACATAACAATAGTAAATCCCAAAGTTCTGCACGGGCAAAAAGGCGATCGCGAATATTAGGATACTTATCTATCAATGTTTGCAATGCGTCTTGCTTAAAATAGCCAAGCTTTAAGCTTGTCGAAGCTCTGACTACATAAGGACTAAAATCAGCTTCGGGAAAAAGAGTCAATTCACCGAAAACAGACCATGCACCAAAGGTAGTAATTAAATTCTCAGAGCTATCCAACAGCCGGACTTTACCTGTAAGGATAATATAGATGCCAGGATTCGTCTGTGCAGATTGCCAAAACTGCTTTGCTAGTGGTGGCTCCACAATTTCCATTGCTGCCAAGAAGTTTTGTAATTCCTGTTGTGAAAGCTTTGCACCCAAGGTGTACAAAAGCCTTTCGCCTACATCTTCCCCAGAAAGCACGGGTGGCATTTTCTAACCTCCAAGACGAAATTTAGCTATTGCTCTAAATTGAAAAAAAATAATAAAAAGTATTACTTTATACTTTTATGTTTGCAACTAAACCCTAAAATTCTTATGAATAAAGGAATATTTTTATGTAACAAAGTGTTTTTATTTGGGAAGCAGCACCACTCGTTGCAACTGAACTCTTGATCTTGACAATCACTAATGTGAATACCAATATATTGGGCTAAACGTTTGCATAGTCAAGCTTGTTTACTCGCAAAATACCAATCATTGCGGTGTCTTAGTCCGCCACAAGATTTGTGCTTTCAGCAAGAGGTCGAATAAGAATTTCAAAGCAAAGCGTCTACGGCTTTGCCAAGGAATCAGAATCACTTTAGTGGGAATCCTTCCGTCTAAAGCCTATAACCTACAGCATTAAAAAGCTGGCTTGGGGGAGGCTACAGTCAAGAGACGAGAAAAACTATAAAGCACATTATGATTTTTTGAGATTTTACTACTCAAGAAAAATCTCATTTTAACAATATTGTTTGCTATGCTTAAAAGCTACTAAACTCAATCTTTTTACAGTCATGTTCAGTCTCTTTAAACATATATACAAAAAATCTATGTAAATTTTGCTACACCTCCTCTAAGAGAGTTAGTCTGAGTGGTTAAATAGTTTTGCGATAAACATATTTACATAATTAGCTTACACTGATTAGCTAAAAGTTTGAATAGCCTACGCTTATTTTTCTGTAAATTTTCTGAAATATTATAAAATGGACAACTCTTTGCAGAAAAAATACAATTTTTACCCCTTAAAATATTAAATCTTTAAAAAAATAGACCATATATTATGGTGCAAGTGATGACGGCACATAATACTCTCGGTTCGCCGATTTTATTGGGAGTTAGAAACAAAGTATACTCAAGGGTATAAACACTGCTCACCAAGTTGAGTGTAAATAGTCGTTGGGAATCCAACTAGAACAAAAATACGCTATAAATAAATACATAAATGTTTGTAAGTAATTCTGGGTAAAATTTGAGGAGTTTCACTTTTTTTGGGGAACTTTAGTTTTAGCCAAAGAGCTTTAGTTCAAGGCGGGTATAGATTCGGGTGGGATGAGTCAAAGCACCCCTAGACACTCCACTTAGATCAAGTCCAAGTCTCGTGCTTACTTTACGCATGATATTGGCCCCACCGTTGCAATCTGCATTAATGTACCAATTCATTGCTGTGCGGAACAATCCACGTTTTACTCTGCGACCAGAAGACTTCCAGTTATGGGGTTTTTCACTGTATTTTGGTAGCGTGTCACCATCAACATAAGATGCTGCTGAGGTGTTCGCTTCTTCTGTCTCAATAAATTCTCCACTCAACCCGGTTCTGATTTCCCGCGCCTAATGAGGATGATGGTAGAAAATTTTTTCGCCTCATCGGCAGAAGAACTCGGATTTGCTAACTTGATACCTAAGTCAGCTACCCAAGCACAGACAGAACTCCTTCCAAGTTTTTTGGTCTGGTGAGCAAGCTGTATGCGCTCTAGAACAACAATTCAATCAGCTTAACTAACTGGGCTTAAACATTACAAATTACGAATTAGTATAAGATTGTTTTGGCTGTAGCGATCGCCTGCTCCATACTCTCCACAATATAAACATTAAACTTAGCAATAATTGTTTTTGTCTTCCCGATTTCAGAGGGCTAGTAATCATTGAAGTACGTAACGGCATCACAAAATCTATCACGAATGCTCAAACTGGTAAGCGAGTAGATCCAAAGCTATTACAACAATTTGAATTTAAGTTGATACCAATGAACCTGATA
>NZ_DASQZC010000064.1:0-13379 GCF_035638895.1 Nostoc sp. | reverse complement strand
TAGTGCTAGAAACTGTTACCCAATATGATGCAGATGGCATTCAGTTTGACGATCACATGAGTTTGCCTCACGAATTTGGCTACGACCAATATACAGTTGCTTTGTACACCAAAGAAACGAAGAATCCTCCGCCAACTAATTACCAAGATGCAGCATGGGTAAAGTGGCGGGCAGATAAAATTACGGCGTTCATGGTACAACTTAACCAAGCTGTGAAGCAGAGAAAACCCCAGGCGATTTTCTCTGTTTCTCCTAATTACTATGATTTCGCTTACAAGTTTCACCTGCAAGATTGGCTAGGTTGGATGCGGCAAAATATTGTGGATGAGTTAATTGTGCAAGTTTATCGTCCGGATCTGCAAAGTTTTGTGGCTAAGATTTCCCGCCCAGAAATTCAAGAAGCGCAACAAACAATTCCAACTGGAGTTGGCATTATGACAGGGTTACGAAATAATCCAGTTCCCATGCAGCAAATTAAGTCTCAGGTGCGGGCTGCCCAAGAACGCGGTTTAGGCGTAACTTTCTTTTATTATGAAAGTCTTTGGAACGATGCTCTAGAACCTTTAAACGAGCGCCAAGCTGGATTTGCAACTTTCTTTCGCTCTCCCGCACTCCGCGCCAAAGTTGAATAAATTTTCTGTTGAAGATTATGTTTTTGTACTATCAATTAAGGTTTTGATATCTAATTGGTAGTGCCTTGCTTGTTGCAAAAGCTCAGATTCCCGACTCATTTTAAAAGTCGGGAATCTTGTATAACCACTTCAGATGTGTGCTTCTATCCATTCTGATGCTACTGCGATCGCTGCATAAAATCGATAGGTAATTTCTATCGCAATCAAAGCACATCAAGGCATTATTCTGGGCCCAAGCTCGTCAACAAGGACAACCAACAGCTGGTGATAAGACGATTGACGGTGACATAATTTTAGTAGCCCAGGCTGTAACTCTTAATGTTGCAGATGTTGCGTAGCTTGCCGCCGTAGGCATCGCAACATCTAATGTTGGTCATTTATCAAGGTTTGTTTCAGCCGATTTGCGGCAGAACATTATAAATAAGTTAAGTGAAACCCAACATTATATTAGGTTAACGCTGGGTTTCACTGTATTCAACTAGCTTAATTAGGCGGTATTTCTTCAGGTAGCATTTCCGCCGGGGGAGCGAGTACCGCATCCGGCGCAATTTCTTCTACGGGAATCGGTTGCTTCTCCTCAATTTCAAAATCTGGTTGCGCTGCTTCCACCAACTCAGGAGATGGGGGATGTGGTGGAATTGCTTCCGGTACACTCTCGGTTTTGGCTTCGGTGTCAGTAGTAATCTCCTCTGCTGGTTTTTCTGGTATGGCAGTAGTTTTGTCGATAATCTCAACAGTAGGCTTCTCTGCTATTACAGAGGTAATGTTTTCAGGCTTGGGGGTTGTGGGTGTTTTTTTACTCCCAGTTTGTTGTACCTTGTCTTTCACACCACTGAAGGTGCTACCAAGACCTTTTTGCAACTGGCCCAGCCTTTCCTGAAGGGAGAACTTATTTACCTGTTCCTGAATGCCAGTTTTCACCGTCTCAGGACTGGGTACTTGGGTTTGTTGTGGCTGGGGGGTCAGTTGGCGACGTAATGATAGAGTTTGCCAGCCAAACCAGACCAAAAGAGCCACACTAGCCACATGACCCAGCAACAAACCTCCAGTAATGCGTGGTGCAAACACCCATAAGACTAAAGCATAGAAAAATCCTACACCACTCCAGATAAAATCATTCTTCCGGTGGATTTCTGGAAAAAAGAAAGCTGCTATGTAAATGGCTAAACTACCAAGACCGACCACTAAAGCTAGGACATACGCCAGCATTATTTGGTTACTCCTTTGACTAGGGATTGGGGACTAGGGATCGGGTACTGGGTATTAGATATCAGGAAGAAAAAGTAATTTAGTGAATTAAATTGCTTCCTAGTCCCCAGTCCCCAGCCCCTCAACTAACAATTTTGCAAATTTTGCTAGTCAATTGTTGATTTAGATACAAATTAAAATTAATTATCCTTGTTAGTTGTGGATTTTTATCATTTATTCAAGTCTTAAGGTCTTCTTTAGGGGAGAACGGAAAATATCGGACTACCCTTATAGGTAAAGGATCTGCAAGAGAGTTAGCCAGAAATTTTTTATGACACTACAAAGCTTTGGTGTGATTGGATTAGCCGTTATGGGTGAGAACATCGCTCTAAACGTAGAGCGCAATGGCTTCCCAATTGCAGTTTACAACCGCTCCCGAGAAAAAACGGATGCGTTTATGGCGCAGCGTGCTACAGGACGGAACGTCAAAGCCGCCTTTACCTTGGAAGAATTCGTCGCCTTATTGGAACGTCCCCGCAAAATTCTAGTAATGGTGCAAGCTGGTAAACCAGTGGATGCGGTGATTGCTCAACTAAAACCTTTGTTAGACGAAGGCGATATCATTATCGATGGTGGCAACTCTTGGTTTGAAGATACAGAACGACGCACTCAGGAATTAGAACCCGCAGGGCTTCGGTATCTTGGTATGGGTGTCAGTGGCGGTGAAGAAGGGGCATTGAATGGCCCATCTCTGATGCCTGGAGGTACAACAAGCTCTTACGAGTTTCTATCACCAATTTTCAACAAAATTGCTGCCCAAGTCGATGATGGCCCTTGTGTAACCTACATTGGCCCTGGTGGTTCTGGCCATTATGTCAAAATGGTACACAACGGCATTGAGTATGGCGATATGCAGTTAATTGCTGAAGCCTACGACTTGCTGAAAAATGTCGCTGGATTAAACCCTAGTCAGCTACATGATGTGTTTGCTGAATGGAACACCACTGACGAACTCGATTCATTTTTGATCGAGATTACGAAAAATATCTTCCCATATATTGACCCAGAAACAAATAAACCCCTGGTGGATTTGATTGTTGACGCAGCAGGTCAAAAGGGAACTGGACGTTGGACTGTACAAACTGCATTGGAATTGGGAGTTGCTATTCCCACAATTACAGCAGCAGTTAATGCCCGGATTATCTCTTCTATTAAAGAGGAGCGGGTTGCAGCATCTAAAGTCCTCACAGGCCCCAGTGGCAAGTATGACGGGCAAACCAAGGACTTTATCAATAAAGTACGCGATGCTCTCTATTGCTCAAAAATCTGTTCTTATGCTCAAGGGATGGCGTTGCTATCCACAGCTTCAAAAACATATAACTGGAATTTGGATCTGGGCGAAATGGCGCGGATTTGGAAAGGTGGTTGTATTATTCGCGCTCGCTTTTTGAATAAGATTAAGAAGGCTTTTAGCGAAAATCCAGCTTTGCCTAACTTGCTGTTAGCTCCCGAATTTAAGCAGACAATTCTTGACAGACAAACTGCTTGGCGAGAAGTAATTGCGACAGCTGCAACAGTTGGAATTCCAGTACCCGCATTTAGCGCATCCTTGGATTATTTTGACAGCTATCGCCGCGATCGCTTACCTCAAAATCTAACTCAGGCACAACGCGACTACTTCGGCGCACATACCTACCTGCGTCTTGATAAGCCCGGAAGCTTCCACACTGAATGGGTACCCATTGCTGAAGCTAAGAAGTAAGCTTTTGCACATCTGTATCAGAATATTGTGAAAGGTTAGTCCGTTTCAAAATACAGCTTTAGAAGTGGCTCTGAGTTTTAGAGCCACTTTTTTTAAACGTAGATATAAAGCAACAAACCGCAGAGGCGCAGAGAACGCAGCTTTCTATTTTTTATTGATTTTAAGGGTTATTATTACCAAGATATTTGGCTTTTAATTCTTCTAATTCTTCATCTATTTGACTTTTACTAAAAGGCTGAGGTGTGGCGTTTTGTGGCTGTATTTTATTTGGTTGAGGTTTGTTGTTACCCATAAATTGGGTTTTCATTTCTTCTAATTCCTGATCCAGTTGACTAGGAGATTTAGATACAAAAGCAGGTGAAGAATTTGGTGGCGATTGAGGGATAGGTTTTGGTGCAATCGCTGGCTTTGATGCTACTTGCGAGTATTTATTTAAGTCTTTGAGAACTTCGTCTACTGTTTGATAACGCCGAATCGGAATACTTTCTAGCATCTTGTTGAGAATGCGACTCAACTCATTACTGACGGGAGTTTGCAAGTATTTCTGCCATACCCAAGTATCGTTGTTGGTATCATAAGAATCGAAAGGCGATCGCACTGTTAATAAATTAATACAAGTAGCACCCAAGCTGTAAATATCGCTGGCGAAAATAGCCCTACCTCTCATTTGCTCAGGGGCAACATATTCTGGACTACCAATACTAGTACCAGTTTTATTTAAGGCAGCGCCAGTGGTAGATTTAGCAGCACCAAAATCTACTAATACTAGTTTGCGTTGGGCATCGCTCTCACGAATAATATTTTCTGGCTTAATATCGCGGTGAATTACGTGTCTAGTATGACAAAATTGCAAAACTGACAATAAATCGTTTAATAGTTGCCGGATTTGTATTTCATTGAAAGCACCTCTATGTGCCAATTCCTGGGCTAAGTTTTGCCCGTCGATAAATTCTTGTACAAGATACTGCCGATCGTCTTGGGTAAAATATGCCAGTAGTTCGGGAATCTGAGGATGTTTGCCCAATTCATCTAACTGCACCGCTTCTTGGTTAAATAACTCTACGGCTTTGGCAAGACTATTAGCACCTTGGGATTGGGGATAAAATTGCTTAATTACGCAGCGTGGTTTTGAGGGTTTATCCTCATCCACAGCTAAGAAGGTTTTGCCAAAACCACCTTGTCCGATTGGTTTGATAGCACGGTAACGTTCTTTGAGGAGTAACTTGGAACCGCAAGTCCGGCAAAACTTGACATCATTAGGATTTTCAGGCTTGGGACAATGGGGATTAAGGCAGTAGCTCATATAGGCGATCGCTCTTATATCTTTTTATTTTACAGGCGTTGAGGGTAGGGGCTTTTGCGAATGGCTTAAATGAGCGATGTCTACGACGGGCTACGCCTACGCACTACTATCTAGTACAGCGCGGCGGAAATCAAGCTACTATTTTAAAACTTGCAAAAGTCTTGATATACAAAACTTTTGACTTTTGACTTTTAACTTTTGACTTCCCCAAACGGGCTGACTTCCGCCTTGCGGTACTATCCCATACCTTCCATAACTGGGTGGAAGTAGAAAGCAAACCCCAATACCGTATAAGCAGCTAATAATAAAGTGCCTTCCAGCCAATTGGACTTCCCATCAGAACTAATACTGTTTGCAATCAACACTGACACAACCACAGCTACTAATTCAAAGGGTTTGAAATCCAAATCCATTGGTTTACCCAATATTCGCCCTGCTATAACCAACACGGGTGCAACAAATAGGGCAATCTGCATACTTGATCCCACAGCTACCGAAAGGGAAAGATCCATCTTATCTTTCATCGCCACGGTAACTGCTGTAGCGTGTTCAGCCGCGTTACCGACGATGGGAACCAAAATCACCCCTGTAAACAGCGCCGTCAAACCTAGCTGAGATGTGGCCACTTCCAGAGAATCGACCAACATTTCTGATTCAAGTGCTACTAGTAAGGTACATACTAGCAGCACGCTAACCCACAACATCATATTTGGTTTAGCATGAGGGATTTCCTCTGCTTCTATCTCCGCTACACCCACATCATATAGATAAGAGTGGGTTTTCATCGAAAATAGCAGCGTTAAGGCATAAACCAGAATTAACACCACAGCAACAGCAATAGAAAGATTTTGCAGTGTTTCTTCGTTAATTCCTTGAGAGGTGTAATTCATCGCCGTTGGCATCAAAATGGCAATCACCGCTAAATTCATCGAAGCAGCATTTACCCGCGCCACAATTGGCTGAAATGTCTGCTCTTTGTAGCGCAGTCCCCCCAAAAGCATGGAAAAACCCATTACCAGTAGTAAGTTGCTAATAATCGATCCCGTGATACTGGCTTTGACTACATCTATTAACCCAGCATTCAGCGCTACTAAGGCGATGATTAGTTCTGTAGCATTGCCAAAAGTGGCATTTAACAAGCCCCCTAACGATGGCCCCACTACAACAGCAATTTCTTCTGTGGCTGTACCCATCCAAGCCGCTAAAGGCAGAATTGCTAATCCAGCTGTAATGAAAACTATCAATTCTCCCCATTCCAGAAAGTGGGCTGCTACAGAAACCGGGATAAACAGTAGTAAAACGAAAAGAATAATGTTTTTGGTTGACATTTGTTGTTTTGGGTTGAGAGTATCTTATCTCAGTGCTTTTAGCGGTAGCGGGGCGTTTAGCCCCTGCTAAGTCCTGAATTTTGAATGGAGAAATGGTCTTTAAGTGGACATAAATAAAGTCAAGATGAACCACTTCGTTAATTCCACTATGCCCCCGTAAACCAGGTTTTCTTTGACCGATGGAAACACGATTGCAAGACACGCAATGATCAAAAGCCCAGCGGTCGCTAATTTTTGTTTAGTGTTTTTCGTCATGTTAGAAACTGGTCACTCTATAGTGAATTCTGTTACTCCCATAGGATACTCTCAACCATCTGTAGACCAATTCAGAGATTGTACTGTTTTCCATTCATTGCCACGGTAATTATGTAAAATAAGATTGCGATATAATGAGTTCTCGTAATCTTTTGTTGCAAAAGTATGAATTTGAGCCAAAATATTACATCAAAAATGGGGTTTAATTATTAAAAGACAATTAAAATTTTGATTGGCCCCTAATAAGAGAAAACCCCTAACTCAGGCTTTGTTCAATGGCTAATTACTTTAAGCCTTCAGGGAAAGGGCTGTCTTGCAAAGTTCCTTTAAGTCGGCAGAGCCGCCCAACGGACTTTGCGCTGTGCGATAACGCAGATTTCCCACTAGAATAAAACAGCTTTGTCAAAATTTAGTTGGATCTCTTAGTTGTTGTTTATACCGGATTTTGTGTTCAAACTATTGTAGAAAGGTTTACGCACAATGTTTTCGGTGCAACTGCAAGTTTTTTGTTTTGGATAAATATACATGACTTCTGCTGCTGAAATGCCAGCTAGCTCTGGCTCAACGTTAACATTACATTCAGATCCCAATAACGCCAAAGAAACCGATTCCCTGAACAAGGCTAATGGTGTTTATGTGACGGTGCATGGTCATTTTTACCAGCCACCAAGGGAAAACCCTTATCTGGACGCAATTGAACGCCAACCGAGCGCTGCACCTTTCCATGACTGGAATGAGCGGATTCATTGGGAATGCTATCGTCCAAATGCCTTTGCCAGAGTGTTAAATGACCGAGGCGAAGTGGTGGGGATCGTCAATAATTATGAGTATTTTAGTTTTAATATCGGGCCAACTCTGATGTCGTGGCTAGAACGCTACGATGTGGAGGTTTATCAGCGTATTTTAGAGGCGGATGCCAAGAGTAGCGATCGCTTGCATGGTCACGGGAATGCGATCGCGCAAGTATACAATCACATCATCATGCCTCTGGCGAATGAACGCGACAAATATACCCAAATTCGCTGGGGTAAAGAAGACTTCCGCTCCCGCTTTGGACGCGATCCCGAAGGGATGTGGTTAGCAGAAACTGCTGTAGACTACGCAACCTTAGAAGCTCTTGTTGCTGAGGGTATTCGCTTCATTGTCCTTGCACCGTCTCAGGCACTGCGTTGTCGTCCCGTCCCCACTCCAGATCATCCCCATCCTGAATGGATCGAAGTAGGTGGTAGTCAGATTGATTCTACCCGTCCCTATCGGTGTTATTTAAAGCCCACATTAGACACTTCATCTTCACCTCTGAGTGCAATCAAAGAAGAGAATGGGGATAGTAATCACTCCCCACTCCCCACTCCCCACTCCCCCCCTTACATTGATATCTTTTTCTACGATGGCCCGATATCGCGGGACATGGGTTTTAGTGATGTGGTTTATAATTCCAGTCACTTTGCTGGGCGTATCAGTTCGGCGGTGCGTGGGGATCATCGTGCAGCACAGTTGATTTCTGTGGCGACAGATGGGGAAACCTTTGGACATCACAAAAAGGGAACTGAGAAAACTTTAGCCTACGCCTTTACCAAAGAGTTTCCTCAACAGGGTTGGACGGTAACGAACTTTGCCCACTACCTGAGCTTGAATTCTCCGAGTTGGGAAGTGGAATTGAAGTCAGTCACAGCCTGGAGTTGCGCCCACGGTGTCGGCAGATGGGAAGATGACTGTGGTTGCGGTGGGGAAGGTGGTGTTTGGCATCAGAAATGGCGTCGTCCTTTGCGGGATTCCCTAAATTGGCTGCGGGATCAGCTAACTGAGGTGTATGCAGAACATGGTAAGCAGTTATTTCACGATCCCTGGCTAGCACGGGATGAATATATCCAAGTAATGCGCGATCGCTCTGCTACCAATGTCAACCGTTTCCTCGCCCGTCATCAAACCCACAAACTAACAGCAGCAGAACAAGTAGACGCTTTGCGCTTGTTAGAAATGCAGCGTCACGCTTTGTTGATGTTCACTAGTTGCGGTTGGTTTTTTGAGGAAATTTCCCGTCCAGAGGGGACACAAATTCTGCGCTATGCTGCCCGTGCTTTGGAATTGGCAGGGGATGTGGCTGGTGTGCAGTTGGAAAAAGGCTTTGTCAAACGTCTTGGTTTAGCCCCCAGTAATGTGGATCAGTTCAAACACGGTGCGGAAATTTATCGGCAACTTGTGTTAACTGCCCAACTTGGCTTTAAGCAAGTAGCAGCCCATTACGCCATTACTTCCCTATTTACCAATCAGAAACCAGCAGAGGCGCACAATTCCTTACCTAGAAAAGATGCTGCTGACAAACAGTCTCAGCGTTACCACAAAAAGGTTTATTGCTATGCAGCCAATGAGTTAGATTACCAAATGCAACGGATGGGATCGCTAACTCTGGCTATCGGAAATTTAAAGCTGGTATCAGAGATTACTTGGGAAAGTGAGCATTTGGTATTTGCAGTTCTGCATTTAGGAGGCTGGGATTTCCACTGCGGCATTCAGCAATTTACTGGGCGACGTAACTACAGCCAATTAAAAGAAAAGCTGTTTGGGGCATTAAAACAAGCTAGCGCGGCTCATACTATCTTGGCAATGACACAGCTATTTGGTGAAGAAGCTTTCAGCTTACAGAATCTATTTGCTGAAGAACGCCACCGAATTATGCGGCTGCTTAGTGAGGAAACACTGACGCGTCTAGGGCAATTATATACACAAGCGTACCGTGATAATTATGGTGTGCTGATGGCGTTTCATCGAGATGAAATAGCAGTACCGCAAGAATTGCAGGTAGCAGCCGATATTGCTTTAGGGCATCGCTGTCTGATGACATTACGATCGCTTGAGCAAGATATCGCTGATCCCCAAAAGAGTTGGAATCACATCCTAGAATTGGAGGCGATCGCTACTGAAGCAAAACATCTGCGTTGTCGGCTGAATATTCCCGACGGTAAGCAGATGTTAGAACAGTTAATTGCGCGATCGCTTTGGCAATTATTGCACGATGCAAATGGTAGTTTTAATGCAGATATTCAACTGTTGGAAAGATTGATTGATGTCGGGGATCAACTAAATATTAATGTTTCCCTACAGCGATCGCAGGAACTATACTTTAGTTGTCTGCACAGTCAGATAGGGCCGGTATGTATCACTAGCGTTGATAATGAAGCAGATAATAAGTGTCTTCAGTTGCTCAAGTTGGGCAAAAAGTTAGCCGTTGATGTCAGCGCGATCTCAAGCCAGTTGGGATAGATGTAGGGACTCACAGAGGTACATTAGTATCAACTTAGTGTACACACATCTTGGTAATGAATGTTAAACAGGTAAACGTAGCGCTACGTTTGCCTTTTTCCAGTCCTCTCTCTTCCTGTTGAAGTCGGAAAGATTCTTCATTATCCTGAAGTTCTTGCCTACGCTCAGAATTGCTCTGTTCATGAGGATTTTTATTCATTGATATATCTCCAAATTGATAAGTGATACTTCAATCAGAATGGACGATAATATATAAGAATTAAGGAGCCAGAATCGGCTAAATCTTAGCTATCTTCTAACAGGAGTCAGAATAGTTAAAGAATCATAGAGAGATTTAATTAATGGATATCCAAATCAGACTAAACTCTCTATAAATTCTTAATTCTGACTCCTAGATGCTGAATGATCGCCAAAAAAGGGGCAAAATAACTCCCAGGTGAGACTTCCCATTATCCTTGACAATATAATTGCATCGACCTGCAACCATTAAATTACGCCTAACTGTTGATTTGCAACAGGCGATCGCCGAAAAATGGCCGAAATAACTTACAGGCGAGACTTGACATTTCACCATGCAGATGCACCAACCCCATATTGTACAACTGAGAGGCTTGCACCGCCTCACAATATACAAAATTTGATTGCTTGACAATTTCTGTAAACGATGGCACTAAATCAGGATAGCCTTGCAGGTTCCACCATTGTTGTTCTAGATGCTCTGCATAGATGGTAGTGGTGAATGCAGAATTTTCTAACAGTTCTTCCAGGGTTACTGTCTGTTGCTGAAGGTAATAAAAAGCCATCAAGAGTGCGATCGCTATTTTTGTAGAGACTGTTTTAAAAGTAATGCGTAGGCGTAGCCCGTCGTAGACATCGCTCCTGATGGTGATGAGCGTACTATTTTGTTCGTGCAAGCGCGATCGGTTCTAATGGTTGATGAGCGTGTAATGTCTTTTCGTCCAAGTGCGATAATATTGATTTAGTCAGTTGTTGGATTGGGAGCGATCGTGGTTACACAGTTCAACATCAATAATACATTGCTGCAAGAGGCACTCGCCCTAGATGACCAGATAACCGTTGATGCCCTGGTCGAAACTGCACTGCGCGAATATATCCAACGTCGCAAGCGACTCAAAGTGTTAGAACTCTTTGGCACTATTGATTATGACCCAGACTACGACTACAAACAGCAACGTCAGCAGGCATGAGGGTCATAGTTGATACCTCTGTTTGGTCGCTGGCTTTGCGTCGGAGAACCCCACCCGATTCTTCCCCTGTAGTTACCCGATTACGCGATTTAATTACCAATGACCAAGTTGCTTTGTTGGGTGCGATTAGGCAAGAAATCCTTTCTGGCATTCGCAGTTCGGAACAGTTTACCCGTCTACGAGATTACCTGCGGATATTCCCAGATATGGAACTCTTACCTGAAGACTACGAACTTGCCGCAGAGTTTTTTAATACCTGCCGTAGCAATGGTATCCAAGGTTCAAACACTGATTTTCTGATTTGTGCAGTTGCCCATCATCGAAGCTACAGCATCCTCACAACAGATAACGATTTTCAGAGTTTCCAAGCACATATTCCTATTATTCTATTGAGTGTTGAAGGTTAGTGCGATCGCTGCTCTTGTAGCGACTGTGTTAAAAATCAAGCGTAGGCGTAGCCCGTCGTAGACATCGCACCATCTATGAAGGTTGATGAGCGTGCAATGTCTGTTCTCAAGAGTGCGATCGCTAATCTTGCAGGAAATGTCTTAAAAGTCCTACTTTTATCTATGCTCATCAATATTTAGATGCGTTTGCCCTGGGGGTGAGAAGTACTTATGTATATACTGTAGGGCTAAAGACTGGAAACGAGGTCAATTTTTGAATAAAAATCTTACACAAAGAAAAGGGAATAATATCCCCTTTCTTTTTACAGTGAATTTTAAGTTAGTCAAGTACACAACGATTCGTCTCAAATCCAGGTAATGCACCCTGTTTTACTTCAAAATTCTAACTCCTGAATTCTGCTGTAACTTTATTTACTTGATGTGAGAGCGATCGCAATGGTAGGGATAAAGCCACTCACACCTGAAGAGTCCGCGAGTATGTTTCTCAAAAAAGGTTCCTGCATGGCGGCTACGTGATATGTCGATCCCAGCTTTCGTTTTAATCTCATATAACCAAGGAAAGGATAATGCTAAAACAGCTATGACCGCAAAGAGGTAGAGAATCGTAGTTTTAATATTGAAGAATCTTAAAGAATTGCTATTGTGATTTTGAGGCATAGATCGTGAAAAATTAATAGCTCATCCAATCCTAACCTAAAGCTGAAAATATCGCTGGAAGCGAGAATCCATGTTGCTTGATTTCTGCTGATTGCAGGTTAAACAGAGGGTTTGTAGATTGCTAATATCATTTTGACCACCACGAAAGAGGGGAATTATATGGTCAATACTGAGGTTAGTTTCTATAGTAGTTTTACCGCAGCTTTGACATTGATATTTGTCACGTTGAAAAACATATTTTTTCACTTCTGGCGGGATACGAATGCGGGGAGTTTTGCTCATTTTATCTTTAATTACTAATAAACTCTTCCAAGCTTGGTACATCTACCCAACTTGCTTTTGTATGAGATTCATGGGATAAATCCATCAACAACTGAGAATAAATTCCTTCTCGCAGTGATGGTATAATTTCCTGATTGTGGTCAATTCCTTGCACCCATTGGTCTACTACGCGGATAAATGCCGAAATACGCCCATCAGTATAATTTTTCGGAAAAATTAATCGATTCGGTATTTCTATTTCCGTTAGAGGTTTACCTATCTGCGAACCCCAAACACGAAAACCATGTATATAATCTTTTTGATTTTCACTACCCACAATTAATGTACCGCGATCGCCATATACTTCTACCCAATGAGTTCTTGGTGCATGAACAACTGCGCTGATAGAAAGTTGGCAAGGTGTACCATTTGCTAATTCCAGCGTCAATATACAGTTGTCATCTGTATCTACTGGCTTCGATTCTCCACTAACAGGATCAACTCGTGTAGGAATAGCAGTAGTTAAATGGGCGTTTAATCTACGGACTGGCCCGAATAACCAGTGAATATAATCGAAGGCGTGGGAACCCAAAGATCCCAATGCACCGCCTCCTTTCTCTTTATCAGAATACCAATTCCAAGGGCGTGAAGTATCAGCACGAGAAGAACCCAACCAATCAATTTTAATTAGGCGCAACTCACCCACATAATCTTCTGACAATAATTCAGCAAACAACTGCCATCCTGGTACAAAGCGAAATTCAAAGTCTACAGATGCAATAACGCTCTTTTCTTTAGCTAAATGATAAAGTTCTTTGGCCTCAACTGCATTTAAAGTTGTCGGTTTTTCTAGTAATAAATGTTTCCCAGCTTGTAATACGGCTTTTGCCATTTCATAGTGCAAAAAAGGCGGCGTAGAGATGCTAACTGCTTGCACTTCTGGCAATGCCACAATATCTGCCAGTGAATCGGAGGCATGGGGGATATTATGGGCTTCTGCTATAGCTTTAGCTTTATTTATATCTCGGTGATAAACAGCAACTACCTCAGTTTGAGGATGTGCTTGGAATCCTGGGATGTGGACTTTTTGACCAAATCCAGTGCCTGCGATCGCAAT
>NZ_DASQZC010000063.1:0-11173 GCF_035638895.1 Nostoc sp. | reverse complement strand
GAACCAGGAAGCGAGAAAATTAATTTATTTTGATAAACACCAGCAACAGCGCGAGAAGCGATCGCCCGCGAACCAATTTCTTGATAGCTTAAAAAACGAAATAACTCACCAAATCCCGGTAAGGTTTTCTCTAGTAACTTTTCAATGGCATCATAAGTGGTATCTCTTGGTGCAATGCCTGTACCACCACTGAAAATTACGGCATTCAAATTTGAGCTTTTACCTAGATTTTCTATCTGCTCTTGAATTTGGGTTGGTTCATCTTTGATAATTGTGTAAGCTCCTACATCATGGTTAGCACCAAGAAGTAACTGTTGAATTAGCTGGCCACTTTTGTCTGTTTCAAAAGTGCGTGTATCGCTGACAGTAACCACAGCACAAGTTACCGTAATTCTAGGCGAGTCTGGGTGCGGTTGTGGCATTATATGTCACTCATGAATTTTGACTAATGGATAATTGGGCATGGTCTATGGCGCATTCATTGAACATGACACTTCCCCATGCCCCATGCCCTATACCCTATGCCTGATTTTTGCTCAGTCCCAAATCGTTTTCTTCAGCATACCGTTCCATGAAGCGCATAAAGCGATCCCATTCTTGGGGAGATTTCATCACGTAAAGTGCTTCTAATGCTTCTGGTTTACCGTTGACAAATTTAGCCTTAACTTCACGGGTAATTATCTCTCCTTCTTGGTCAATGAGGTACATCCCGGTAATATCTTCGGTGCTACCTTGATCTAAAATCTTTGGATTGGTAAAAATAAACGTCGCTGTGCCACTGTCACCAGTGCGCGATCGCGTCAAGCGCACCTCTGGAGTTACTTCTTCGTCAAGACCTCTAGAAAACTGGATTTTCGCCATGATGACTGAATTTAAACTTTTGTGATGGTTAATTTAATATTCTCTCATCAATTAGAACACCACGGTCTAGAGGCTACTGTTATTCTTCTTTTTAGTGTAAATACTTAAATTGCTTCTTTTTCAAGTAACAAAGTTACTGGGCCATCGTTTTCAATTGTAACATGCATCATTGCACCAAATTGACCTGTTTCCACCTCCAAACCGCTAGCTTTTAACTTGGTAACAAAACGATTATACAAATCTGCTGCTGATTGGGGAGCGGCTGAACGGTCAAAAGAAGGACGGCGGCCTTTGCGACAGTCACCGTAAAGGGTAAACTGACTGACTACTAACAAATCGCCGCCAATTTCTTGTACAGATTTTTGCCAGCGATCATCTCCTTCCTCGTCAGGAAACAGCCGTAATTCCAAGCACTTACGCACCATCCAGTCGATTTCAGCATCAGTATCAGTATTGGCTATGCCTACGAGTAAATTTAGCCCCCGCCCGATTTTGCCGACAATTTCACCGTTAACTGTAACTTGAGATGATTTGACTCGCTGGATAACAACGCGCATTTGAATTAATTCGTAATTCGTAATTCGTAATGACGCTCGCGGACTCGCTACCGCTACGCTAACGTAATTATTGGCGAAACACTCGCGCGTAAACACAGGGGAGTGAGGAAGCGATGTCTACGACGGGCTATTCGGCGTCGCTATTATTTCATTTTCATTGTTCCAAATCGATGGCAGAGCCATTGAGAATACATTCCCAGGTTTCACCTGGGAATGTATTAAACTTTTATACAGACGCGATTAATCGCGTCTGTAATTATTTGCCAAATCCTTTACCGCGAGAGGCTGAAGGTAGACAAATGCAGTTTTCGAGTTGACTAATTAAAGTCTCACGATCCAAATTTTGACCAATTAGCACGATTTGATTTTTCAGTTGGCCTTGCCATTCATCATCATCCAAGGTAAAGCGTTTACCGCAAAGGTGGAAAATATGACGCTTCGGACTTTCATCAAACCACATAATCCCCTTCGCTCGGAAGATATTTGAGGATAGCTGGTTATCTAAGAAATACTGAAACTTCCTAATAGAAAAAGGCTTATCACTTTGGAAAGAGATGGAAGTAAAACCATCATTTTCTAAATGGTCAGAATGATGGTGATCGTGGTGATCATGGTCATGGTCGTGATGATCGTGACCGCATGTTGAGTGATCGTGATCATCATGATGATCGTGATGTTCATGATCGTGATGGTCGTGTTGATCCACCACTGTGTCAAAATATTTATCAGACTCAAACAGACCAACACTGAGAATTAACGGAAGTGGCACTTGCGATCGCGTCGTGCGGAGAATTCTTGCTCCTTCCTTAACTTCGTTAATTTTTGTTTCTAACTCATTCAATGTGGCTTCATCAACCAAATCAGTTTTGTTCAGTACAATTACATCACCATAAGCAATCTGGCTGTATGCTGCCTGAGAGTTAAATAAATCTAGGCTGTAATTTGCCGCGTCTACTACGGTAATAATCGAATCTAAGCGAGTTAAATCTCGCAATTCTGTACCTAGAAATGTTAAAGCTACTGGTAGCGGATCTGCCAATCCAGTTGTTTCCACTACTAGATAATCTAGATTTTCTTGCCGTTCTAAAACTTTGTAAACTGCATCTACCAAATCATTATTAATGGTGCAGCAAATACAACCATTATTTAGCTCCACCATGTTCTCACCAGTGGAAACAATTAGCTCGTTGTCGATGCCAATTTCGCCAAATTCATTTACGAGAACGGCGGTTTTCAAACCCTGTTGGTTGTTGAGGATATGATTAAGTAAAGTCGTCTTGCCACTACCGAGGAAACCCGTAATAATTGTTACTGGCATTCCTTGTTTGGGCGTATCCATTGCCGAAGATTCGGGTGTAACTGCTGATTGCATAGCGCTGTTATCAAATAGTCAAAAAATAGTAATGTAGCGCAGATAGTCCAGAAAACACTAGCGCCGCAAGGCGGAAGTTAAAATTAAAAAGTCAAAAGCCAAAAACCCTTGATTTCTGAGCTTTCGAGATTTTGTCCAATAGTATGCTGATTGCCGCCGTCACGTACTAGCATAGGGATGCTGGACTGTCATCCCATCTGCTTTACCCTATTATTACGTATCTTCTTATTTCAGCATTACTCTGTTATGACCCTAACCCTTTACAATACCCTCACCCGTCGTCAAGAACCGTTTGAAACAGTCGAAGCAGGCAAAGTTAAGATGTATTACTGCGGCGTGACGGTGTACGACTACTGCCATTTGGGTCATGCTAGAGCTTGCATCGTTTGGGATGTAATCCGCCGATACCTCCAGTTTATCGGCTATGAAGTGCGATATATTCAAAATTTTACTGATATTGATGACAAGATTCTCAATCGAGCCTGTGTTGAACATTCATCAATGGAAGTTGTAGCCGATCGCTTTATCAAAGCATATTTTGAGGATATGGCGCGATTGGGAATCAAAGAAGCTGATGAATATCCCCGTGCTACCCATACCATGAATGGCATTCAACGGTTAATTCATGAGTTAGAAAATAAAGGTTTTGCTTACCCTGCTGATGGCGATGTGTATTATGCAGTGCGACAGTTTGCTGAGTATGGCAAGCTTTCGGGACGTAAGTTAGAAGATATGCAAGCCGGGAAAAGCGAGCGCGTCAATGTAGAAGATCCAGAGTACCAGAAAAAGAAAGACCCTTTTGATTTTGCTTTATGGAAGGCAGCAAAACCAGGAGAACCAGCTTGGGAGTCACCGTGGGGTGCAGGTCGTCCAGGGTGGCACATTGAATGCTCGGCAATGGTGCGCGATCGCCTGGGTGATACCATAGATATTCATGCTGGTGGTGCTGACTTAATTTTTCCCCACCACGAAAACGAAATTGCCCAATCTGAGGCTGTAACAGGAAAACCCCTAGCGCGTTATTGGTTGCATAACGGCATGGTAAAAGTAGATGGTGAAAAAATGTCCAAATCTTTGGGCAACTTTACCACTATTCGAGACTTACTAGATCGAGGAGTTGACCCGATGGCAGTACGGTTGTTCGTGCTGACGGCTCAATATCGCACACCCATAGATTTTACCGACGAAGCGATCGCCGCAGCAACCAACGGTTGGCACACCATTAAGGAAGGTTTACTTTTTGGCTACCAATACGGTAAACAACTAGGTTGGGGAGTGGGGAGTGGGGAGTGCGGAGTAGGAACTGGTTCACTACTTCCTGAAACTATTGAACGCTTTCAAGAAATTGTAAATAACGACTTTAATTTTCCTGGTGGGTTAACAGTGCTGTTTGAATTAGCCAAAGAACTGCGCCGTGAAGGTAATATTATTGTGCATGAAGGGAAAACCGAAACTTCCCCTGATGAGTTAAAGCGTCAATGGCAAACTCTCCTCACATTGGCTGGAGTTTTAGGTTTAGAAGTCGAGATAGAAGCGGAAGCTGACAAGAGTAATGGTTTAAGCGATGCGGAAATTGAAGCGAAAATTCAGCAAAGGCAAGAAGCACGTAAAGCCAAGAATTTTGCCGAAAGCGATCGCATTCGTGACGAACTCCAAGCAGAAGGTATTACGCTAATTGATAGCCGTGATGGCACGCGCTGGCATCGGAATTAGGGAGATTAGGGAGTAGGGGGTGGGGAGTAGGGAGTAGGGGGAAAATTAATTCCCCATTCTCCATTCCCCATTCTCCATTCCCCATTCTCCATTCCCTATTCCCCACTCCCCAATTTCTTAAATTATGTGGTCTGAACTCAAGAAAGCGATCGCTAGTTTCGATATTCCTGCTGATTGGATTGGTATTAGAGCCGTAAAGGAGACTTCTACAACCCGTTTAGTCCGTGATGGCTTACCCCAGGTAAATGGCAAATCCTTCACTGTCGGAGCCATGCTGGAAGTTTTGGTAAATGGCTGTCTGGGTTATGCAGCAACTAACTCTATGGAACCATCTTCCCTAAAAGCTGCTGCCGAAACAGCCTATAAACAGGCACTAGCAGCCAGTGAATGGTGGATACATCCCTTCCGCGAAAGTGAGCGCCCTAAAGTCGTTGGTGAATATAAATCTCCATACCTTGAGCCATTGGATGCTTTGAGTCCGGGAGAAATCAACGATTTACTGGTTCGGATTTGCCAAACGCTGAAAGTTGACGACAAGATTGTGCAAACTATAGCCAGTGCTAGCACTATTGAGAGAGAGTCTTGGTTTATTAGCAGCAACGGCTCAGAAGTCTATCAAAAAACTCTATCTATAGGCACTCATTATGGAGCCACCGCCCAAAATGGTGCGGTTGTACAACAGCGCAGTAACAATGGTTCTCACGCAAATTGTTATCAAGGTGGACTAGAACTTTTAGAGCAAAAAAACTTATGGCATCGGGTGCGGCAAATTGGCGAACAAGCAGTAGAACTCTTGACAGCAGAGGAATGCCCAACCACCCGTACCAATTTAGTTTTAGCCCCAGACCAAATGATGCTGCAAATCCATGAAAGTGTCGGGCATCCCCTAGAAATTGACCGAATTTTGGGAGATGAGCGTAACTATGCTGGGGGCAGCTTCGTTAATAAAAGTGATTTTGGCAACCTAGTATATGGTTCGCCACTGATGAACATTACCTTTGATCCTACCGTGCCTGGTGAATTTGCCAGCTATGGGTTTGATGATACGGGTGCTGTAGCAACAAAGGAATATTTAGTTAAAGAAGGAGTACTGCAAAGAGGTTTAGGCAGTCTAGAGAGTCAAGCAAGATCTGGTGTAGCAGGAGTTGCCTGTGCCCGTGCTTCCTCATGGAATCGACCTGCGATCGATCGCATGGCAAACTTAAATTTAGAGCCTCTAAACGCTAGCTTTGAAGACATTATTGGCGGCATAGAACACGGCGTTTACATGGAATCTAACCGATCTTGGTCAATTGACGATCGCCGCTACAAATTCCAATTTGGTTGTGAGTACGCTAAATTAATTGAAAACGGTAAACTCACCAAAACCCTCCGCAATCCCAACTATCGCGCCACAACACCAGAGTTTTGGCACAGCCTAATCCAAGTAGGAAATGTTGACAACTGGCAAATGTATGGTACTCCTTATTGTGGTAAAGGAGAACCAAATCAGGCTATTTGGGTAGGACATGGTTCACCTGTTTGTGTATTTGCTAATGTCGAAGTTTTTGGTGGAGGAACTTGAAGAGGACACGGGGACACAGAGACATTTTCATTCTCCGCGCCCCCACTCCCCACTCCCCGCTCCCCACTCCCTATTAATATTTAATATCTATGAAAATTGAGGAATTATCTGCGTTAGAAGTCAGCTTTAATCAACTGATTGAAACTCTGCTGATTAAAAAATCTGAAAGTGAACAATTCACTGTGAAACTAAGCAGTGAAAGAAGTCAATTTACTCGTTTCAATCACGCGAAAGTGCGACAAACTGGTTGTGTTGCTGATGGTTGGATCGAACTCACTTTGATGGCAGACCAGCGCAGCAGTATTCGGCAGTTCCCCTTTACTGGAAATTGGGATGTAGATTGGCAGTTAGCATATACTGCTTTACAGGAACTACGTGACGAACTTATTCTACTACCCATCGATCCCTATCTAGTTTTGCCATCAGGAAATAATACTAGCCGGGAAATACATTCCGGGAATTTATTGGCAGATGAGGCAGTAGTACCAACTGTGCTACAACTAGTTGCTGAATTAGATTTTACAGGGATATATGCCGGGGGATTGGTAGTCAAAGCTTATGGTGATTCCAACGGGCAAAAACACTGGTTTGCTACTGATTCTTTTACCTTAGATTATTCTCTATTTTCCACCTCTGGACAAGCAGTTAAGGGGACATTTGCAGGGAGTAACTGGGATATATCTGCATATATAGCCAAAATTAGCGAAGCCAAAAAGCAACTTGAATTGCTTGCTCGCCCAGCTAAAGAATTGCCACGGGGACAATACAAAACTTATTTTGCACCTGCTGCTGTTGCAGATTTATTAGCAATGCTTTCTTGGGGAGCAGTCAGCGAAGCTGATATCCAACAAGGAAACAGTGCTTTAGCTGCTTTATCGCGTCAAGAAAAACAACTTTCTTCACGATTTAATTTGAAAGAAAACTTTCAACAGGGATTAGTGCCGCGATTTAATGAATTAGGAGAAATAGCAGCACCGGAGTTACCTGTAATAGAAAAAGGACATTTGGTAAATACTTTAGTGAATTCTCGGACTGCTAAGGAATATCAAAAAATTGCTAACGGTGCTAATGGTTCAGAGACTTTACGAGCGCCAGAAGTGACTACTGGAAATTTAGTATTTGAGCAGATTCTTTCAAGTTTAGATACGGGATTATATGTATCGAATTTGCATTACTTGAATTGGAGCGATCGCCACACTGGTAGAATCACAGGTATGACCCGTTATGCTTGTTTTTGGGTAGAAAACGCAGAAATTATCGCCCCCATTGAAAACTTACGTTTTGATGAAAGTCTTTATCGTTTTTGGGGAGAAAACTTAGTAGATTTGACCAATTTTCAAGAATTCATTCCCGAAGTAGGTACTTATGAAAGTCGTCAACTGGGAGGTAGTTTAGTTCCCGGTATGCTGGTAAATGATTTTACATATACTTTGTAATCATTTGCTTACAGGAATCAAAAGCTATTACGCTACAACGGAA
This sequence comes from Nostoc sp., assembly GCF_035638895.1. Taxonomy (GTDB): domain Bacteria; phylum Cyanobacteriota; class Cyanobacteriia; order Cyanobacteriales; family Nostocaceae; genus Nostoc. The sequence continues at coordinate 3,627 of NZ_DASQZC010000063.1, read as the reverse complement.
ATAGAGCAACCATTTAAAATCCCTAAAGAGTAGGGCTATATCATTTTATACATAAACCGCCCAGAACTAAAGTTCACTGGCTTTTAGCTAAAGTCCGTTAAAACGGACTATAACCTTTTCTCAGTCATCTTTAGATGACTTTCGCTATTAGACTCAGAATTCATTCTGAGGCGGGCTAGATAAGAATGAAATAGCCCTTTTTCCAGTACCCATTAAGCTGTTACGTATACAGCGCTTCCGGCTATTATGCAATACAGTTTTCCTCATTACCCCTGTCCTATCATAGCTTTCAGCTTTGAGGATGTACCTCATAGCCGCCGGAAGTGCTGTATAACTTGCATTATCAGGGCGGGCAGGATGCCCACCCCACAATCATCTTGAAAAAATATTAGTGCAAATTAAAGGCGCAACAGCTTACCCATTTTTTTGAGTTTTAAACACCAATTTTATTCATCATATTCTCTCAATTCTAAAATCACCTATTTCTGTAAACTGCATTAATTACAATATCTTTGATAGTAAAATAAACAATTAATAGTAGCAATAAAAATTGCTCAAATTGAAGAATTGGATCTAAACGCCAACCTTGAAAAAATAAAATTATTCCGCAAAATATATTATTGGTGTAAATACCACTTGAATAATGTAAAGGGCTAAAGCCCAACCTTTAAGCCTAGTTCCACGTTGGGCTAGCCAAGCTACTGTTAAAATAAAGCAAACAATTGCCAAAAGTATATAAATAATTCCAATTAACCCAGCTAGATTTAATCCAAAATTCACTTGAGCGAAAGTAAGCATTTATAAAAAATCCTGCTTAATTAAAAGCTAAAATTTTAAACCTATTACTAAGTAGATTAAGCTTAAAGGATAAATAAAAGTCTTACCGGATAAAAATTGTTGGGTTAAGCAATAGCGAAACCCAACCGATAATTTTTTATCATCTCTCGTTAGAACCTCTATTTTTTCTTACCTGGAGGTGAATTGCGCTGAGTGAGGTTATCAATTTGCAATTGTTGCCGTCCGTTGGTGATAATTCGCAACATCTGCTTGAGATCCTGCTCAATATTTTCCAGGATGCCATCAGCATAAGCATCAGCACCATCTTCAATTTCTTGAGCCTGAGCGATCGCAGTTTGCCTCATTTGCTCTAACTCTTGTTGACAAGCATACCGTTTACGCTCAATTTCAGAGAGAGTTTCTTGCATTATTGCGTCACACTCTTGTTGCACTTGTCGCCGCAGTTGTTCAGCTTCTTGTTTTGCCTGTTGAATAATATCGCTTTCAGCTAAAATTTGCGCTCTTTTTGCTTGCGCGGCCTCAACAACCTGCTGTCCATACTCTTCCGCTTCCAGCAGAATTTCGTCTTTTTGGTTGAGGATAACTGCTGCTTCTTGAAAAAGCGATGGTAAAGCAAGCCGGATGTAATCAAGCTGATCTAGCAGCTTTTCTTCATCTATCAGAGTGCGTCCTGTCAAAGGAATCCTGAGACTAGAGAGAACCATTTCCTCTAGACGGTTGAGTTCCTGCTGAATATCTATGCTTCCCTCTCCACCGAGATACTCTTGAGGGGGGGGATTGCTTCCGTTGAGATTGGGTTCAACATTGGAGAGTTCTGATTGTAGCATTGGTATATATCTAGGGCAATGTGTGGGGGAACGAGATGATCGATAGAGCCACCAAACCTTGCAATCTCTTTTACCACACTACTACTTAAAAAACTATACTCATTTGAGGTTGCAAGAAAAACTGTTTCTATTTGAGTAGAAAGAGTTTTATTAGTGTGAGCCATTTGCAGTTCCACTTCAAAATCTGACACAGCCCGTAAACCCCGGATCAAAACTTGTGCTTGTCGCATTTGAGCATAGTTGACGGTAAGACCATCAAAGCTGTCTACATCTACGTTAGGTAGATGTTGTGTAGAAAGACTGATCTGATTTAGCCGTTGCTCCACACTAAAAAGTGGCATTTTATTAGGGTTCCGCAGTACAGCGACAATTACCCGCTCAAACAGCCGACTACTGCGCCCGATGAGGTCAAGGTGTCCCAAGGTGATGGGGTCGAAGCTACCAGGATAAATAGCAATCACAATTTTAGATATATCAAAGTTGTTTAGGTGATTATATCGAAGCTCTTTTGTGTAACTTACTCAAATTTACCATCTTGCGCTCTGAGTAATGATGCTAAATTCAATTGTTTTGCTGGTACAAGTTATGCTCAATTAGGCGTTAGGAACTATAGCAGTGCAATCCTCAACCTCACCCTGCATTTGAGTCAAGCAAACACTCCCCTCTTCAAAGCATCGGAGAGGGGTTGGGGATGAGGTTGAACAAAACCGCTATAAACTCCTAAATATGGATACTGGATTTCTATTTCTGTCCCCACGAAATTGTGGAGTATTTAAGTACAGTTCCAGCATTCGACACCCAAAAAACTCCGTACTTAGCAAAGTGCGCGGGTAGTTAACGAACTATTCTAGGTAATTTTTCATGGCACTGGATTTTTCCACCTTGCCCTTGGCGTTTCAATTTACTTCTCCAGGACCGATTCTGGTGAAATTAGGGCCACTCAGTATCCGTTGGTATGGCTTATTGATTGCCACAGCAGTGTTAATTGGCGTTATCCTTTCCCAGGAATTGGCAAAGCGTCGTAATGTTAATCCTGAGTTGTTAGGCGATTTATTCTTTTGGTTATTGATTGGGGCGATTCCTGGGGCACGGTTATATTACGTTTTTTTTGAGTGGTCAAAATATGCCCCAACTCCAGGGAAAATATTTGCTATCTGGGAAGGAGGAATTGCCATTCATGGAGCAATTCTGGGTGGTGTTTTGGCTGCGTTAATCTTTGCCAAAATCAAGCAGGTTTCTTTTTGGCAACTGGCAGATTTAGTAGCGCCTTCGCTGATTTTAGGGCAAGCGATCGGACGTTGGGGCAATTTCTTTAATTCTGAAGCTTTTGGCGATCCTACAAATTTACCCTGGAAGCTGTATATTCCCCCAGATCATCGTCCTCTAGAGTATGCGAGTTTCGATTACTTCCATCCCACCTTCCTCTATGAATCTCTGTGGAATTTAGCGGTGTTTGTATTGCTTATTACGTTGTTTTTCCGGTCTTTGTCCGGTAAGCCACGTTTGAAGGTAGGCACGCTGTTTCTAGTTTACTGGCCAGCCTACAGCTTAGGGCGCTTGTGGATTGAAGGTTTCCGCACTGATAGCCTGATGCTAGGGCCGTTACGGATGGCACAACTAGTCAGTAGTCTAGGAATTTTATTTGGATTAGTTGGATTAGCTTGGCTTTACTTACTCAAACGCCCTTTACCCGATGTAGTTCCTACTCCGAAGGGGGATGAGGAGATGAGGGGATGAGGGAGCAGGGGAGGCAGGGGAGGCAGGGGGAGAAGAATAATTAATGCCCAATTCCCAATTTCCAAAAAATAAAAAATGCCCCAGAGTATTCTCTAGGGCTTAACCAGGGTGCATCTACCATTACTCTCTACTAGGGAAAGAGGGTGAATCCGGAAAGATACTGAGAAAATATCAAAAAAGTTTTTTGAGGGATTGCCGTGTCTTCTTTTAAAGGTGAAAATCTGAGTTATGAAAAAACACTATATGCCATAGAACCATCTGTGTA
>NZ_DASQZC010000062.1:0-1875 GCF_035638895.1 Nostoc sp. | reverse complement strand
TTCACTGTCCACGTCCGCTACTTTCCTGCTAGACTCTGGATAGTCCCTATGCTTTTAGTAATTATGGCATCTGTTGAGCAAGTCATGAAAGAAGCCTTAGCTTTACCCAGTGCAGCGAGAGCATTGTTGGCAGAAAAGCTGCTTGAAAGTCTTGAATTTGATGTAGACGAAACACTTCAAATACTGTGGACAGATGAAGCCAAGAAGCGTAGAGATGAAGTTCGCAGTGGTGCAATTGAACCCATTCCTGGAGAGGAAGCCTTAGCTAGGGTGAGACAAATTTTGGAGCAATGAAATACGTCTTTCATCCAGCAGCATTAATTGAATACGGTGAAGCAGTCAAGTTTTACGCAGAGCGTCGAGTTGAATTAGCACAAGCATTTATTAATGCGGTTGAGGATGCCATTTTCCGAATTATCCAGTCACCGACTCGCTGGGCTGTTGTTGACGAAGACATTCGTCGATGTCTAACGCGCAAATTCCCCTATGGAATTTTGGCGTTGGGATGAATTAGGGCAAGCAGGGGAGGCAGGGGGGGCAGAGGAAGCAGGGGAGGAATTTTAGAAGTTGTCAAATCATCCCGCAAATATGCAACGCCGGAATTTTATACACCATTGAGGAAGATTACGTTTTAATTTTGGCGGTGATGCACTGTAGCCGCGAACCGGGATACTGGAAAGAGCGCCTCACAGACTAGCAGCAGGATTTAAAATGCATATTTCTAAATCGGTAGATCCAGATATATTGGCGAAGGCAATCGCTGATTTGATTGAACCAAGCTATAGGTAAGCTTCCCTCAGATGTCCATAACTTTAGTTTCGTATTAACATTGTCAGTCGATACAATGGCATTGTCAGCCGAAACAATAAATTTGCCTTGGGGACATCCAAGAAGTAAATTACTCAATTCCTACATCCAACGTCACTATCCAATTTTTCTCCCCCTGCTTCCCCTGCTCCCCTTGCCTTCCCAAACGATTGATTATTTTTTTAGTTGGAAGTCCCTTGCTACGTTTTTCTACGGCGACGGTTCCTTTAGCATTGTGAGACACCGCTACCTCCAAAACGCGATCGCCCAAGTTGATACAATACTAGTTATCCCTTTGAGAATCGCTATAAGATTAGTAAAAGGGTCTTCTACGTTTAGATGGAAATGACTGAGCAACGTGATGCTGACTCACCGTCAACTGATTCTCAGCAATTGAGTGAAACGACCGATGGAGCAACTACCAAGTCGGTCGATGATTCGTGGACAAACCGCATTGGTGGTGTCTGGAACAAAGCAACAACACATCTAACGCAACTCTTACCCGTAGAACAAGTGGCACAGACGCTTGTTGGATGGTTTAGTGTGAGCGAAACTCAGATTGCAGAGATTTTAGAGAAAGTTCGAGCCGAACTGCCAACCACAGAAGCCCTCCTAATTGGTAAACCCCAAGCTGGAAAAAGTTCAATTGTCCGGGGATTGACGGGAGTTTCTGCCGAAATTGTCGGTCAGGGATTTCGCCCTCACACCCAACATACAGAGCGCTATGCCTATCCTTCCAATGACCTGCCGTTACTGATTTTTACCGATACAGTAGGGCTGGGTGATGTTAAACAAGATACTCAATTAATCATTCAGGAGTTAGTTGGCGATTTAAAAAAGGAAACTCGTTCTGCTAGAATCCTCATTCTCACCGTCAAAATTAATGATTTTGCAACTGACACGCTACGACAAATTGCTAAACAGTTACGCCAGCAGTATCCAAATATTCCCTGTTTGCTGGTAGTTACTTGCTTGCATGAGGTTTATCCTCTCGATACCGTCGATCATCCCGCCTATCCGCCAGATTATCAAGAAGTTAACCGCGCATTTACCGCAATCCAACAAGCC
>NZ_DASQZC010000061.1:0-11970 GCF_035638895.1 Nostoc sp. | reverse complement strand
TCCCTAATTAACCGCCGGTTGTTGAGTATTCAAAGCTTGTAGCGCATCCCGCACTCGTTGATTGCGAATTTCACCTGCGTGGGTAACGCAAGCTGCATCAACGATGTCGTCTCCAAAGTCTACCTGCAAAGCTTTATCTTTAATTAGCAGTTGCATCAACGATGTTACGTTCTTGGCATACAATTGGCTGGCGTGAATTGGCATTGATGATGGGAGATTGATGGGGCCGATAATTGTCACACCCTTCCAGACAATATCTTTACCTGGTTCGGTGCAAGCGCAGTTACCACCCTGTTCAGCAGCCAAATCCACAATTACTGAACCTGGTTTCATTTGTGCCACCATTTCTTCTGTAACTAGCCGTGGTGCTTGTCTCCCAGGAACTTGGGCGGTAGTAATCACTACATCAGAATTTTTGACATGTTCGGCCACAACTTCTTGAGTGCGTTGTTTGCTAGCCTCAGAAATTTCCTTGGCGTAACCACCAGCAGCGACGGTTTCTTCTTCTAATTTGACTTCAACGAATTTTGCCCCTAAGCTTTGCACTTCTTCTTTGACGGCGGGACGAATATCAAAGGCTTCTACCACTGCTCCCAAACGTCTAGCGGTGGCGATCGCTTGCAATCCGGCTACACCAGCGCCCATAATAAATACTTTCGCTGGAGCGATCGTACCTGCGGCTGTGGTTAACATCGGAAAATATTTTGGTAATGCAGCTGCGGCAATTAATACAGCCTTGTAACCTGCTAATGAAGCTTGCGAGGACAAAGCATCCATACTTTGCGCCCTGGTAGTACGGGGAATCATTTCCATACTCAAGGCTGTAACTTTACGATTTGCTAGTTGCTGTGCTACAACAGGGTTTCCCAAGGGATTGAGGAAACTGAGTAAAACAGCCCCTTCCTTTAAAAAATCAATTTCTGAGCGTCCATCTTCTCGCTCTTGTGGGGGGCTAACTTTCAAGAGAATATCTGTTTCGCCCCATAATTTGGCAGTATCACTGATTATTGTGGCTCCTGCGGCTTCATAGTCAGAATCGGCAAAAAATGATCGTTCTCCTGCACCTGTTTCTACCCAAACTTCCAAACCTTGTTTTACCAATCGAGTAACGGTGTCAGGAATTAATGCCACACGACGTTCACAAACTTCAATTTCTTTAGCAACTGCTATTCTCATGAAATCTCCTGAAGATAAATACCTAATTTCTGCCAAGTAAGCGATTGTCTAGATGAGAGCATTTCGCACTCATAGTACTTAAGCGGCAAAATCAGCCACGACTTTTACTTGTAGATTGAACCTTGAAACTTTCCTCTCCACTGTTTAGCTGTCCAGGCAAAGCCTGACTTTGCCGTTCGCAGATGTCATATTTTCAGATAGTTGCAAACAGGGTTACGTATTGCACATCCTAAATTGATTCCCAAATTTTGCATCTTTATCTTCAGCTTGTTTTCGGGATTGAGAAATTCTGGTATTCCTTTCTTATAGAGTAATATTGACCAAATTTTGAAGCTCGATAATTTCCCAATCAACTTTTAATGATTACGACTTTGATTCCAACTTATTTATAATTAATTTAGCCTAAGTTAACTGGCGATCGCTGATGGCACGCCTCAATTTTTATAACAAAATTCTCCAATTTAGATACACTTATACATATTTGGAAACATAATCCAATCCCGACTGTGTTTATACTTGGTTCAAAATTTGACTAACCTAGTCATCAAATCATTACTCTGTAAGGGTAATCAAGTAAATCGAGTATATGGTAAATTTATAACTAAGTAATTTTGCTGTAGTCCAAAGGTCAGTGAGGATGGCACTTTTTTTTGTTATTGAACGTCAATTGTCAGGAAGTCAGTAGTAAAGTTTAGTAACGAATACTAACACACAGTTATTTTAGATAACAGATTTATATTTTGGTAGAGGAAGCCTGATTATGCGACGTTTACTTTCTGCTTTAGCCGTGACTAGCTTTTTGGTTACTGGATTACCAGCCTTGACTTGGGCGCAAAGTTTACCTGGATTTACGCTATTTAGCGGTGTGAAACAAGAAAATCAGCTGCCCTTTAGGTTAGATTTTGGTGGACAAGCCAATGGTTGGGATCGATACATATTAAGGATTCCATCCCAAAAAATGAAACTGGCTGTTGGTCAATTTGCCATTACTTACCCTGATTATTACAAAGGAACTTTTGACCAGAAAAAAATTGAAGTCCGAGTCAAAGGTAAAGCAGTTGCGCTTTCTGAGGTGAAGTGGGATAAAGAAGGTAAGCTAATTAATATTTTTCCCCAAGAGCCAGTACCAGCAGGTAGTGCAGTTGAGGTAGTCTTATCTAACGTGAAAAACCCAGCCTTCGGCGGAGTTTACTATTTTCGCTGTCAAGTTCTCTCGCCTGGCGATGTGCCACTATTGCGCTACATGGGAACATGGATTTTGAGCATCAATTAAGTTTGGGGAGTGGGGAGATGAAGGAGCTGAGGAAGCAGGGGGAGAAATAACCAATGCCCTATTCCCTATTCCCTAATAAAGTAATACAATTAGAGATTGTGAGTTTTTATAAAAATCACCTAAGAGGAGAAGAGTATGAAAAGAACACTAGGCGGCACTAGCCGTAAGAGAAAAAGAACCTCTGGTTTTCGCGCTAGGATGCGGACACCAGACGGCAGGAACGTGATTAGCGCCAGGAGAAGAAAGGGGCGTCACCGTTTAAGCGTTTAGGGCGGATCTAAGCTAAAAGAGCATCTGTGGCTTTGCCTAAAGCAAATCGGCTAAAATCCCGCAAGGATTTCCAGGCAGTTTTTCGGGAAGGGATTCGGCGTCATGGCTCTTATTTAACATTGAGAGCCTTAAAGCCTTTATGTTCAACAAAACCTTCTTTGTCCACTGCCACCCAGACTACACAAGCAACTGACTCAGCACATCTTGTCAGCACGCGGATTGGCATTTCCATAAGCACAAAAGTAAGCAAAAGGGCAGTGGTTCGCAACCGAATCAAACGGCAAATTACTTCTGCTTTACATAGCTTGCTGCCTAAATTATCACCAGGATGGCGGCTAGTGTTCATTGTCAAACCCACAGCAGCAGAAACTAAGTGCGTAAGCCCACAATTTCTGCAAGAATTAGAGCAGTTGTTGGCACAAGCTGAGGTGTTCGATGGGAATTCGTGAAGATGTTTATTATGAAGGTGGCCCCCATCGTGGGGATTTAATTGTCAACCTGTTGATTGGGCTAACTATTGTCGGGATACCATTAACAGTCGGGGCAATTGTCAGGGCATTGTGGCTGCGTTTCCGCATCACCGATCGCCGAATTACTGTGATCGGAGGTTGGCAGGGGCGCGATCGCACTGACATAATTTACTCAGAAATAGTCAAAGTCGTCACAGTCCCCCGTGGCATTGGCTTGTGGGGAGATATGGTACTAACCTTAAGAAACGGCAGTCGTCTCGAATTACGGGCAATTCCCAAGTTTCGGGAAGTCTATGACTACATCAACGAAAGAATTGCTGCGAAAAATCCAGAATATAGCGCTGCTGCTAACAAGTGATGGGAGTAGGGAGTAGGGAATGCAAGATTTACTCAGATAAAATCCAAAGTTAAGAACTTCCTGCTTACCAAAAACTACATACCACTCCCAATTCCCCACTCCCCACTCCCCTTTTTTTGGATGTGCGGCTATCCGTAGCGAAGGGTAGTCGCACATAATTTATGATTTAGATAAATTAGATTCAGTTTACAGTACCTCAGGTTGAATTCAGAATAATGGATTTTGGTATCGGCTTTCTCTCGAACAACGTGATGCTGCCAATCATAGATTTCTTCTATGGTATTGTGCCTAGCTACGGATTAGCGATCGTTGCTTTGACCCTGATAGTCCGCTTCGCGCTCTATCCCCTGAGTGCTGGCTCAATTCGCAACATGCGGAAGATGCGAATTGTACAACCTCTGATGCAGAAGCGGATGGCAGAAATCAAAGAGCGCTATAAGGATGAACCGCAAAAGCAGCAGGAGGAAATGGTCAATGTTCAAAAAGAATTTGGCAACCCCTTGGCAGGCTGTTTTCCATTACTAGTGCAAATGCCGGTCTTATTAGCTCTGTTTGCAACTTTGCGGGGTTCGCCTTTTGCAGGTGCTAACTACAGCGTTAATCTGCAAATCTTACCCGCAGCACAAATCGAACAAATTCAACCGCAAGCCTTTGCCACTGCTCCTCAAAATATTTACGTTGCTGATGGAGAACACGTTAAGGTAGCTGCCATCCTTCCTAGTGGTAACAAACTAGCGGTGGGAGAACAAACTAAGATCCAATATCAGACCGTTGAGGGCAAACCATTTCAAGTACTCTTAGAAGAACACCCAGAAAATAAGCTCATTCCTGATTGGAAAGTCACCAAAGGTGAAGATAGAATAAAAATTGATGCCCAAGGCAATGTAGAAGCATTGCAGCCCGGAGAAGTGACTATTCAAGGAATAATTCCTGGACTAGCAGCAGACAAAGGCTTTCTATTTATTGATGCCTTAGGTAGGGTTGGCGCAACTGATCCAGATGGCACAATCCACTGGGATATCGTCGCTATGATCGTCTCCTTTGGAATAAGCCTTTATGTTAGCCAAATGCTTTCTGGGCAAAATTCCAGTGGTGGTAATCCGCAGCAAGATACAGTTAACAAAGTCACTCCAGTTATTTTTTCTGGGATGTTTTTGTTCTTCCCCTTACCAGCAGGGGTGCTGATGTATATGGTGATTGGTAATATTTTCCAAACTGCACAAACTTATCTTCTCTCCCGCGAACCTCTACCAGAAGAACTGCAAAAAATCGTAGCAACCCAAGAGAAAGAAGCAGTAGTCACAGAACAAAAGGCATTGCCATTTGAACCAAAAAGTGCCAAGAAAAAGGCAACAGGGGGATCATGAGCAACATTCCCATGCAGCGAGGTGAACAGTGGTTAAAATCCCTGCTGGAACTCACTGGAATACCTGCTGAGATTCAGGGTCATTTAGAAACTGCCCAATCTCAAGACGGCGATTCCCCAGAACCAGATAATTACTGGTTAACAATTGACCAAACTAATTTGACGACAGAACAAATCCAGGTATTAATTGGTGCTGATGGTTCTGTGTTAGATGCGATTCAGTATCTAGCAAATTCGGTTTTAAACCTGAGCCAACCCCCAGAGGAACAAGCCTCTTACACCATTGAGTTGAATGGCTACCGGGTCAAAAGAGAAGCCGAAATTCGCGCATTAGCAGAAGCAGCAGCCGATGAAGTGCGCTTTTCTGGTAGAGAAGTGGAAATCAAATCTCTCAGTTCTGCTGAAAGGCGGCAAATTCATACCTTCTTGAAGGAATTTGGAGATTTAGAAACCTTCAGTCGCGGTAAAGAGCCACATCGTCATCTGGTTGTCTGTCCAGCTTCGTTGGAAGGGGTTAGGAGTTAGAAGTCATTCAATTTTGGATTTTAGATTTTAGATTTTTTATTCAATCCAAAATTCAAAATCTAAAATTGGCAAAGTTAGGAGTTAATTGAAAACTCATAACTATATAATTTCAAAATTCCTCTTGTTGCCTAAAATAAAGATGTAGTATCAGTATTATTGCTGGTAATGAAGATAAATTCTTAGTGAGGATGTCTCACAAATCCTATGGACGCAATTTTTATTCCGCAGCTAACTAAAGCCCCGGAGCGGACAGAGGAAGTTCAGGTTCAGGAATTTTTGCCTGGTCTGGAAACGTTGACACCAGTTCGCGGTCATGTGCGCGTGGAGCATCATGGCAATTACCTGGAAGTGTCCGCTCAGGCAGAAACAATTATTACTTGTACCTGCAATCGCTGTTTGCAGCAATACAATCGACGTTTAGGGCTTGATACGAAGGAAGTCATCTGGTTAGACGAAACTGCAAATCAAGTAAATGACTTGCCCTTAGAAAGAGAAGTAGTTATGGAAGAGTTGCTGGAAACCTTACCGCCCGATGGTTATTTTTATCCCAACGAATGGCTGTATGAGCAAATGTGCTTGGCAGTACCTCTGCGCCAACTGTGCAGTAGGAATTGTCCAGGTATTCCTGTAAATACTACTGTTGAGAGTTCTGATAGTTCTGAAACTCCAGTTGATAACCGTTGGGCTTCTCTGGAAGCACTAAAAAAGCAACTTCCAGGGTAGATATTTAATGCGCCGTTTGCTGTATTACGGCGCAATTGATTATCTATTTCTGAGTATGAATTATCTAGAGTATCTAACACTCCCTATAAACTCTACTCTTGATTAAAAAATCCTTTGTCGTGAAGCAAAGCAGCAATTTTATCAGTACATTCTATAGTTAATTCTGATGTCATTTCTTTAGTAAAAACTGTATCTTGTGGAATATCTTTGAAGAAATTTTCTATAACATTTTCAACTTCTTTGCTGAAGCTCTCATAAATTTGCTTATTATTTATGGTTTTAAATAGGCATCTCAAAGAATTCTGAATTTGCTGCAAGTTATTCTCTCGAAGTTGTATAACTTTCAAAACTTCATCTCTAGTGAGACTAATTTCAATTACTTTATCTCTAATTTTTTGACCTATAACATCAAAAGAATAGAATTCTTGATATTCTTTCCCTGTGTAAGCATCTGATAGTAATACTAGAAACTTTAAGGTACTAAAAAGCTCGATATAAGCATATAGTATTTTTTCACTAGGATTACCTACAACAAATAAACTATGTAAAACTTCTATATTTTCTAAATTGTAATTAGTAATATTTTCTGGATGATAGTGCCAAACAGTATTATTTAACTGACCATCTCTTATATAAGGAATTAAGTGCGATATATTATTTCGCTCCCCTCCTTTGTAAATATAGAAACTAGTTGCCATTTTACAGATAGCTCGAAATGCTTCATCTCCTCCAAATGTGAGTTGATACTTAATAGAACTATCAATGAATTCTTGTCGCTTGATTGCATTACTCATCATTTCCTGAACGTCAATCCAGGAATGCTTACGTTTAAGCCCCTTAAGCACCTCTTTCATCTGATTCTCATCTCTAGTAGAGACAGAAAGATAGATATTATCTTCATCGTATCTCACATCAATAGTTGGCTTAATCGGTGCTATTTTACCACCAGAAATTAAAGATACCTCTTCCCCTGTGTTAACTATTTTTGCTTTAGTGTATGGATTCTTATATCTATCGCGCTTGATGTCAAGAACTAAACCTATAGTATTTAGCTGTTTACCAAGAGCAGCATCTATGGCATCAAAGTGTGGAGCACATTCGTTGCAAATCAAAGATGATGATTTGAGCCTGCCTCCTATTGAATTAAGTATTATATGTTCTTTGTAAAGATTGTCTGGACTAATTTCGTATTCACAAATGTAACATTTAGACATATACTTTGTTTGCTTAATTTGGAAAATAGTCAGTAACAAACCTTAGCAAAATTAGGCTGAATTTGCCAGCGAGAAACAATGTTTACATCCAATTTTTAAGAATTTTGATAATAGTCTGTAAAAAAGTGAGTAATTTTAACCATCTGATTATCCTGACAGATGATTCAACTATACCCACCACAACAGAGGATCGATCGCAGTTGTAACCGCTATAGATTGCTAGATGTTGCTTTTTTAGTTGTTAGAGGCGATACAAACCTGAACAATGAGAGAAGAACAAATAACCACAGCTAAATATGAACTTCCGTGAAGAGTTTAAACTGCTGCTACGCGCCCGCTACCCTTTAATTTATATTCCCACCTATGAAGAGGAACGGGTAGAAGCAGCTATCCGGGAAGAAGCAACCAACCAGGGTAATCGCCCAGTGTATACTTGGGATTTTGTCGATGGCTACCAAGGAAACCCTAATGATGTTGGGTTTGGGCGACGTAACCCGTTGCAAGCTTTAGAATTTATCGAAAAATTACCAGCTTCCGCACCTGCGGTATTGATTCTCCGAGATTATCATCGCTTTTTAGATGATGTTGCGATCGCTCGCAAACTCCGCAATCTATCTCGACTTCTCAAGTCGCAACCAAAAAATATTGTCCTACTGTCACCACGCATCGCCATTCCTGACGACTTAACCGAAGTTCTAACAGTCGTCGAGTTTCCCTTACCTGCCGCCCCAGAAATTAGAACTGAGGTAGAACGCTTACTACAAAGTACTGGGAACTCGCTTTCTGGCAAAGTTTTAGATGATTTGGTGCTGTCTTGCCAAGGGCTTTCTATGGAAAGGATTCGCCGGGTTTTGGCAAGAGCGATCGCTACCCACGGAGAATTGCGACCAGAAGACGTGGATCTCGTTTTGGAAGAAAAGCGCCAAACTATCCGCCAAACCCAAATCTTGGACTTCTACCCTGCCACTGAGCAAATTTCTGATATTGGCGGACTGGATAACTTGAAAGATTGGTTGATTCGGCGGGGAGGTTCATTTACTGATAAGGCACGACAGTACGGATTACCGCACCCCCGTGGTTTAATGTTGGTGGGTATTCAGGGAACTGGTAAATCGTTAACGGCAAAAGCGATCGCTCATCACTGGCATTTACCCTTGTTACGTTTGGATGTGGGGAGGTTATTTGGTGGTTTGGTGGGTGAATCAGAATCTCGCACTCGCCAAATGATCCAAGTAGCTGAAGCTCTCGCTCCCTGTATTTTGTGGATTGATGAAATAGATAAAGCTTTTGCCGGACTTGGTAGCAAAGGTGATGCCGGAACAGCCAGTCGTGTGTTTGGTACTTTTATAAACTGGCTAGCCGAAAAAAGCTCACCCGTTTTTGTCGTCGCCACTGCCAACGACATCCAAGCTTTACCCCCGGAAATGCTCCGTAAGGGGCGATTTGATGAAATTTTCTTTGTGGGATTGCCCACCCAAGAAGAGAGAAAAGCAATTTATGACGTTCATTTATCCCGATTGCGCCCCCATAACTTAAAAAGTTATGACATTGAAAGGTTAGCTTATGAAACGCCCGATTTTTCTGGGGCAGAAATTGAGCAAACTTTAATTGAAGCGATGCACATTGGATTTAGCCAAAACCGCGACTTTGTTACTGATGATATTTTAGAAGCAGCCAGTCAGATCATCCCCTTGGCACGAACTGCTGTAGAGCAAATTCAGCAACTCCAAGAATGGGCTGCTGCTGGGAGAGCGCGTTTAGCATCTAAACACAATCCTTTAAGCGAACGCCTCCGGCGCACTACGTGAACGCATTCAGCAGTAGGTACAATAATTGGTTAGTTAATAATTGTTAGTCAATAGTCAACAGTTAATCATGAATTACTATTGACTATTGACCACTGGTGATCAGGTTTTAAATATGTTGTCTGGCTTCATAAAGTTTATACTTGGGTTTTTCTTAGCGATCGCTGTGCTTATAGGTGGCGGTGTTGCAATTGGACTCTATTTCTTCAATCGCACTGGCATACCCCCTGCGAAACCCGTTTATTCCAACGATAGTCCCTCGGTGAAGGCCCAAGCTCCCAAAGCAACTGAGCCTAAAGGAGGTAAATCCAGCCTTACACTTGGGATAAAAGCTGAATCGTCTCCAAGTCCAAACTCCACTCCCACAGAATCACCAAAGCCTACCCCATCACCAAAACCATTGCCATCGGGAGCTTACCAAGGGCGTGTTAGTTGGCGTGAAGGCTTGAGTTTGCGATCGCAACCAAATCAAGAAGCTGAAAAGATTGGTGGGGTAACTTTTAATCAAAAAATTATTATCTTGGAAGAAAACCAAGATAAATCTTGGCAAAAGATTCGTTTGGAAGGTAGCGAACAAGAAGGTTGGGTGAAAGCAGGTAATACTCAAAAAGTTGATGAAAAACCAGAAGATACAGAACAACCAGAGCGATAACAATAATTTACAACTTTTCCATAAATAAAGTTAGTTACTCTGAAACCCTTGCAAGAGCAGCTGCCCTCCCCCCTGCTTCTGGTTAATTACTTGTAAAGAACCATACACAAAACCAACACAACACAGAGCAAGCCGTATAATTAGGTGTAGTCATAACTTGAAAAAAACAAGTGGAAACACGGCTAAATAGCTATTTAACCAAGCTTGCCTCAGTCTACGAGGCATCCGAAAGCGTCAAGGTTGTTCCTAGCGTAGCTAATTTCAAATTCAATAATTTGAAAAAGTTATCTAGTGGTGCGGCGATGCGTCTTTTGTCTGTAGCACTGATTACGGGGCTGCTGAGTATCGCTGGACAAGCTTTAGCACTTCAGAAAATAGGAAGTAATGGCGCTGAAGTTAGCAGTAGTCAGAGATGTTTAAAAAAGTTAGGCTACTTTAACGGCCCGGTGAGTGGCAAGTTTGCTAGCTTGACTCAGAATGCTGTGATCAAATTTCAGCAAGCCAATAGAATCGCTGCTGATGGTGTTGTAGGTGCTAGTACTCAAAGAGCCTTGCAACGAGCATGTCAAAGTAGAACTTTTAGCAGGAATACCAGTGGTGGTCAATATCCTGTCTTATCTCAAGGCAAAACTGGTGCAGCCGTAACAAGGTTACAACAGCGTTTGCGGCAGTTAGACTACTTGAATACTAATCCCACTGGGAATTTTGGCCCAATGACTAGAAATGCTGTAATTGCATTCCAGCGAAATTATCGCATATCTGCTAACGGGATTGTAAATCAACAAACTTGGAACGCATTACTGGGTTCCTCTGCGACTCCAGGCAGATCAAAGCTCTCTACTCAACAAGTGAAAGAATTACAAGTGCGTTTGCGGCAGCTAGGTTATTTTAATACTGCTGCTACTGGGAATATTGGCCCAATAACCAGAGAAGCTGTCACTCGATTCCAGCGAGATTATCGCCTACCTGTTGATGGCATCGCCAATGCACAAGTTTTGGAGTCAGTGCGTAGAGCCTCAACACCTGGATATACTACTCAACAACCAAGCAGAAGTTATTTGACTGTAGGCGATCAAGGAGATAATTTCAATTATACTGACAATAACGCTTATG
The DNA here is from genome assembly GCF_035638895.1 of Nostoc sp. GTDB lineage: Bacteria > Cyanobacteriota > Cyanobacteriia > Cyanobacteriales > Nostocaceae > Nostoc. The sequence goes on along the minus strand of NZ_DASQZC010000061.1, from coordinate 1,025 downwards.
TATATCGTGATACTAATGACTACGTAGTACCTCAGACTAATCGCTATGTATTACCACCTCCTAATGGCTACGTTGTACCTGTAAGTAATGGCAACACATTAGTTGCTAATAATCCCTACAGAGTAATAGTGCCAATTTCCAATAATGATACTCTGAGTAAAGTGCAACAATATATACCCGATGCTGTCACGGAACAATCCCATTTAGGGGATTATGTGAATGCTGGGGCATTTAGCGATCGCGCCCAAGCAGAAACACTATCAAAAATGCTCCGCTCTTATGGTCTTGATGCACGGGTAAAATACAATTAACTAATTCGTAATTCATAGTTCGTAATTCGTAGTTAGGCGTTACTGATTCCATGTATGAAAATGATTTTGCATAATACCAAAATCCTTGTAGAGACGTAGCACTGCTACGTCTCTACATTCGGATTCATACTTCAATTCAGCAACGCCCGTAATTAAATTGACAAACTTAACTGCGAACCTTCTTGAGTTTTATTCACTTCAATCCTGGCTTGGAAAGCTTCTTTGAGGTGGGGCATGTGAGTGACAGTGAGGATGCAAGCAAAATCGGAGGAGATCGCATTAATCGCTGCAATCAAGCGATCGCATCCTTCGGCATCCTGTGTACCAAAACCTTCATCCACAATCAACAATTGCAAAGCCGCCCCCGCCCGTTGCGCTAATAATTTCGCCAAAGCCAAACGGATAGCAAAGTTAATTCTAAAAGCTTCCCCACCAGAGTAAGTTTCATAAGCTCGCGTTCCTCTAGAATCGGCGATTAAAATATCTAAGGTGTCTATCAGCTTGGCATTTTTCTTGGTTGATTTAGCACTACGTCCAGCTTTTTGAGTAATAAATTGTACATGAAATTGATTTCCACTCAGCCGCGAAAGGAGTTGATTTGTCTCGGCTTCCAGTTGCGGTAACACATTCTCAATCATCAATGCTTGGATACCATTTTTACCAAAAGCTTGTGCTAATTCCTGATAAACACGATATTCCTGCTTGCAAGATTGG
>NZ_DASQZC010000060.1:0-5103 GCF_035638895.1 Nostoc sp. | reverse complement strand
TTTCTTGGTAACACCAGTTGGCGCTCAATACCTATTGAGCCAATGATACACGGAAGTCCAAAAACAACTTCAGTTCCAACTCCATAGTTAGAATCTGCTCTCACTGATACTGGAAATATCTGTTTTTCATCTCGCAAGATGGTATCAATTAACTGACAAACTGCTATTGATATGCCATAGCTAGTATTTCCTTTGCGTTCAGAAATGTTATAGCCTCGCTTACGGGTTAATTCTGCGTACTCTTGGTGAATTTGCTCCAGCGTCGCTCCTTGTGGTATTGGAAATTCCGTTAATGCAATCCCCCCAATAAATGCACTAGACCAAACGGCAAATTCACTGTCTCCATGCTCTCCAATCACATAAACATGAACATCTTGTTTTGCAACATTCAGTCGCTTACCAAGTTGATATCTCAGTCTGGCAGTATCAAGAACGGTTCCCGAACCGAAAATCAGGTTTTCTGCTCTGGTGGAACTGGCGATTGCAATCCGCGTTAATACATCAACTGGATTGCTAACGATAAGCACAATTGAATTCGGTGCAACTCGATCCAATTCTTTCATCGTCGAACGTATGATCTCTGCATTGTCACTCAACGTCTCTAATCGGCTCTGTCCAGGTTTCCTCTGTACCCCAGCAGTTACGACAATTACATCAGAATCAGCTAAATCCTCATACTTATTTGATGGTATAATCTCCATTTCTTCAAGTAAGGGAATGCTGTCTTCAATATCCCATGCTTGCCCCTCAGCTTTTGATAAGGTTCGGTCAAAAAGCACGACTCTTACACATTTACGCAGTAGCACTAAAGCATTTGCTACGTCTGCACCCACATTCCCCGCACCAATGACCCCGACCTTGGATGTTTTGCTACTCATGTCGTGTCTACCTTTTTTGTAACTGTTTTTCGCTTTGGGTTAAGAATATAACTGATATTGTCTAAAATCACGCAATTCGGCAATTGAATTGTGCAATCATTCCATCCAACAGTGCCATAAATTAATCCCCCTAGCGATCGCAACTCCCAAAAACCCGCCTCACAAAAATGTCAAAGCCAGTAGCTTTTCTAACGCAAAACCTCCCAAACCAAATCTCCGCGCCAGATTTCCTCCCAACACCCCACCCCATCACCCAATAGCCCACATTAGAATGACTCTCGGCAACAAAAGAGAGAATCGATTGGGGAGACGATGGACTAGCCTCCATCTAGCGAAGCGATCGCTCTTTGAGGAAAAACTTTTTGGTTTACTATTTTTTAATTAATGTGTCAGTTTAATTACTGTCCATTCAGTAAATACAACAACCTTTGGGCTAAAATTACTTTTTAGTATGTTCAATTATCCAAATATTTTTATTTTAGATAATATTGCTATGGTCTAAAATTAGAAATACGAGGAGTAGCGAACGCACTGAAATTCGGTTTTTCACCAATCGTAAGGTTTTTAGAGGGTACTACCATGCAAAACATGCTAAAACGCGCATTCCTACCTGGCTTGATGGCTGCTACTTTAGCTGGTACTAGCTTAATCCCGGTTCAACCTGTTTCTGCTGATGACCGAGTTCTTAATAATGCAGCCATTGGAGCCGGGGCAGGTGTATTAAGTGGGGTTGTAACAAATTGTGGTTCGGTATTAGATAATGCTTTTAAAGGCGCTGCTGCTGGTGCTGCTGTTAATGCTGCCAATGGTGCAAGACGTACCAGAGCCAAAAGAAGAAACGGACGTTTACCTGTTCAAGATATCGGTGTAGGTGCTGGTGCTGGTGTATTGGCAGGTGCAATTTCTGGTGGTTGTAGAACTACCTGGAAAAATGGCGTCAATGGTGCTGCTGCTGGTGCTGCGGTTAATTTATTAGATAACAGACCCAGAAGAAGATAATCTGTCATTGATAACTCGTAATTTAGTCACCCAGCACGAATTATCAATACAAACCTTCAGGCGCAGAGCGAACATGGTGCCTTGCGGTACTCTTTAAAAGATTGGGGACACGACCCGCTTAAACAGCCAAAGTTTCGTATACCGTCTGTAATGTGGTAGTACTTAGCCCTGTTTTGTCACTCTTTAAAAACAATAATCGAAGCCTAAAACTTTGATTTCATCAAGACTTAAAGCTTTATTTTCTAATAGAAACTAAAGTTTATAGACAAAAACTGGAAAACAAAGCTTCGCAACTCTTTCGGTTATTGCATTCTCTCAAAGGGAGAAAACAGGGTTAAGTCTAAATATTCAAGCGACCTGTAGTAAACAATTGATATTCCCCAAGAAAACAAGCTATTGAAAGGCAAAACTATCATATAGCAATCCGATAGCGAAGCGGTAGCGAGTCAGACGCTCCTGCGTCGCTAACGCTGCGCTATCGAGCGTCTTTGATCTCTGAATCACTCGTAGAGGTAAGGGACTGGGGATTGGGGACTGGGGGCTAGGAAGAAGGAATAAAGGTGTACTGAATTTTGTTCAAAAATCAAATATGAGTCCCAATACGGTTCAGTTAAGAAATTTATCTGTTGAGGCAGGCAGGGGGAGCAGGGGATGCAGAGGAAGCAGGGGGGGAGAATAAAAGCTTATCTAAACCGTATTGATATGAGTCCTATAAACTTGTAGAGGTGAGGACAAGAAACTTTACCGCCAAATTCGACTTGGTTTATCATGACCCTTGTTCCTGGTATTAAGTATAAAGAAGTAGGGAATTTATTAATTATGGGTTAGCAACCGGACATGATATTAGTTGTCTTAATTCTGACTCCTGAATTATGAATTATTTTTTAACAAATATTTGTGCAAACAAAATTAATTACATCTGCAAGTCCTAACTGAGTTTTCAAGTTAGTAAAAATAAAAGGTTTATCACCGCGCATTTTTTTAGCATCTCGTTCCATCACACTTAAATCTGCCCCAACGTATGGCGCTAGGTCAGTTTTGTTAATCACCAACAAATCAGATTTAGTAATACCAGGGCCACCCTTGCGGGGAATTTTATCACCAGCCGCAACATCGATAACATAAATCGTTAAATCCACCAATTCTGGACTAAAGGTAGCAGCTAAATTATCACCGCCACTTTCCAAAAAGACTAAATCCAAATCGATAAAACGTTCTTCTAATTGTTCAATTGCCGCCAAATTCATCGAAGCATCTTCGCGAATAGCAGTATGGGGACAACCACCAGTTTCTACACCCAAAATGCGATCGCTTGCCAACGCCTGAGAACGCACTAAAAACTGAGCATCCTCCTGAGTATAAATATCATTCGTTACCACCGCAATCTGATACTGCTCACGCAATCCCTTGCATAAAGCATCTACCAAAGCCGTCTTCCCCGAACCCACAGGGCCAGCAACTCCCACTCGAAATGCATTCATTTTTATTTGTCCTTTGTCCTTTGTCACTTTCCCTTGGTAGATGGTTATTAGTTCTTAGTTTTTGACTAACGACTAATGACCAATGACTAACTCCTAAACAACCTTGTATACTGCGTTTCATGCTGCATACTTGCCAGCGACAAACCCCAACTACAACAGGCGAGTTCATCATCTTCCAACGCAAGAACTTCTAACGCCGCAACGCTAAATAATGGTTGCAAATCTAGCAATAACCGTTGTCCTGCTGTTTGTCCAAGGGGAATGAGTTTCACACCAGCAGTAATCAAATTACTTGCCCAACTATGCAGATATCCTAGTAATGCGGCTTGGATGCTGATTTGCCAATGGGCAACGGCAATACCAAAAGCGATCGCATAATTGCAAGGATTACCTACAGCATTGGCAATAGGTATAATCTGCGGTTCCAGTTTACCAAGTAATTGGATCAGCGATCGCCCCATTTGCCAACTAGAGGCGCGTAATTCTTCTGTTTCTCTAGCTGCGGATAACCACAGATTCCAACGGCATAGCGACTCTAGATCACCCATTTTTGCCGCTTGCTGCGATCGTACCATTACCGCCGCCTCTAACCGAATTGCCCCGTAAAGCAACTCTGCTTTTAACCAATCTTTGAGGTGTGTGTGGTTAGCGATCGTACCATTTTCTACCAGCATTTCCAAACCTTCAGAATAACTATATGCTCCCACAGGTAAAGCGGGACTAGCCAACTGTAAAATACTCAAAAGATGACTATCAGTGAGCATGATGGTGTTGTCCATAAGCTCCTAATTCTGGCTGAAACGGTGAAATTTCCTCTTTAACTTCTAACCCCAGTTGTTCTAACATGGTGCGTAAAACCGAATCTGAAGACAAGCGTAAATAAGTTGGGGTAATTTCTACAGGTACATGGCGATTTCCTAAATGATATGCCGCCCGTAATAATAAAAGTGGTGTTTGGGCAAAGGCAGTCACTACTAGTTCTGGTTTAGCTGTAATTCTGATTAAACTGCTATGAGTTTCTTCTTGCAGAATATCGCCATCGTGTAAGACAGTTCCTCTCGGTAAATGTAAAAATACAATACCATCTTCCGTTTCAAAGCGATGACGACTGCGGGTGCGTTCTTCTGCTGTTAGCGCCAGAGTAAAAGTAACTGCGGCGTCGTAATTAGGTGGTTTAAGTTGGGTAAATGTCAGCATACAGAGTTTTGCCTGAACTTCCGTTTTTAATTATGGTTGTAATTTAAACCCCATAGTTACCTTGTCCCAAGAAAAGATAAAATTAAACAAATAAAGGCAACGAGCCAAACGGGGACAATTATGAACCAAGCCGTTGAGGGAGTACGCTGGACAATTTACGATTTAGAGGTTCTACCCGAAAATGAGTGGACGCGCTATGAAATTATTAATGGAGAACTCTTTGTGACTCGCACTCCTCACCGCCGTCATCAACAAGTTTGTGTAAAAATTGCTCGACAACTCGATGTTTGGTCAGATTCGAGTGGTTTAGGGGAAACAATTTGGGGAATTGTCTCCCCATCCCCAAGTCGTGCGGCAACGCCCAAGGGTTTAAGACCCCCACCACTTTTTGGTGGACTTGAATCAGGTGGGGTCTGAATCTAGGCTGTTGACTTTGTGCCTTTTTAGGGGGTAAAAATTCATGCAAAATTTGTGTAGTCATTGCGAGCGGAGCGAAGCAATCGCCTGGGATTGCTTCGCTCCGCTCGCAATGACAGGAAAGGTATTTT
>NZ_DASQZC010000059.1:0-2524 GCF_035638895.1 Nostoc sp. | reverse complement strand
GAAGCTTGATGAGAACCAAAAGACCTCACCAAGTTTACACTTTTCGGTGTGAACTTAGTGAAGGTCTCGCTTTCAAATATTGATTACTTGCCATCTGAACCAGGCTCATCGCCAGTATGTTGATTCAGATGTACTGGCTTTTAATTTTTTTGGCCAGCAGCTACTCCCCTTCTATGCGAATGTAATTATACATCTTTTCCGGGTATAAGTCAACGAATTAGGAAATCAAGAGGTATTGGCAGTTTTCATAGAAAATGTTTAGATAATTTTTCGTATATCTTTACTGTGATTGTAGTCTGGAAGAATGCTTAGACATAGCCCGTCATAGACATCGCACTAACGCTACAACGGCGTAACCTATTAGCTATGTAGAGTGAAACTATCAATTAAGTCAGAGGTGACGTAATAATCACCTCAACCTATTGTTTACTTGCACATAATGCCAATTCATTCAAAAAAATAGATTGATCAATCATGCACAGGGTTAAGGCCAAATCCTCTTCTATTACGCAATTCCAACCAACTTTGCGCTTAGTTCCCACATGCGATCGCCTTTTTCATCATCGCGGGCTTGAGGAGAGACCTTTTGAACAAAGGACTTGCCATCTTTCTTCTGGCGATTTCCCCAACTCCAATAAGCACCAGATTGATTGTATTCAGGTTCGGCAACTACCGCAGCAACCCGTTCTCCTGCCAACTCCTGAGACACATATCCCCCAGTGATGTACTTCTGGAATAATGGGAAGATTTTCTGAAATAAAGGATAGTGGTTTCTAAATAGCGGCGTTTCTGCAACACATCCCGGATAGAGAGAGCTGAAGGCGATACCTGTTGACTCGTGATAGCGCCGATGCAGTTCCCGCATAGTCAGCACGTTGCAAACCTTGCTGTCTTTGTAAGCTTTGACGGGTTCAAACTTCTTGCCGTCAATCATTGAGATTGGCTCTTTAAATCCTTCTGCAAACCCTTGCAAATCGCCCAAGTCGGGACGCGGCGGAATCTTCCCACCCAGTTCGTCTGGATTGTGGGTGACAGTTCCTAAAATTACGAGCCTTGGCTCTGAAGATGACTTCTTCAGATCCTCTAGCATTAGGTTGCACAAAAGGAAATGTCCAAGGTGATTTGTGGTGACAGTTAACTCGTAACCTTCTGGACTGCGTAAAGGCTCCTTTATTAAGGGCATATAAATTGCAGCATTGCACACCAAAGCATCTAGAGAGTTGCCGCTTGCTCGAAAGTTATTCACAAATTGTCGAACGCTTTCTAAAGAGCCAAGATCGATATGCATGATAGTGTAGCTACCCTGATGCGGGATTCCTACAGATTGGGCTGCAAGTTGAGCCTTCGCTATATCCCTACAAGCCATTACTACATACCATCCTCTTTCAGCAAGAGCCTTGGCAGCGTACAAACCGACCCCTGAAGAGGCACCTGTGATTATAACCGTTGGCTTGTGATGTTGTTCCATTATGTTGAGCCTCCATTGACTGTCTCTAGGATCTCACACCAGTGAGCCATCATTGTCACCAGCTTTTTCAATGCTGGATTAACCTGAACTAACCCGTACTCCAAATAAGTACTCTTAATTTTTTGCTCTCGTTTTGAGAGACTCATATACTGAATACGATAAAGGCAAATGGAAAAATGACTTTTACTTTTGACGAAACTGCTTATTGAAATCTAGTAGCTGAAGTTGCTCCCAAGGTAATTGAAACGGAAGACGAATACGAACGTATATTGAGAGTGGTAGAGCGTCTAAACCTTTGCAAAAAATCGCACTCCAGAGCAGCGAGTTCTATATAAATTGCTGGTGAAGCTGATTGAAGTATATGAAACACAGAACTACCCGATGGATTTATCCGTGCCTCATGAGATACTTCAACACATCATGGAAGCAAGTGGAACCCGTCAAGCTGATTTGGTAGGCGTTATTGGATCGAGCGGTGTGGTGTCTGAAGTTGTTACAGCACTTCCGGCAGCTATGAGGTACATCCTAAAAGCTGAAAGCAATGATAGGGGAGGGGCAAAGAGAAAACTATATTGCATAATAGCCGGAAGCGCTGTAATGGTAAGCGTTCGATTAGCAAGGCACAAGCCAGAATACTTGGTGATTACTTCAAGGTTTCACCTAGCCTATTTATTTAAGCCTCAATTTAAATTATGGGTGACAGGCAATCACTCAGTTCGATTTCCCATCTTGATCAATTATGACTGCAATCTCATCTTTAAAACCAGCTTGAATATAAAGCGTTTTCAACTTTTGGTTATAGCCTAGCTATCTAGCTTTGCTCCAGGAAAATCATAAAAAGCTTTATCAAAATATTTTGCTAACTGAATATCTCGATCTGAGATTTGATGACCAATGTCCCAACTTGTTAGATATACTCTAACTGTTCGCCAAACATTTTCCCATCGAGGATGGTGGAGTGCAATATCACACCCGGGCGCAACCTGATTCATGAATTCGATGGCATGGCGGAAAGTTTTGAAGTTGTACTGGCGAAAAATTTCAACACGCACTTTA
>NZ_DASQZC010000058.1:0-4655 GCF_035638895.1 Nostoc sp. | reverse complement strand
GTTTCGTTGCGGGAACCGGAGATTCTTTTGAAGTTGCGCCAAGAAACCGCCAGCCATCCCCGAAGTGGAATGCAGATTTCACCAGAACAAGGGCAGTTTATGAGACTTTTGGTGCAGCTTATTGGAGCTAAGAAAACCCTGGAAGTTGGAGTATTTACTGGTTATAGCTCACTTTCTGTAGCTTTGGCGCTACCGGCTGATGGGAAGATAATCGCTGCTGATGTGAGTGAAGAATTTACTGCGATCGCCCGCCGATATTGGCAAGAAGCCGGGGTTGCTGAGAAAATTGATCTGCGATTGGCACCAGGTTTAGAAACTTTAGATCATCTGTTGGCAACTGGACAAGCCGAGACATTTGATTTTGCTTTTATTGATGCTGATAAAGAAAATTATGATGGATATTATGAGCGATCGCTGCAACTGATGCGTCCAGGTGGATTGATTGCTATTGATAATGTTTTATGGTCAGGGCAAGTTGCTAACCCGCAAAATCAAGATGAAAGCACCCAAGCTATCCGGGCGCTCAACGAGAAGTTACATCATGACGAACGGGTAACGCTCTCCCTTGTCCCAATCGCCGATGGACTGACTTTAGCTATCAAGCGATCTTAGTATACTGATTTCTAGTTGTTTATATAGCGGTTCTCGACAAGCGTGAGGTACAATTTTGACCTCACTTCCATTCTCGTTTCGGGAAGGGGGTTAGGGGGTTAGGTCTATTTGCATACTTATACCTTATCGGATTGAAAATGGCTATAAATTACGCAAACACCAGCCGAGACTTTTATTTCTAGGTAGGGGCAATTGATCAATTGCCCCTATTTCTATCTTAAATTAGAAGTTGTAGCCAAGTCCTAATTGTAGCCCGACATCAGTTTCATCCATAAAAGCAGCATTTACAGCGCCATTTAACGTAAATCGAGTACCGAGAGGAACGTCTACACCACCAGTTAGCAGTAATCCAAAATCAGTATCGAGATTAGCTTCTATCGCTACACCAGCACCCAGATAAGGAGAGATAGAGAAAGTTCGTTGACCCACCTCAGTGCTTGCGCGAGGAGTAAAATCCAAAGTCAAGGGAACCAAAAACAATGTATCATCCCCAAAGATCACTGATGGCCGAACTGAGATATTGCGTGTCAGACCAATTTTGCTGAACGCTGAAAAGTTGCTGTCGCCCAAAGCTGTATCGTCACCGCTCAAACCAATGTTACCACCACCCCCGATGTAGCTAGGGCCACCAAGAGTAGTTCTACCTGGTCTTACATTAGGCGTTGTGCCATCTGTATTTCCTGTTGGCGGCTGATTTAACTGACTGATGTTAACATCAGGCGGAACGAGGACTTGGTTAATTGCATGGATAACACCATTGCTAGCTTGGACATCCGCCTGGATAACTCTGGCATTATTCACCGAGACTTGATTGTTAGCGCGATCAATTTGAATATTTACAGAGCTTTGTCCAGAGGTTTTCAGTTCTCCAGCCGAGAGTTGACTAGAAGTAACTGCACCAGGAACGACATGGTATGACAAAATCTTAATCAATGCATCTCTGTTTTCTGGTTGCTGTAACTGCTGTAAGGTAGCAGCAGGTAAAGCAGCAAATGCTTGATCGGTTGGAGCGAAGACTGTATAAGGGCCAGGCTGTTGAAGAATATCTGTTAAACCAGCTGTCTTTAATAAAGAAGTCAGAGTTGTCAAAGAAGTACTGGATGCAGCAAGAGAAACAATATCATTACCGGTTTGAGTTGCACCGACAATATATTGATTAGCTGGAAGATTGCTCGCAATAGGTTGCACCCTTCCCTGTCTAGCCAAAGCTTGATATAAGAGTGCCGCAGCTTCAGCACGAGTCAGGGGCTGTTGCGGATTGAGTTGTTTTACATCTGGATAATTAACAACAATATTAGATTGTGTTGCTATTGTCACACTACTAACAGCATAGTTCGGGATAGCTGAGGCGTCGGTGTAGTAGGTGCTGAGGTCAGTACTGGCTCCAGTGGTGCTACCAGTTAAAGCCAAACCATTGGTTACAGCAACGATCGCCTGTACCTTCGGTATTTGTTCACTTGGTCTAAATACGTTCCCAGGATAACCTGCTAGAAATCCAGTTTCGTAGGCGTTCTGAATTGCAGAAGCTGCCCAATAGCCAGCAGGAACATCCTTAAATCCACCTGCGCTTAATTGCCGAACTCGATTTTGGTTAGGGAAAGCTTTTTGAATTAGGGCGGCAAACTCAGCCCGAGTCACACCTTGATTCGGCCTAAAGCTGCCATCAGGAAAGCCACTAATCACGTTATTGTCAGCTAGGGCTTGAATGAAGGGACGCGCCCAATAATCTGAGGAAACATCAGACAAGTTTACTGATGAAGTAGGTGATGGTGTTGCAGGCGATGGTGTTGCAGGCGATGGTGTCGTAGATGGAACAGTATTTTGAGATAAAGCTGGGGTAGAAATTACTATGGGAGTGATTGTAGCAGCTGTCATCCCCAAAACTACTAAAGCAACCCTGGCTGATGGCCAACGAAAGGAACTAAACATGGAAATCTCCTCTATTATCTAAATGTTCACCACACGTAGTACAAAATTTATATTTGGTTTTTAAAAAACCGCATATAACACTAACAAGCATAAGCAACGATATTGTGCTATATGGTATGTTGCAAAAATAAAGATCCTTACATGCAAGTAGGCGATTTTATAACTGATAAAATCGCAGCCAAGCACTAGAATAATTAGCTTTTAATAGCCGCCTCTTTATAATTGCAGAAGATGGTTAATGCCGTCAAGCTACATGCCTCATGATCTTTAGCAACACTTAAGAAATAAAATCTGTTTTGGCGATATTTTGTATTGTTAATCTTTGAGGGAAATTATACAACTAACTAATGGCTGGATCTCGAGAAATAACTTTCACTCTTTAGATAGTTGTCTCTAATGGTAAATTTTAAAATATTAGACTGAAAATTAGCGATCGCAATCAAAAATTTTGGGCATGATTGCGCCAAGATTTTTGCCTATGATTTGTCTAGGAATTATTTTTTTGCAAAATACAATTTTATAAAAATGAATCTACGGATAAATTAAGATTTTTAAAGTGTCTAATATGTAACATCTTTGCTCATAACTCCTCTGGAGGTAGGATAATAAATCCGGTTTTACTCCACCATGAAACCCAGTGTTTTCACATAAATGCAACGTATTCTGGCGTTTTAAGCTACTGGGCAGCATCATTATAAAAAGTTTTAGTTATACCCTTGCGCTAGCAAATCTGCAATTGAGGTTAGTAATTAAGTTGGTCGTACTGGTTTGGCAACGTGTTTTGGAAACCCGGCTGCTAAAATTCACCCAGCGATCGCTTTCTCCAGCATAGGGGGTAAGGGCGATCGCCAAAATCGGAAAACCCTCTTTTCCCCTATACCCCGCGCCTCTTTCAAATCAACATCCCAGCAATACAAGCGGTAATAAAACCCGCTAGCAATCCGCCAACCATTGACCTTACACCCATGCGAGCTAAATCATGCTGGCGATTAGGTGCTATTCCAGTAATGCCGCCAATAGTAATTCCAATTGAACCGATATTAGCAAAATTACATAAGGCGTAAGTTGCAATAATTACTGCACGTTTGGAAATTTTACCACTTTCAATTAGTGCCTTCAAATCCAAAAAAGCAATAAACTCATTCAGAATTGTTTTTGTACCCAATAAAGCCCCGACTTGCCGACAATCAGCCCAAGGTACGCCCATCAGCCAAGCTACTGGAGCCATAACAAAAGATAAAATCCACTGTAATGACAGTTGCTGTAAACCTACAAATGTCCCCAACCATCCCAGCAGTGCATTCAAGGCAGCTAATAATCCTAAAAAGGCAATAATCATCACCCCAACATTAACTGCTAATTTCACACCATCAATTGCTCCGGTAGTAGCAGCATCAATTACATTTACATAATTGGTTTCTACATTTGCTTTTACCTTGCCAGCCGTCTCTGATACTTCTGTTTCTGGGTACAGCAATTTTGATACCACCAACGATGTGGGAGCAGTCATAAAAAAAGCAGCAATCAGGTGTTCTGTTGGTATCCCAAAGGAGAGATATGCCCCTAGTACTCCACCCGCAATTGTGGCAAAACCACCCGTCATCAGGGCATGAAGTTCTGATTGCGTCATCTTCGCTATATAAGGTTTAACCATCAGCGCCGACTCTGTTGGCCCCAAAAAGATGTTACCTGCACACGATAAAGATTCAGAACCGGATGTTTTCATCGTCTTCATCATTACCCACGCCATCACATTTACGACTCGCTGTAAAATGCCGTAGTAATACAAAACGCTGATAAAGGAAGAGAAAAAGATAATTGTCGGCAGCACTTGGAAGGCAAAGAAATGATCCTTAAAATTTTCTCCAAAGACAAATTTTGCACCAACATCAGAAAATGCTAAAAATTGGCTGACAATATCTCCCAGAGATTTAAACACATTCAAACCCCAAGGAGTTTTTAGAATTACTAGCGCCAATGCAAACTCTAATCCCAAACCCCAAGCTACTACGCGCCAACGCACCGCACGACGATTAACCGAGAAGGCGTAGGATATACCAATAAAAACTAAAATCCCCAACGCAGAAATAGCGCGTTCCATGTTTACTCCCGGA
>NZ_DASQZC010000057.1:0-19092 GCF_035638895.1 Nostoc sp. | reverse complement strand
TCCCCATCCCCAAGTCGTGCGGCAACGCCCAAGGGTTTAAGACCCCCACCACTTTTTGGTGGACTTGAATCAGGTGGGGTCTGAATCCCCATCTGATTTCCTCCCCTTGTCCCCTTGTCCCCTTGTCTCTTTCTTCAATTGGAAGTCCCTTACAGGCTAGACATTACATCTCGTGCAACTGCTAAAGTCTGCTCAATATCTTCTTCAGTGTGAGCAAAAGACGTAAATCCAGCTTCAAATTGAGAGGGTGCTAAGTAAACACCACGCTCTAACATACCCCGATGGAAGCGTCCGAATTTGGCTGTATCAGATTTTTTGGCATCTTCGTAGTTATGAACTGGGCCAGAGGTAAAGAATAAGCCAAACATGGCGCTGATTTGACCACCGCATACCCCATGACCAGTTTCTTTGCCAATTTGCAGCAAACCATCTGCTAGCTTCTTAGTAATCCGGTCAAGATACTCGTAAGTACCTGGCTTTTGCAGTAATTCTAAAGTCTTAATACCAGCAGTCATCGCCAAAGGATTACCAGAAAGAGTCCCAGCTTGATATACGGGGCCGGCGGGGGCAACCATTGACATAATATCTCGGCGACCGCCATAAGCTCCTACTGGCAAACCACCACCAATAACTTTACCCAAGGTTGTTAAGTCGGGAGTAACACCAAATTTTTCCTGAGCGCCACCGTAAGCAATACGGAAGCCTGTCATCACTTCGTCAAATACCAATAACGCTCCATGTTCGTGAGTCAGTTCCCGTAATCCTTCTAAGAAGCCAGCGTCAGGCGCGATAAATCCAGCATTGCCGACAACTGGCTCAAGAATTACACCAGCAATCTCGTCGCGGTTTTCTTCAAACAAGGCTTTGACAGATTCTAAGTCGTTAAAAGGCGCGGTTAGAGTGGTGCTAGTTGCCGCTTTCGGAACTCCCGGTGAGTCTGGCAAGCCAAGTGTGGCGACACCAGAACCCGCCTTCACTAGAAAGGTATCGGCGTGTCCGTGATAGCAGCCTTCAAACTTGATGATTTTGTCTCGTTTTGTAAAAGCCCGCATCAGTCGCAAAACTCCCATGCAAGCTTCAGTTCCAGAGTTGACAAATCTGACCATTTCGATGCTAGGAACGGCATCAATGACCATTTCTGCCAAAACATTTTCTAGGACTGAGGGAGCGCCGAAACTCGTGCCTTTTTCTAAAGCTTCATGCAAGGCTGCAATTACTTCTGGATGAGCATGACCGCAAATAGCTGGCCCCCAAGTGCTTACATAGTCTATATATTGGTTGCCATCTACATCCCAAATATATGCGCCTTTAACACGCTCAAAAACGATGGGTTGTCCGCCTACAGATTTAAAGGCACGAACTGGAGAACTGACTCCTCCAGGCATGAGGTTTTGAGCAGCAGCGAAGATTTCTTGTGATTTTGTTGTTTTAATTGTGGTGTTTACCAAGGTTCTCTCCTAACAGTGGGCAATAAAAAGCTCTATCTCAGGATAGTGTCAAAAACTACTTAGAATTTCTATCCTATGTAAATAGCTGAACCAAAAAATAATAATATGTTATACAACTCGAATAAAGACTTACCTCTAGATATTCAAACTCGATTATCTGAAGCATACCAGGATCTTTACCGAGCAGCTTTTAATTCGGCTATCCATTGGTATGGTGAAGCCTCAAAAGCTCATAAAGTCGCTTTGAGTGCTGTAAAGATGCAGTCTGCTATGGAACGGAATGTTCTTGTTTAGAGCTAGATAAAATAGTTCAATTCAAAAAAACATGCCAGTTGCCCTATTGAGAATGGTATCGTAAATCCATGAATTATTCTCATTAGAGCAAACTAGCTGGTATGTCTTCTAACGATTCGCACTCACTGCATTACGCTATCCCTGTTGAGGAAATTCGCTACGATGAACGGGGTCTAGTGCCTGCAATTGTCCAAGATTATTTGGATGGTACTGTCCTGATGATGGCGTGGATGAATCAGGAGTCGTTACAAAAAACTTTAGAAACTGAAGAAACTTGGTTTTGGAGCCGTTCCCGGCAAGAATTGTGGCATAAGGGGGCGACTTCTGGACATATTCAAAAAGTGCAAAGTATCCGTTATGACTGCGATAGTGATGCGCTGCTCATCGGGGTAGAGCAATTAGGAGATGTTGCTTGTCATACTGGAGAACGTAGTTGCTTTCACCAAATAGAAGGAAAAATTGCCCCGCCACCAGGGGATACATTGTCACAATTGTTTCAAATAATATGCGATCGCCGCGATAATCCTACTGAAAGTTCTTATACCTGTAAACTATTCGCAGGTGGCGATAACAAAATTTTGAAAAAGATCGGTGAGGAAACCGCCGAGGTAGTAATGGCTTTTAAAGATGATGAAGCAGATGCGATCGCAGGTGAAGTGGCTGATTTGCTATATCATACTTTGGTTGCCTTAGCTCACCATCAAGTTGATTTAAAATCTGTATATCGTAAGCTCCAAGAACGTCGCCAGTAAAGAATATAGGCAAATGACAGTAAAATTAGCGGGTACGGGAACTAAATAAAAAACTTTGTTCCCTAACTTCGCCAGTTTCTAGAATTAAACAAACGTGCCCTTTGTTATTGGCTATGACAGGTTAACTTAACCGTGTACCTAAAGGTTGAACCTCTCTGGCTAAACCAATATGTGCCAACGACAATGAGATATTGTTAAATTTGATTCCAGCCAAAGCCCACTGAAGTTCAAGTGTCCCAACCCAGAAACGTGCCCGGTCGATGACATCCGGTAACATGGGATAGCCGCTTTCCATACGCCGCACAATACTTTCTCCGTAATTACCAAGTTGCACGGCAATATCACAAGCTGGATCGCCTAAACCAGCCGTGCCAAAATCAATCAGACCACTGATCCTCTCTGAGATCGGGTCAAACAGAATGTGATACACTGGCTTGTCGCCGTCGATCAGTACGGGTGTGTAGTTAAGGTCAAGTTCACCTGTAATTACGGGTGCAAAGAGTTCGTGTATCCAAGTTTGCTGATGACGCCACAGGTGAGGAAAGAGAATTTCTTGAACTTGCTCATACAACTGCAACCAATCTTCACGAGAACGTTCTGCACCAGAGGAAGACACCCCAGCATTAACTAAAACTTCATTTGGGATGCTGTGCAATTGTTGATGAAATCTGGCTAGTTGGGAGATTATACCCGCTTGTGATGCTTCACTCAGCTTCAGCAAGGTGTTACGAGATAGCGGTTCACCTTTAATAAATCTGTAGCTTGTAAAGCCTTGTTCCAAGTGTTCAAAGTGTGGAACTCGCAATTCAACATACTTTTGCACCACTTCCAACACCTTAGCTTCATGGGAAAGTACCTGTTTTCCCCAGTCATCTTTGGCAAAGCGACATACAAGCTCATGATTAACAATTACCACATCGTTAACCATTCCATCTTGATTAAAGTCAAGATGATCAACAGAGATATTGGGATAGACAGCACAAATTTTTTCGAGATACAAGGAAGGAATATTCATAGTAGATTATGACGCCATCACAACAAACAAAAAATCAAAATTTATCGGACTTTTAGACCGATCGCAGCGATTTAAATGATTTGTCAGTTTGTTGTATCAACGTACCACTATGATTTAACTCCTTATAAAATCGCTAAACATCAGCATAATACCATTTTGGTGATTAATCAACCAAAATTCGACTGAGGTATTGTAAAATTGCCACAGCGATCGCCACACTCAAGATGAAGCATAACCAGTAACTATTGGTAATAATTTGTGGTTGATCTAATGCCCATCCACCCAAGGGATGACCAATAAAAGAGCCAACAGCCCAGCACAAAGCGTTGATGGAAAAATAAACGCCGCGTTGATTTTCCGGGGCTAACTCCGTCACTAAAGAGGCAGCAGATGGGGTATAAGAGACAATCGCCACAGCAAATACTCCCAATGCCAATATTGCCCAAACTAGATGATGAGATGGGGCAGTGCCGCTTACCCAAATTAGGCCAAAGCCAATTGCCCAGAAAATAGCGGAAACAGTAAGCGCGAGTGTATGAGAACAGCGTTTTAAGATGCTAGTTACAGGCAACTGACAGATGATGGCGAACACCAGATGCCAAGCAAATAGAACGCTAATCGTAGTTTGAGCAAATCCTTCAGTAGTACTTTTTATGACAAAGTTTTTGAAGAAAAGCGGCAGGGTGCTGTGGATTTGAGAAATATAGATTGTGAAGAATATATTAACTGCTATGTAGACCAAGAAACGGCGATCGCTTAATACTGCCATCCAAGAAGCCAAAAGTTCCGTCTTTTCAGATTCCTCTATCTGCTGCTGTTCAGTTTCATTAATTCCTACATAGACAACCCCAAAAAACACCAAAAAAGAGATGGCATCAATTACAAATAGCCATCGATAACTCCCAATGATCGCAATAAAAAACCCAGCCAGCATAATTCCGATCGCTAACCCAAGATTATCAGCTAGTCGAGCGATCGCAAAAGTTTCGCGGCGATTGTCAATCTGGCTAGCGTCAGCAACAACAGATTCAGCAGCAGGCCAATAGAAACCTATCCCTAAACCGCTAATCAAGCTACCGATTACCAAAATCGTAAAATTATTGGTTGTAGCTAAAACCAGAGAACCAATCGCGGAAATCGCCGTGGCTAGCAACAAAGTGCGGCGGCGTCCCCAGTGTTCAGAATCAGCTAAAGAACCACCTACAATCCGCCCTACAACGCCGGAAATCGAAGCACTACCCAAGGCTACCCCAACACTGGTTGCAGATAAACCAACTTGATTGACAAAAAAGATCGGGGCGTAAAACAGGGTACAGCCAGTACCAACTTCCGACAGAAATCTACCAATTGCAAAAATCCATACCTGGGGATGTATCGAGGACAGCCACGATGATAACTGCGATTGAGAAGCTAATTTCATGAGTTTAAATGTCATGGTTCCGTGACATTTTTGTAATTCTTATCATAGGCTGCTATTTTCCTCACTCATTCCACAGGGTTTCCACAGGGATTTTAACAGTTTTCCACAGGTTCTCTACGAGCTAATGAGCTTCTTACTCTCCTGTTGGGGATTTTTGATAAACAGTGGCAACGAACTTAAAGGACTGAGTTCTTATAAAGTTACGTAACGAAAAACAGCCTCTAATGCTGATTATTTCGTTCGTATTTATTTTTTATACACTCGTTTTTAACATTTCGCAGCATTGACAAACCCACCCCCTCTTGGCGCACAATGATTCGGCTTGCTTTTGTAATCCGTTCAACCGTTAGCATCAAATGTGTAAAATATATTACTACTAGATGTAAGCGTAGATTGGCGGGCTGGCAAAAGAGCGTGTGAAGTAGCTCTAGGCCGCTTCAGCGCAAGCAACTTGTCCCTTTTGATTATCCTCATAGGAGGAAAATCTCATGAAATCAACGGTTAGCATCTTTACAGAAATTCCTGAAACACTTCACGAATCCTTAAAAAACTACTTAGAAACCCATCCTGATTGGGATGAAAACAGAGTATTGACGGCGGCGCTATCATTGTTTTTACTCCAAAATGGAGATAGCGATCGCCGTGCTGCTCGAGTCTATCTGGAAACTTTGTTCCATCACTCCACAGTAAAAATGCCCTGTACCGACTCACCCGCAACAGCTAATTTAGTAGACACCCCATAAGTACTGGTATGAAGCCCTAATACGGGCACGGCAAACCGTGCCCAATTAATAGGATTTTGATCCAAAGCGATCGCTCATATCGGGGTAATATTACAACAAAAAAGATCAGTAGATTCTGATCATTAACGAGGTTCCAATAGTTTCTCTTGTTGCCAAAACTAGTTGGTAATAGTGCAAAATTTAGAATTGAGACAATAATTGAATATGTTAACTAACCGTTAGTACTTGTTATATAACGGTTTTATTTTGAAGCATTTAATTTCTCTATCTCACACATTCCAAATTGCCATCGGTATTTTGACTTCTTTAATAATTTCCTGATCGGGTTGAAAAGTGTATCTTCAGCAAGATATTCTCAACTTGCCCTTGTGTTTGAATTGCCACATAGCTATATGTGAAGTAATAGTTGAAAGACTTGGAGAATAGATGGCAGGAACTACGTCAAATTCAGAAATGCTATATCGAGTTCTCGGCAGTACAGGAGAAAAAGTTTCCGCCATTGGATTGGGTGGTTGGCACATTGCCTTGAAGCACGTTGATGAGCAATTGGCGATCCGAATTGTTAGAACAGCCATTGATCGTGGCATTACCTTTATGGATAACAGTTGGGATTACAACGGTGGAGTCAGCGAGATTCGCATGGGAAAGGCGCTGCGCGATCACTATCGAGATAAAGTATTCTTGATGACCAAAATCGATGGTCGTTCTAAAAAAGCAGCAGCAAAACAGCTAGACGAATCACTCCAACGCCTGCAAGTTGATTGCATCGATCTCGTTCAGCACCACGAAATCCTTCGGCACGAAGACCCACATCGAGTTTTCGACGAAGAAGGAGCGAATGCTGCCTTGATTGAGGCACGAGAAGCTGGCAAACTCCGATATATTGGTTTTACTGGGCACAAAGACCCCTATGTTCATCTGCACATGCTCGAAGTTGCAGCCACTAACGGGTTTAAATTTGATACAGCGCAGATGCCGCTCAATGTGATGGATGCCCACTACCGGAGCTTTGAAAAACTGGTTGTGCCACAACTGGTTAAACAAAACATCGGCGTTCTGGGAATGAAAAGCTTGGCAAACGGTATTATTTTAAGGTCAAATACTGTAACGCCAATTGAATGTTTACACTATGCTTTGAATCTGCCCACATCGGTTGTGATTACCGGAATTGATAACATGGAGATTCTAGAGCAAACTTTTGAAGCAGTGCGGACGTTCCAGCCGATGAACGACGAGCAGGTGCGATCGCTTTTAGCAAAAACAGCAGAAGCGGCATCACGAGGCAAGTTTGAGCCTTTCAAAACCTCATCAATTTTCGATAGCACTGCCCAAAATCCAGATTGGCTAGGAGAGGAGCCACAGCGCCTTCAGCAATTAATGTCAGCCTAATAGTTTTTTAGTGTTGTCCGTGCAGGAAGTTCACAGGATGATATAACACTAATTGCATCGCCACATTATTTAAAGTAATCTCCTGCAATGGCATTGTTGCGGCTGACAATGCCATTGCATCAGCCTGCAACATTAACTCACGGACAATATCGGTTAGATAGTGATCTAGCTCAAGCAGTTAGACTTAAGAAAAAATCAGAAAGCAAGCGTCCCTACTTGTAAATTGTTTAATTCGATCCTTAATTACCAGCAAAAAAATCTTTACTCAAAATTCAATCTATCAAAATAGTGAATTAATTTCATAACTAATGACGCAAGAACTTCTATCTAGGGAGCGATATGGCAAATAAACTAAATGAAGTAGAAATAGTATACTAAGTCACATGAGATTGTCTTCTATGAAATTGAATTATGTTACAAAACAGCTTTCTACGGTAAAACGCTGGATGGCTACAACACTGTTTTGTATGTTAGCGATCGCTTTCGTTTGGCAAGGTGCATTTTTATCGAACACTTCAGCAATGGCTGCTCCTACTGCAACCTTGATCGCATCATCAGACGCAGGCGATAAAGTTCAAGAAAAAACCAGTAAAGATGCTGGACGAGCCAAAAATTTCATCGACGATACGGCAGATAAAGTTAAAGAAGCTGCAAAGAGCAATGCTAGTAAAGTTGATGAATCAACAGACAATGGTAGTTTTATTGAGCGCAAAGCAAAGAAAGATGCGGCTACAATTCAGAAAAGAGCAAACGAAGATGCCGCTCGGACTAAAGAAGCAGTAGACAACACAAAGAATGTTGTTGAACGCACCGTTGATAATATCAAGGATGCTTTTGGTAAATAGTAATCCTATTTGATTTCCTTCAAATCGAAAGCTTTAGATTCCCGACTTCTGAGAAAAGTTGGGAATCTTGCTGTTTACAAATAATTTAAGAAAGTCTAAATTTATAAACTTTGTGATGTGATTCTAATTTGCATGTTATTTACTAGTTATCTCAGAAATAAGAAAAAATTTTATAATTATTAATTTAGAAAGATTATTTTACTAAAAAAATACTGACTTTAGATAAAGTGAGCGATCCAGCTAAGAAATCTCCGCAAACTGCTGCTGGCTCACATGCTTTTTATACGAGTTAGCAAATATCTTTAAGTAGCATCACTTATTGACAAATGTGCTTTGACTTTAACTTATTTCAACCTTGTTTGACCGAATTGTTAATGGTTAACAAATTTTTCACTATTATCCATTACGAAGTTATACTTTCCGCTACAACTTAGTAACAATGTAAGAGTCTGATAATGTGAACAACCCGGCCGTGGGAAAATCAAAATACCGAAAACCTGAAGTTAGAGAGGAAAACCCTATAATATGCATCTGAGCGAAATCACCCATCCTAATCAGTTGCACGGTTTATCTGTTCGCCAACTGCAACAGATTGCCCGTCAGATTCGAGATAAGCATCTCCAAACCGTAGCAGTTAATGGTGGGCACTTAGGGCCAGGGTTGGGTGTTGTAGAATTAACACTAGGACTTTACCAGACGCTGGACTTAGATCGGGATAAAGTGATTTGGGATGTAGGACACCAGGCTTATCCCCACAAACTGCTTACAGGACGATACGATCGCTTCCACACCCTCAGACAAAAAGATGGAGTTGCAGGTTATCTCAAACTCTGTGAAAACAAGTTTGACCACTTTGGGGCTGGACATGCTTCTACAAGTATTTCAGCAGCATTGGGCATGGCTTTAGCACGAGACTTAAAAGGAGAAAAATTTAAAGCCGTTGCTGTGATTGGGGATGGGGCGCTGACTGGGGGTATGGCTTTAGAAGCCATCAACCATGCCGGACACTTGCCAAAAACTAACCTGTTGGTTGTTCTCAACGACAACGACATGTCTATATCTCGCAACGTTGGCGCGATTCCCCGCTATCTGAACAAAATGCGCCTCAGCCAGCCGGTGCAATTTATTAAAGATAATCTTGAAGAACAATTTAAGCAAATTCCCTTCGTGGGTGAATCCTTGTCTCCCGAACTCGGACGCATCAAAGAAGGTATGAAACGCTTGGCTGTTCCCAAGGTAGGTGCAGTTTTTGAAGAACTCGGTTTTACCTACATTGGGCCAGTCGATGGGCATAATCTCGAAGAATTGATTGCTACCTTCCAACAAGCACATCAAATACCAGGCCCAGTTTTGGTACATGTAGCAACAGTCAAAGGCAAAGGTTATGAAATTGCCGAACTAGATCAAGTTGGCTACCACGCCCAAAGCCCCTTCAACGTAGCAACTGGCAAAGCCATTCCTTCCAGTAAACCTAAACCCCCGGCTTATGCCAAAGTCTTTTCTCACACTCTGGTGAAACTTGCCGAACAAAACCCCAAAATCGTTGGGATTACTGCGGCAATGGCAACGGGGACAGGCTTAGATAAACTTCAAGCAAAACTGCCCAATCAATATATTGATGTCGGCATTGCTGAACAACACGCAATCACCCTAGCAGCAGGACTTGCAACTCAAGGGATGCGCCCCGTAGCCGCTATTTATTCTACCTTTCTGCAACGCGCTTATGACCAGATAATTCACGATGTCTGCATCCAAAACCTGCCAGTATTCTTCTGTTTGGATAGGGCAGGAATTGTCGGATCTGATGGCCCCACCCACCAAGGTATGTATGACATCGCTTATCTGCGTTGCATTCCCAACATAGCAATAATGGCACCCAAGGACGAAGCAGAATTGCAACGCATGGTAGTAACTGGCGTTAACCATACCAGTGGGCCGATCGCAATGCGTTATCCTCGTGGCAATGGCTACGGTGTCCCCCTGATGGAAGAAGGTTGGGAACCTTTGGAAATCGGCAAAGGCGAAATTCTGCGTACAGGCGATGACGTGTTAATCATCGCTTATGGCACAATGGTCTATCCAGGAATGCAAGCTGCGGAAATTCTCAGCGAACATGGCATTGAAGCAACTGTAATTAATGCCCGTTTCGTTAAGCCTTTGGATACCGAGTTGATTTTACCCTTAGCTAAGAAAATCGGCCGTGTTGTCACCTTAGAAGAAGGCTGTGTGATGGGTGGCTTTGGTAGTGCGATCGCTGAAGCCTTAATGGATGCAGAGATTCTAGTTCCTGTCAAGCGATTCGGTGTTCCAGATGTGTTAGTAGATCATGCTGAACCCAATGAATCTAAAACAGAACTAGGTTTAACTAGCGATCAAATAGCAGAGAGAGTGTTGCAAGCTTTCTTTAAACAACAAGTATCTGCTGTTGTTTAGTTAATCCTTTGTAAAATGAATCGCCCACACTTGTGACTCAGGTGTGGGCGATTTGCTGATGAAAACGCTACTGCTGCAATTGTGCGATCGCTGAAGATTTGCAAACCTGTCATTTTACTCTACTGAAAATCAGACAGTTGGTTCCTGATATTTGACTCCTCGTTTTTGATGACGGTCATTAGCAACGATAGGATAAACAATGCTGCGTAACCGATTGATCGCACCGACAGGACGATGCACTGCTAGACCATTCCCAGGAGAAAAACTGAGATTTTCCCCAAAGTCATTATCTTTAGCAGAATTAACCTGCTGATGCTTAACTGTTAGGCGACCAACTGTAATGAAGGGTGATTCCTTTTCATTCCAAACAATAGTGGTATCATCAATAGACATTTCTGGGCTAGTTTGAAATTGAATTTGAAAGTCCCAACAATATTCAGCATCAGGCTTTGCTAAAGCTTGAATGATATCATCTCGGTAGTAGTTGTCCTCTGAACCTGAGGCTTTGGCACGCTGAAGCTCACTTTCTGGTCTGGATTCGAGAGGAAGTTGTTGATGAGGTGGTTGACTGGAAACTGGAGTAAATGCATATTTAATTACAGCCGGATATTCCACAGGAACTCGACCTGGTTGAGATGGGTCAAAATCAGATTTGAGTCCTAAAGAAAACGCTGAAGCACTCCAATAGCGTTCTGTGAGCAAACTCTTGGGAAACCGTTTGAAACTAGTTTGTAAAAGAGTGGATTCATAGGGATGCAACTTTAGCCAAAAAAGCACCAACAGCTTAAAAACCGGAAACAGCCCTGCTCGATAAACCGCTACAAAAAAGCTGTGGAAGTCTTTGATGGTTCTAACAAAAAAGAATTCGGTATTGTGGACAATAATATCTTGGGTTTTTAACTCGTGACTTTGCGGTAGTCGTTCTCCTTCTACCCCTATTACCTTTACGGCCATGGAGCGCGTATCCCCTTCATAATCACTCTTTACTGAAAACGCTCCATTTGCAAATCGTAGCCAAACCGGATATTGTTTGGGTTTGGCAAATAAACCTTGTTTTAGGGAAATGGCTTGAAGTTGAGCTTCAGTTAATGAGGTGCGCTTGCTCAATTCCTGCTTAATTGCTGCTTCATCAAAGTCAAAAATTTCTAAAGTCCCTTGTACAGCAGCATTAGTTTTAGAGTGGGTATCTCTCTTTGCAGTTTTTTTCTTCTCACCTCCGTAAAGATTTGCCATGTTCTTTTTAACTAGCTCACTCATGAGATCGGAATATTTGGCTTCGTCTTTTTCTGGGTATTCGGTAAATAGGTTCATTTTTTTGAAAGTAGGATTAATTATTAAATTGAGTTTATTCCAAGCTATGTTCGCTCGCTTGTTTGCAGTTATTGTCCAGTCAGCTTCGAGTGACAGAGTGAGAAGAGTATTATTAAGAGCGATCGCTCCACCATACAAGACGCTACGCATAGCTTGCTTAATAGTAGGGGTAAAGCGATCGCACTAAAAGCCGATGTTTATTAAAGGTCAAAAGTAACTTTGTACTTTCTGCCTGATTGAGGAACGTTGCGATTAACTAAATCTGAGACTGTGTTGGTATTTTGAATTATGTCCCAACCCACAGGAGAAAAAGTCTGTTTATTGAAGATATTGGGTGATAGTAAAGGATTAGTTAGCGCTTGAGAAAAGGCATCAATGCCAATTAAGCGTGCTACTAGGGAAGGAATAGTTGAATTTTTCCGCCCATCCTCGGCGTAAAGTCCGACAAAGAACTCAATATTATCAACATGACCATATAATTCTTTGAGTTTCTCTTGAACAAATTCATCGCCGCTAATTTGCTCAAATCTCGTCACTCTGGGGAAACCACACAATTGGCGATAATCGTTGTAGCTTGCTAATTGCAGTTGCCGTCCTAGTTTAATCGCCGGTAACTCAGTTAACTCAACCAATATATCAGGCGTGTTGAATAAACCAATTTTTGTACCTGCTTGGGAACAAGTTTCTTCCATCAATGCCCCCAAACCTTGATCGATGAACATCTTATTGTTCCAGAGAGATGTAGCAATATGAGTTGGTTTGCCGTTATATTTAAAAGTTTCTGGAATCGCACTATGCCAGCGATAAACAAAGTCAAACTCAATTGCCATATAATTGGGACGATGCCAACTTTCTTTAGTAAAAGCTTCAGGATCGGCAAACAACTTAAAGTGATAAGGAGTTATGTGGTTAATGTACTCTTCCATAATGATTTTGAGAATAATCGCCATGAGAATATTTCTCGATGTTTGGAAGAGGCGTTCATCATCCCAATCTGGATAATTGCTTGCTAATTCATCACAAAGCCGATTATGCTCCCGGAAACATAGAGTATTGAGCATGACATAGCCAATTTGCACATTTGCTCGTTCTACTCCCATCGCAAACAGATATTGTTTTTTATCTACAGGCTGTCTTTTTTCATCATTGACAGGTTCATAAAGACCCTCAAATTG
This sequence comes from Nostoc sp., assembly GCF_035638895.1. GTDB lineage: Bacteria > Cyanobacteriota > Cyanobacteriia > Cyanobacteriales > Nostocaceae > Nostoc. Next base: position 6,267 of record NZ_DASQZC010000057.1, on the reverse strand, counting down.
AGCGTCAACTTTACCCTGCGCTGGATCGGCATAATAAAACAAGGGATATTCTTCTTCTACACCATCTTGGCGCTTAAGCTTTTGAGATTTTAGTTTACCTCCTTTAAAGCTTCTTAAAAGGTGTGTTTGTTTTCTGGTTAAACCATAAACATTACACAAATCAATCTCATGGTTGGAAGTATTTTTTAATTTATTATAGTGATCAAGGCGGAGAAAACTATCAGTAAACCACTGCACCCAATAGGGGAACAGCATAGTTGATTTGGTAGAATAAATAGTTTTACCATCTCTTTTACGGAATAAGATAGCTAGGTCTTCAACTTTTGGTAAGTTGCCCTCAGCGTTTAACTTGGGATCAGGTGGTAGATGTCGTCCTGTATAAGTGCGATCGTTGAGTGATTCCCAGGAAGTATAAGCATCAGTTTTCTTAGGAATTTTAGTATCAGGAATATACTCATCTAGAGTCATCATACTGTAGGCATTAGGACGAGTCGGAATTTTGTAGATGAGACTATTGAGTAGAGTTTTGTTAACTTTACGTTTTATAGATTCGTTACTTTGTAAAAGTTTCCAAATCGGTTTAAAGTTTGTTAAAACTAATGTTTGAAGTTTGTTACCTAAGCCATCTTTAGATGTATCTCTTTTTCCGGTCATAAATTTATTCCTTATTTTTTGCAATTCTGTATTCAATGCACCCGAAATTTATCTGCTGCGATTACTCAAATTAATTTAACTTATTTCAGTTTGGAAATAATCTTTTGTAAATTTTTTGGTCGATAGTCTTTGCGACTTTTCAAACGGTAGATCGCACTTTCATGAAGGTCTTCAATGACATCGCTGACCTCACGAAACTTGATTCCTGCCAATTTAAAGAATCCAACATCGTTCTTAAAGTCACATTCATAATTAGGGTTGATGCCTGTAGGAATCATATTTGGATCTAAGTCAAGCCCTAATCCTAGTTCACCGATGGAATCAATCATCCACTGTAAGGCAGCATCTGATAACCCACTGTGTTCTTTTGTTCCACCGCCAACGCAACCGTGTACACCTGGAAACCACTTTTGAATTACGCGCTGGTTTTCAGCCTCAGGATGCTTTTTCATAGGAGTGACATCAAAGATTTCACGGATTTCGTCAATCGCTATCGCGTGCAATGCATTCTGAATACATTTGTTTAAAGTAGTGTCATGGAATCTGTAGCGCGTATTAAGCTGTTTGCTTAACCTACTAAAGGCTGGTATCCCAGGAATACCAAGGGCACCAACGGTATCAAAACAACCCATTAAGGTAATAGGGACGCGATCGCCGTAAGTTTGACGGTATTCTACTGCTGTCTTATCCTTGGGTTTAATACTCCGGTTCCGGTAAAGCTCATAAGCTTGATGTGCTTTGGTGACATGGGGACGGTCTAGAAGACCGGAGCAATAGATCATCCCCGCTAAACTTCTAACTGTGTAAGCACCACGACTGAAGCCGAACAGATAGATTTCATCACCAGGAACATAATTGAGACTAAGAAATCGGTAGCCATCTTCTATATTTCTATCGATTCCTATTCCGGTAGCTCCCCCTAAAACCTTTTGACTCTCGGTTCCAACGCCCTCGTCATAAAATATGATCTGTGTAACCCCATCAGTGGCGATCGGTTTCACCGATTGAGCTAGCTTAACCACATTGCTTGGGTAAGGACTTGTTAACTGTTGCCAAGTTCCATCACAGCAAATGACAAGACGTTTCATAGTTATATTTCAAAGCCTTTGAGTAATTAGTTCAATTTTTTATCAAAATGTAGGTTAGCTGTAAAGCCAGGCCAAAGGCATTTAATATATCAACACATATTTAGTTTGATAAATGCTTTAGCAAATATTGCTTTAAATTAACATCGACATCCTCGCACTTTCCTAATGATAATGCAAGGACATTTAAGACTGTTAAGCAGAAAATAAATTAATTTTTAAGTGGAAGAAGATTTATTAAGGCTTAAGGCGATCGCGGCGTTTATTGAAGAAAAATTCTGGCGATCGCGACATTACTAGTAAGTAGGAGGGAAAATTAATCGTTATGTAACGAAAAGTAAAATATAGCGATTGTAGTTAAGGTATTTCCAGAAATTAAATTATTCAATTTTGGAAGCGAAGATGATCGTTAGATTCTTCTTCCCCTGCACCCCCTGCTTCCCCTGTTCGCCAAAGCGATGGAATATTTTTTTAGTTGGAAGTCCTTAAATTGGACACGTTCTTTACTGTAGTCTCTTGTTTACTCTCTAGGTTGAACACCATCAGTTACAGCATAGAAATTTTGTAGATCATCGTCAAAAATTTTCCTGCAAGATCATCTTTTTTAAGGTGTTATCATGCCAATTCCATCGGATACCGTTCTGGAAGCAAGCTACATTTGCGAACAATATTGGAGTAAAAATAAGATATGATCGCAAAAATTTCTTTTATTAAATACTTAAGTAAAGCTAAGATGTTTCTGGCAAATCTGTTGCATCAGTTCAGTATTGAATGCCCATCTACTAACTACCTTTTTTTATGACACCTTCGACAAACCAGGTTTATCCCGTTATTTGGCACAATGATTCAGTGTCACTAATTGACCAAACTCGCTTACCCAACGAATATACATTTGTAGAAATTCACCGCAGTGAAGATATGGCGCGGGCGATTAAAACCATGATTGTGCGAGGTGCGCCTGCAATTGGCGTGGCTGCGGCGTATGGAATGTATCTTGGTGCAAGGGAAATTAAAACAAGCGATCGCCACGAATTTTTGCAACACTTAGATAAAGTAGCTCAGTTGTTGCGTTCTACTCGTCCAACGGCGGTAAATTTATTTTGGGCAATTAGCCGGATGCTGAAAGCCGCCTACGAAACGCTGGGAACAGTAGAAGACATCAAGCAAACTCTTTTCCAAACAGCCCAAGCAATTAATATTGAAGATTTACAAACCTGTCAAGCGATTGGTGATCATGGTTTGGCTGTTTTACCGTCTACCCCAGAAAAGCTGAGGCTGCTCACTCACTGTAACGCTGGGGCGTTAGCTACTGCTGGTTATGGCACAGCCTTGGGTGTGGTACGTTCTGCATGGAGGGAAGGACGTTTAGAATGTTTATTTGCCGATGAAACTCGTCCTCGTTTGCAGGGTGCAAAACTCACCACTTGGGAGTGTGTGCAAGAAGGTATTCCAGTTACATTAATTACTGATAATATGGCAGCCCATTGCATGAAACAGGGTTTAATTCATGCTGTAGTTGTAGGTGCCGATCGCATTGCTGCTAATGGCGACACTGCTAATAAAATTGGTACATATAGTGTTGCGATCGCAGCTAGAGCACATAATATCCCCTTCTTTGTGGCTGCACCTCTTTCTACCGTTGATTTTGAATTAGCCGATGGTAGCCAAATTCCGATAGAAGAACGCGAACCAACAGAAATTTATCAAGTTGGCGATACCATTCTCACACCTGAAGGTGTAGATTTTTACAACCCAGCATTTGATGTGACTCCGGCTGAGTTGATTACAGCCATCATTACAGAGAATGGAGCGATCGCACCTGATAAATTAGCGAAATCACAGTTAAAACAATTAGTGTAAGTTCGACGAACCTCACCCTGTCTTGAACAAAACTTCAAGTCTTTCCCTCTCCGATTCGGAGAGGGACAGATTTTGCGTAGTAAAACCAGGGAGAGGTCTTTTATTCGACTAATTAACCCTAATAGAATTAACCAAAATGCTGAATAATTGCCTCGGCAAATTCAGAACATTTTAAGGGTTCAACTGGCGGTTCTAGTAACCGGGCTAAATCGTAGGTGACTTGACTATTTGCGATCGCATCGCTTAAACCTTTCTTAATTAGGTCTGCGGCTTCTTGCCAACCCATAAATTCCAGCATCATTACACCAGACAAAATCACTGAACCTGGATTAATCCGATCCAATCCGGCGTGTTTGGGTGCAGTGCCGTGGGTAGCTTCAAATATGGCACTAGAATCACCAATATTTGCCCCTGGCCCCATTCCCAATCCACCAACAATGGCGGCGGCGGCATCAGACAAATAATCGCCGTTCAAGTTCATTGTCGCCAGAATCGAATACTCATCCGGTCTGGTTTGGATTTGTTGAAAAATACTGTCAGCAATCCGGTCATTCACCAAAACTTTCTCTTTCCATTTGCCCTCGCCGTGGGTTGCCCAAATTGTGTTAAGAACAGTTTCAACTTCCTTGACAATTTGCGCTTTCTTCTCTGGAGTGAGATTATCAAACCCAGGATCAATCTCGCGGGCGTTTTCTTCCAAGGAAATATTCGGATTTTTTTCCTTGTTACTCAAAATCCAAGATTCTCGTTCAGTGACAGTTTCTTGGCGAAATTCACTAGTTGCTAATTCATAACCCCAATCGCGGAAAGCGCCTTCGGTGTACTTCATGATGTTGCCCTTATGCACCAAAGTCACTTGTTGCTTGTTTTTGGGTAATAGCAAAGCATGTTTGATGGCACGTCTGACTAGACGCTGGGAGCCAGTTTTGCTGATGGGTTTGATGCCAATACCAGAATCAAGAGGAATGCGTTTTTTCCCATGTTCTGGGGTGGCGGGGATCAGTTCTTCATTAAGAATTTTAATTAAGCGATCGCCGATTTCGCTACCTTGTCGCCACTCAATGCCCAAATAAATATCTTCTGTATTCTCCCGATAAACAATTACATCCAGCTTTTCGGGATTTTTGTGGGGTGAGGGCGTACCTGCATAGTAACGGCAAGGACGCACGCAAGCATACAAGTCAAAAATTTGTCGCAGCGCTACATTTAAAGAACGAATTCCCCCCCCAATGGGAGTAGTCAAAGGCCCTTTAATAGCTACACCATATTCTTCAATTGCTGTTAGAGTCTCTTGAGGTAAATACTGATATGTTCCATATAAATCGCAGGCTTCATCCCCAGCGTAAACCTTGAACCAACTAATTTGACGCTGACCCTTATATGCTTTGGCTACCGCAGCATCTAGCACCTTTTGGGTAGCAGGCCAAATGTCTATACCTGTACCATCGCCACGAATAAAGGGGATAATTGGATTGTCCGGTACGATTGGTTCACCATTTTTGAAGGTGATTTTTGCTCCGGCTGAGGGGGGGGTAATCTTTTCGTACATCGTTAACACACTCCTAATCGATACGCTGCTATTCAAAAAAACCTTATGTGGCAGGCTTGTATATTTTGCTATGTCTTTTGTTCACCAAGCCATAAGGCGCAGATTTTCCCCCTATTCCCCTTGTACATTATTTGGGGATTAAGTGTGGGATTCAGTGAAGCGATCGCAATTTTGTACGATCAAAAATAGTAAACTACTTTTCGCTATCAGTGCTTCACCTTAGAGAATGCCCGATAGCTTACCGCTCTTTCACTGACCGCTAAAACGAGAATGGCATGACAGACCCAATGATTTTATCAGGCCCTGCTAATGACATCGACTCCCTCCGACAACCGTTAATCGCTGGGTCTGAAAAAGTCCAACAACAGATAATCCCACAATTAGCTGAGTTGGGTAATGAGGGATTAGAGGTGTTGATGGAATTTTTACAGAAACGACGTGATAACCCAGCGACTTGGATCGATGGCAAAGCTTACCAAGTCCTCTATAACTCTGATGCACCTCTTGCCAAAGAATTTCTGCGCTCCTCTTTTCCTGAGGGAATTGTACCTCTAAAATCAGAGTGCGGGATTAACTACAATTCTTTGCAACAGCTACTAGCTGTTCAAGACTTCCAAGCAGCTGATCGCGTCACCATCGAAAAAATGTGTGAACTATCAGGGCCAACGGCTGTACAACGAAAATGGTTGTACTTTACTGAGGTAGAAAAGACTTCGGCTGTTGACTTACAAACCATTAACAACCTCTGGTTAGTGCACTCCGAAGGTAAATTTGGTTTTTCAGTGCAGCGAGAAATCTGGTTAAGTTTGGGTAAAAACTGGGAGAATTTCTGGCCGAAAATTGGCTGGAAAGCAGGTAATACCTGGACACGATACCCTAACGGGTTTACCTGGGATTTAAGTGCGCCTAGAGGTCACTTACCCCTCTCTAATCAACTTCGGGGAGTAAGAGTCTTTGCTTCTTTACTTTCTCACCCAGCTTGGTCAAAGAATCCAGAAAAATGATTTTAAGCTACGTACAAAGGGTAACTTAATAATTCCATGAAGTTTGAGTAGCGCAAGAGAAGTAACGCCATCGGAGCGAAAAGCATATAAAGAAGGGTAAGCCAGAAATGGAAGA
>NZ_DASQZC010000056.1:0-4523 GCF_035638895.1 Nostoc sp. | reverse complement strand
AAGATATGCAACCAGGTAGTGGCGATCGCACCCAGTTAGAGTTTGTCATTCCCGCCCGTGGATTGATTGGTTTCCGGGGTGAATTCATGCGGATGACTCGTGGCGAAGGCATCATGAACCACAGCTTCTTAGACTACCGTCCAATCAGTGGTGATATTGAAGCCCGTAACAAAGGTGTTTTAATCTCCTTTGAAGAAGGCGTTTCTACCTTCTACGCCATGAGAAATGCCGAAGATAGAGGAGCATTCTTTATTACTCCCGGCACAAAGGTTTACAGAGGCATGATCGTGGGAGAACACACTCGTTCTCAAGATTTGGAACTAAATATCTGTAAAACCAAGCAGTTAACCAACCACCGGGCTGCTGGTGGCGATGAATTGGTGCAACTGCAAGCGCCGATAGACATGAGCCTAGAGCGTGCTTTGGAATACATCGCCGCCGATGAATTGGTGGAAGTTACACCTCAATCGATTCGTCTGCGTAAGATGTCGAAGAAGTTGGCGAAACGGTAAGTAAAGTTATCTAATTGATTTAAAAAGCTCGCTTATGCGGGCTTTTTGTTTTACTATCTACGGAATATGATAATCAAGTAGCTGTGAGCCTTTGATTAATGTGGAGTTAGGAGTTTCTGAGTAAGGTGCGATCACTTGAGTCAAGCCCTAGTAAGGGGATTTCTGATGAAAAAAATATCTATGTTGACGAGTTTCGACTTCGTTCAACTCTCGATTACGCAGTTGGTTGAGCGAAATCGAAAGCAATGACTATGGTAGTTTTATTACTAGAATTCACCTAAGTTATATTTTTTGGCTGTTCTGATTCACTAATGTATTCCACAACTTAGAAAATGAGTCAACACGGTCACGCGCAATAAGTTTTTTATGAGAAGTAATTACTTTGTTTGCTAGACTACGTAGAAGGTTTGGAGCTTTGAAAGTTCCTTTAAAGTCAAAGTTTTCCCCACCTGCTTCCTTAAATTCTGCATTGAGATCGATAACTATATCTCCCATAATGATATGGATACATTTAAGAAGATTTGCCTTCTCGCTAGGATTTTTGGAAAAATTTTCAGGCTTTTTGCAAAAAGCTTTTCCAACTTCATCTTCTGATAAAACCTCTGAAAGAAGGTAAAGAAGAAAAAACTTAGTTATTTGATAACCACCAAATAGTGGAGGTTCAATTTTTACCAAATATTGTTCTATTGCTTTATATAAATCAAATAAAACTACAATTCTTCCTCCAGTTACTTCTGGCCGAGCAAAAATATCATGGTGTAAATCATCAAAAATCTTACTATATCTTTGAACATCTGAAGGTCGCTTCAAGTCAAATGCAAGTAGAATCTGTCCAGCAAGTGTATTTTCTATAGCTATACGTTCACCAGGCGTATCTCCGCGCTTAATTTCATAGAAATAATCTGGATATTTCTGGTCAATTTCTTGTTGAAGTCTAACTTGGGTCTGTGTGTTTGACCGAAAATCTCGCGCTTGGATACCATTTTGATTATTGCTGTTATGAGTAATCCTAGATATAAGACTTGACTGTGTAGAATTTACTTGAATAATTCGAGTCAATATTCTTAGATCCTTGGATACTTTACCTCTATTTTCATAAAGGCTAGATACTGTTTGACAACCGTTAACTACTGAGTATCCTTGTATCTTTACTTTATCTTTCTCTGAGGTATCAAGGCTGTCGCAAATAATAGTTATTCCATTATGGTAAAGTAGAAAGTTAATATGTTCTGAAGGTTCAGATATACTTTTAGTAATATCTTTGTTAACCTTTGTCTTTCCTAAACCTTTCCTCAAGTTCAAATCGAAAAGCTGCTGATTTTCAATGCCTTCCATCTGTATCAAATCCACTGCTGACACTGGAGCAATTACTACTTTTGCAGTATTGGCAACATTATACTGAGTATAGTCAAAGCCAAAAACATCAAAGGCAATCTCAGATGTTGCTGGAATTGCTTTATCGCTTGGTACATACATCTGAGAAATTAAAGATTTATCCCATACTTCTAACTTAATTTGTGAAGTCGCTTGAAGAAAACTATCAGCATTTGAATCTTTGATTGCATTGGTAACAAAGATGCCATGAATTGTATATCTGGAAGAGATAAAAATATCTCTATACTCCATAAGCAAATTTTTCAGTTGAGTATTGCCAGTTGTTGATATCATCGAGTCTATGCCCTCAGACGTTTCTAGTTGCTTCAAGCTTCCTACAAATTCCTTAAGCTGCGTGTCTCCTAAAGTTTTATTAGAATTTTGAACTGTCTTTGATTGAAAAATATCTATAGATTCTTCATTCTCATTAATATAAATTCCATCAATACCCTTGTCTCCACGTCCGTCACAAACTATATTCTGAACTTCAATAACGTTTAATCTATATATATTCACTAAGAACCAACTTAAAAATGCACTAGCTTCTTCACGTCCTGGAATCTTATAAGGCTGGATGATTTGGACAAGATTGGTGTAATCAAGATTAAGCATAGATTCTGGCACAGAGGCTAAATTCCCTTATCATATACGATACAAGCTTGAAGGGCATTTGGAAGGTGAGCAATAAAAGGCGATCGCTAACCCGCAGGTATTCTTACAAAAAGCGATCACCAATTAGCAGCATAGATTTACAGTGCGATCGCCCTTGCTGTACATTTAGTCAAATTTTTGAGTAAAAATGTAAGAGGAGTGAAAAAGGCAATTATCATGACTATTCCTGAAACTACCATTGCAAAATTGCAGCAACTTTCCGAACCACTCCTGCAAGAAGTGACCGATTTCATTGATTTTGTGATCCACAAACATCAAGTTAAAATTGCTGATAGTCAGCCTGATGAAACACTTGTAGGAAAATGGTCACAATGGTTTGAGGCTGTGCATTCCCTAGACGTATCTGCATCTGAACCAGTCAGCAACTATCAGCAACTCCTACTCAACAAATATCGGCAACAAGGGCTAGAGCTATGATCCTGTGCGATGCAGGAGTCTTATTGTGTTTAGTTGATCCCACTCAGCCTCAGCACAATGCTTATAAAATCGCAGTGATGCGTTTGGCAAAGCCTCTCGTCACAACTTGGTCATGCCTGACAGAAGCCATGTATCTTGCCCTGCATCGTGGCGGCTGGCAAATGCAAAAACAGTTGGGGCAGCTTCTTTTAGATAAATTGCTGACCGTTTACGAGGTTCAGGAAAGTGATTACAGCCGTTTGTTGGTGCTGATGGAACAATACCGCGATCGCCCAATGGATTTAGCAGATGCAACGTTGGTTTTGACGGCTGAAAAAACAGGGTATCGTCAAATTCTCACCCTCGATTCTGATTTCTTGTTTTATCGAATTGGTCATCAAGACACCTTTGAAATCATTTCAGTCTGAAGCAATGAGTAACCAAATCACGATTTAGATAAAGATACGAATTATCAGCGCCCGAAATGCTACCCGCCAAGAAAAGAGGTTTTATGAACAAGGAAGTTGAAAAGGAAATTGAAGATGAATTACGTTCTGAGTACGACTTTGCTCAAATGGCAAGTGGGGTTAGAGGTAAGTATATTGAGCGATATCGTACAAAAACGAACCTAGTACTTTTAGATCCCGATATTGCCCAAGCTTTTCCCAACGATGAAGCAGTTAATGAGGCATTAAGGTTGTTAATCCAGGTCGCCCAGCGCCAGCAGCGTACTGTACAGCAAACAGAATAAAAGTTGTTGGCAAGAGTCAATGTTGGCAAGCGATTACATTCTATCTTTCCCGCAAATGTACTGTATCACGGGGACGTAATTCATCTGCGATCGCCCATTAGTTCCATAACGACACAAGCCAAGGGTGACGCCGAATAGGCCGTCGTAGACATCATATCTCGGTGCTGCTTTGATTTTACAAAACTCAGATAATACTGATATCTTTAAGGTAAATAATTTTCATCTAATAATTGTACAAGAGTGTAAGGGCACTTTTCTAAAAAAATATTTAAATCGGTTTTAATTTTCACAAAATCAACTGCACTTTGATAAATATTCTCTAAATCATCCTGTAAGTTTTTTATTAAATTCGTTGTTAAATGATTATTTAAGTCATATCTAAAAGTTTTAATTTCTCCAATCCAATGACGATAGTTTCTTTCATATTCCACCTGCCAATATTGGAGTAATAATATATGAATAACAATTTGCCTTAAAAGACTTTTGGCTTTAGCTAAATCTCTTTTACCCAAACTGATTAATTCCTCAATTAAGTTTTCTAAATCAAGTTGGTTAAACTGTTTTTGTTTTAATAATTCAATAGTTTTTTCTAACCACAAATTCTCATCGGTTTCATAGAGTTGCTTTAAGTTGGTAGTAATTGTCATATTTTTACCTTCTACCTACATTCCATAATCTAATCATATACAATTATAAATTTATAGATGCAAACCACCAAAATCCAGAGAACTGGTAAAGACTATCAATGCACCAAGTTAATTTGAAAGAAGCTGAGACTCGCCTAGCAGAATTAATTGAAGAGGCGGCTGGTGGAGAAG
>NZ_DASQZC010000055.1:0-19467 GCF_035638895.1 Nostoc sp. | reverse complement strand
TCCTGAAAATACTCCATTCCCTACTCCCCTCTTTTTTGTTGCTTCTCGTGGACACCAAGCAGATATCGGTGGAATTACTCCTGGTTCAATGCCTCCTCACAGTACGACAGTAGAAGAGGAAGGAATTATTTTTGATAATTTTCTCTTGGTTGAAGAGGGTAATTTTCGAGAACCCGCAGTAAGACAGCACCTTTCAAATCATACTTATCCTGCTCGTAACCCTGACCAAAATATCGCTGATTTTAAAGCACAAATTGCCGCAAATGAACGGGGAGTACAAGAACTTCGTAAAATGGTTTGCCAATACAAGCTCGATACTGTTCAAGCTTACATGAAGTTTGTGCAAGCTAATGCTGAGGAGTCGGTGAGAAAGGCTATCAATCTTCTCAAGGATGGCTCATTTGTTTATGAAATGGATAATGGGGCACGAATTCAAGTTAAAGTGACGATTTACCCAGAAAATCGTAGTGCTACCATTGATTTTACTGGAACTTCTGAGCAACTAAATAGTAATTTTAATGCTCCCAAAGCTGTAACTCAAGCAGCAGTTTTATATGTCTTTCGGACTTTGGTTGATGATAATATTCCACTTAATGCCGGGTGTCTTAACCCTCTAGAAATTATTATTCCGGTTGGCTGTATGCTGAATCCAACTTATCCAGCAGCAGTAGTAGCGGGTAATGTCGAAACTTCTCAAACTATTGTCGATGCTTTATATGGCGCTTTAGGTGTCATGGCTGCTTCTCAAGGAACGATGAATAATTTTACTTTTGGTAATGAGCAGTATCAATATTATGAAACTATCTGCGGCGGCTCTGGGGCAGGAATTGATTTTGATGGAACTGATGGTGTTCATTCTCACATGACTAACTCTCGTTTGACCGATCCAGAAGTTTTAGAAACCCGTTATCCTGTACTTTTAGAAAGCTTTAGTCTTCGCCCCGATAGCGGTGGTAAAGGGCAATATTCCGGTGGTAATGGAGTTGTGCGCCGCATCCGTTTTTTAGAAACCATGACAGCTAATATTCTCTCTGGACATCGGGTTGTCCCTCCCTTTGGATTAAATGGTGGGGAAGCCGGGATTGTCGGACGCAACTGGATACAACGTCAGAATGGAATTGAAGAGAATTTAGACAGCACAGCAACAGTAGAGATGAAACCTGGGGATGTTTTTGTGATAGAAACTCCTGGAGGCGGCGGATTTGGTAAAAGATTTTATTTGTAATAACATTTATCAATCCAAATTCGCATTTCTTCTTCTGAACCAAAACAGGCAGAACGTCCTGTCATTGGATCGTAGGCACGCCAACAACAAATGTGACCGTGCCAGTCTGATTCCTGCCACACTTGGAGGTCAGAAGCACTAGCCATCCAAATGGTAAAATGCTGCCAATATTTTCGTAAATTTAACAGTAGATTAAATTTCTTCATAGTGAAAGTACCTGATGAATAGTGAACTATTACTTTTACTTTCACGTAATAATTTTCAACTGAGAAGGTACAGTTTTGGCAGATTTGATCTAGTACAGTTAAGCGCCATTCCAACTGGTATAGTGAAAAAACTCCTAACTGTACTAGGTAAAGTTGAGAGAAATAGTTTATATTGCCAGTATTGGTGATTATTTAATCATTGACGAGTGCGCCAAAATGAAAATTTTGTTAGAACGACAGTCACACAAACCGATTTATTTACAGATCAGAGATCGCATCAGCCGTCTCATTAAATCTGGCGCACTCAAAAGTGGCGATCGCCTCCCTTCTATCCGTTCTCTTGCAGACAGTTTACAAGTTAACAAACTCACGATTATTGAAGCATATAACGTTTTAGAAGCAGATGGTATTGTTTCTGCTCGTCAGGGTTCAGGATACTTTGTCAGCAGCATTTCTCCTAAAAGCACCAACCTAGAATCTAAATTTGCTCCAGCCCAAAATGTCATAATTACAAAACCAGGAAAGTGTTCTTTTTATGAGATGTATACTCCACTGGTGCAAGCACAAACACAGCCAGGAATGATTAATTTTGGCTACGGTTATCCTCGTCCACCCAAAGATATTAACCTCATTGCCAGACGAGCATTAAGACAAGATGATGCTGATATTTTCTTTCCTCATGAGATGCCTCAAGGACAACTAACTCTGTGCAGACAAATTGCCCAGATGCTAGTACATCAAGGATTAGAGGTTTTTCCAGAAGATTTGATTATTACTAATGGCTCTCAGCAAGGGTTGTCATTAGCTATGAATTATTATGTACAACCTGGTGATTGGGTGATTGTCGAAGCTCCCACCTATTATGGTGCAATTTCTATCTTAGAAAATTTAGGAGCTAAGATTATTGGCATTCCCATGACTGCGGAGGGAATGAATTTAGATTTATTAGAGCAATATCTACACAGCCACCGCCCGAAATTAATTTATACGATTAGTACCTTTCATAATCCAACAGGATTGACGACAACACAAGCTCATCGTCAGCAATTATTAGCATTAGCCGAAAAATATGAGTGTCCCATTTTAGAAGATAATGCTTATGAAGGAATAAATTTTGATGCTGTGCCAGCGCCAATTAAAGCTTTAGATAAAAATAATTTGGTCACTTATTTAAGTACCTTTTCTAAAACTTTAATGCCTGGTTTACGAGTGGGCTATATGGTAGTTACAGGTAAGCATTATCAAGCAATTATTGAGCGGAAGTTGCTCCATGATTTGCACACATCCAGTATTTCGCAAACAATAGTTAGCGAATATCTCGCTTCAGGACATTACCGCCGTCACCTCAGCCGGCTTCGCACAGATAATCTGCAAAGTCGTAATACTATGCTGCAAGCTTTAGAGCGTTATTTTCCTGAAGAGATCAGGTGGACAGTTCCAACGGGTGGGTTATTTCTCTGGGTACAGTTACCAGATGATATTCCAATTGGGACAATTCGTAAGGAAGCTCTTGCACAAAATGTCTACTTGGCGTGCGGTTCGGCATTTTTCCCCGATAAGCAGGGTTATCCAGCGATGCGTCTGACTTTCTGTCTCCCGCCAGAGGAGATTGAGCAAGGTATTTCGATTGTGGGTAAGTTGCTGAAAAAGTATATTGCCAAAGGATGTATAGATACAGAGCGGCTTGTCGTTAAACATCGCATATCTAATGATCAATCGCTTGTTCAGAGTTTGTAGGTTAGCATAGATGTCCTGATCTACTTCGCGCTGAAGGTGATTTACACAATGCGCCACATTTTTGAAAAGAGATTAGTATTTCATTCAATGCATCCATGTCAATTAAAAATGCATCATGTCCGTGGGTTGACTTCAGCCAAGCTAGTTGAGCATTAGGGATTAAATTTGCCAATTCTTGTTGCTGTACTGGAGGATAGAGGATATCAGAATCAATGGCGACAACTAAAGTCGGTTGCTGGATGCTTCGCAGAACAGATTCATAATCTGATAAATTAGGAACTGTGCGATCGCTTTGAGCGTTCTGCTAGATTAATCAACGGTCATTCATCAGGTTTACCGTATTTTATAGCTATTTTTAGTTAATCAAACATACTGTAGGGATGCACAGCTAGCTATGGGCCTCTACCAAGAATTCTCATTAAAATAGATTAAAAACGCTGTAATCTAAAGCATTTTTGACAGAAATAATTTTATCCCTGCAAAAACTGTTCAAATAAATTAGGGAACCGACATTGAACGAGAATTAATCATCCCTGCCTCTTGAATAGTTGAAAAAGCAGTTTCCCCGATGATGCGATGAGCCGCAGATGTCGGATGAATGCCATCCCAGAACAAAAACTGATCTGGTTTACCGCAGGTGCCAGAGCCAGATAAACATGGACTGCTCACATTGGTAAAGTTAAAGGCTGCCGGATTTGCGTTGGCGTAGCCCGTCGCAGACATCGCATCTCGATACAGCGCGTTAGCATCTAATTGCACAATCTCCACATCGGAATGCTGTTGACTAAGTACCTTAAGCGATCGCCTCAAGCCTTGATTATGTGCTTGTGTTAATGCACTGAGGTTCCCAGAGTTCGCACTGTTTCTAGTAGCAGGTAACTGTCCTAAATCTGGTAAATTTGCAACCAGAATCTTTCTAGCACCCACATCAGTTAGAGAATTGATTGCCGTTGTCACATTTTTAACAGGAATAGTTGCACTGCTTACCCCTTGCAAATAATCATTTGCGCCTGCCCACAGCACATACAAAGCATCTGAATTCGGATGTTGATGTGTCTGCGTAAACGTCTGCACTTGATTTAGCAAGCTAGGTACATAACTGTTGCCAACACTGCCAGTAGTTGATCCTCCGTAAGCAAAATTGTGAGTTTGCTTAGAGGAGAGATGGAGTCTTTCGGCGAGATACTCAATCCAAACCCGACCATTCGAGTAACGCCCCTGAAAGTAAGTTGGATTAGGTGGGTACATTCCTCCTGTCGCACGGAATACCATCCCTGTATCCGAAAGACTATCCCCAAATACATAAAGTTCTGTGATGGGATGAGTTTTATCCATAAATTTTGCCGCTACAACCATGATAAATATAAGGAGAGCAAGTCCCGTTCTTAAAAGCCACTTTTTTCTTTGCATTAAACTTTTCTGCAAACCCTAAAGACAATAGTTTTTACAACTGTTGATGATTATTGGTGTGAGTAAAGATTGAGCTTGCAATTGAGCACTTCTCTAACTTAACAAGCTAGCTTCAGAGCTAGTGAGCAAAACCGGATACTTTCAGGTGTGGATTTTGCCAATTGTCTTAATGCAACGCTGTTGTGTTTTTTAACATCTCCTCACTAAACGTTATCGCCGAGAGTAGGACACCAAAACCTTTATGTAGCGCGTTACTACGTATATTTAAAAAATTAAATATGAGTTTTATACAGATAAATACACTTGTGTTACTAAATTTGTAGATATTCAGGCATTCTTGCCCATTAGGAGAACTCAAGAAGCAAATTAAAAATTGCATAAATGTTCAACTCGCCTCAGTTAAGTAATTGGAAATTTCAACCAATCTGTTCTTTGTCTGGACTTAAAGGAGTCAATTTATCCAGGAACTCTACTTCTGTTAGTTACCTCCAGCCTTTCAATCTAGTTACTTTTGCTTATCAGGGAGGTTTGAAGCAGCACGGGATTCCTAGCGGAGAAACGCTAATATTTCAAACTCAGAACAGAAATATTATTGCAAAAGATTTAGTGAAGGCTGCTGTTAATGCAGATAAATTACCATCACAAGTTTTAAATGACCAAAATTATCTAAGCGCTGTTAATTTACAACTCAACACATTGCCTGATTAAGTAACTACGCAAAATTAATTACAGTCATTGCGAACGTTCGCGCAGCGTCTCGTAGAGAAGCAAAGCAATTCCAGCCCTTGCGATTGCTTCATTTCGCTTCGCTGCATTCGCAATGACATTGTGTAATTAATTATGTTTACCTACTTATGCTGCTGCTGATTGATTTGGTTTTTCTGATATCTTTTAAAAAAGCGAAATTTTTATTATAGTATATTCGTGCGCTTGTTACCAATATAAATAAAAGCCTTTCTTACGCAGAAAATACTGTGTATAAAAGAGAATTTTATCTTGAAAAACAAGTTCTAAATTTTGAGATAAGTTGTGTATATAAGTTGTATTTATAGTGGGCGAAAGACACAGAAAATTGTATAATCGACAGCTTACACAAATTTCCTTTTCTATAGAGAATGACAGAAGTAATTAAATCCGGGAGCCTAAATAACATCGAGTCCATTGAGTTTGAAAAGCGGTGCTTGCACAAAGCCAGAGAAACAGGCGATCGCAATAGGGAAGTCGTTTGTCTAGGAAGTTTGGGTAATGCTTACCACTCACTAGGCGAGTATCACCTGGCAATTGAGTTTTATCAGCAGTGGTTGGATATAGCGAAAGAAATAGGCGATCGCTTAGGGGAAGCTAAATCTTTATCTGGGTTGGGCAATGCTTACCAATCACTGGGAAAATACCAGCGAGCGATTGAATATTATCACCAGTGGTTGAGTATCACCAGAAAAATAGGCGATTGGACTGGGGAAGGTATTTGCTTAGGAAGCTTGGGCAATACTTATGAATACCTCGGCAAGTATGAGCAAGCGATTGAGTATTATCAGCAGTGGTTGAGTATCACCAAGAAAATAGGCGATTGGACTGGGGAATGCATTTGTCTGGGAAGTTTGGGCAATACTTATGAATCCTTGGGACAGTACCAACTCGCAATTGAGTTTTACCAGCAATGGTTAGAACTGGCAAGATTCATCTGCGATGCCTACGGCGGGCAATGCCAACGCAACGGGGAAGCCATGGCCTTAAGTGCGTTGGGCAATGCTTATAATGCTCTGGGACAGTACCAAAAGGCAGTTGAATTTCATCAATATTCATTAGAGATCAGAAAAAATCTTGATGATCAAAATGCAGAAGCAAACGCCTGGTTTAGTTTGGGTCTGGTGTTAGAAAAAATCAATCGAGAATCAGAAGCGATGGATGCTTTTTGTCATGCCCGCAAAATTTATCAGACAATGGGACTAGATGCAAGTCTGCAAGATTGTAACCATGCCATTGAGCTTCTTTCTCAAAATGTTGCAAGTGCAGTATCTCCTTTGTGGTTTGGGAGATGGTTCAGTCATTTGTCGCAGTTCATCAAAGCTTATTCTAACCAGTAATATCTGTCACCACTGATTTAGGTAATGTGAGGATGTTTTAAAAAGCTTTGGCGATTAGAAATCGCTAAAATACATGAAAATACGCTTTTAAAACATCCTTTAAATATAGCCAAATTACATCAAGAGGACGGGTATCGATTGAATACCGAAACTGAGCCTTTGCTATCAAAGGAAAGCACAGAAAACGGGTCTTTTCTATCCCCCATCTCCATCCCAGGAGTGCCTACAGGCATTTGGGGAACAGATAAACCAGTGACATTTGGCTTTTCTTGAAGCAAACGTTTGATATCGTTTGCGGGAACGTGTCCTTCGATAACATATCCATTAACAATTGCTGTGTGGCAAGATGACAAATTATCTGGCACATTATACTTTTGTTTGACTGTTTCGATGTCAGGCGTGGAAAAGTCTGTGATTTGAAAACCTTGTGCCTTTAAGTGGTCAATCCACCCGCCACAACAATTACAATCAGGGCTGTGATATACAGTAGCATTTAGGGCTGTTGATTTTAATGGTGTCTGTTTATCTTGAATACCCTTAGTGGTACTTACTAATTGAGCATTACTCACAGGAGCAGTGCTTCCCAATATGCCCCACATCCCTACTGTTAGACAAATTATTACCACTGCACGTACAGCAACATGTACCAAGATAGAAGGTAAGTATTTTTGCCACCAATAAATAAATTGTTTGTACGACATCTGAGACTTCCTAAGTAAAACATTACATAAATTTGTTGTAACAAATTCTCTTCAAAAAGACTCTGCGTATCTATGCACTTACTTTGCGTTTAAAAACGCTACAATTTTACGCGGTAGAAGTCATTGCAACAGTGCTAGTATGTCAAATATTGGCATTTTGTAGCTTCTAAGTTGTCGTTCTAGAAGACAACAACTCTACTACATCAGCCCATTAATTTTCTATATTATTGTTTGTTTTGGCGAAGGTACTGAACTATTAACTCATTTGCACCACTTGTAGGACAACAGCAAGCCATAGAATTACTCACTCAGGCTGCCCTTCAAAATCGGGTTGCTCCAGCGTATCTATTTGTGGGGCCAGATGGTGTAGGAAGAAGTTTAGCAGCCAGGTGTTTTGTGGAATTGCTATTTTCTAGCGAGATGGGAGTCACTGCGGCTTTACAAAACCGTTTGCGTCAAGGGAACCATCCAGCTTTGTTGTGGGTGCAACCGACGTACCAATACCAGGGACAACGATTAACAGCAGCAGAAGCAGCCGAAAAAGGACTTAAGCGTAAAGCACCACCTGTAATTCGGCTAGAGCAAATTCGGGAAATAACCGAGTTTCTCAGTCGTCCACCCTTGGAAGCACCAAGGAATGTAGTGGTGCTGGAAGAAGCCCAAACAATGGCAGAAGCAGCAGCAAATGCTTTACTTAAAACCTTAGAAGAACCGGGACAGGCGACGTTAATTTTAATTGCACCTACACCTGAGTCTGTTTTGCCAACTTTAGTGTCACGCTGTCAACGCATTCCTTTTTATCGCTTAGATGCACAGTCTTTGGCTGTTGTACTCACACAAACTGGTCATCAAGATATTTTGCCAAATCAGGCAGTATTGAGCATAGCAGCTGGCAGTGCCGGAAGTGCGATCGCATCTTACGAGCAATTACAAGCTATTCCCTCTGAGTTACTCGAAGACTTAAAAAAAGTTCCTGCTTCTTACCGCAAAGCCTTGGAGTTAGCTAAGAAAATTGATAAGGATTTAGATACAGAAGCCCAACTGTGGTTAATTGATTATCTTCAGCAATTCTACTGGCAACAGTGGCATCAACCCAGCATCATCAACCAGCTAGAACAATCTCGTAAATACTTACTTTCTTACGCTCAACCACGGCTAGTTTGGGAATGTCTGCTTTTATCTGTATGTCAAAAATAAAATTCTATCTACTAACTCTTGCATAAAAACCTCAAGTCCTTTAGCAATATTAAATGATATTACTTAAGTACCCGTAAATGTTAGTACTTGTGTATTATTAATAATTAAGCTACGCCAAGCGTCTCCTAGAGGATACAGTGAGTTAAGAGATTGCCCCAAAACACTGAATTTTGCTCAATTGTCAAAGCTTCATAGCAAATAAAAGTCTTGCGGGGGATGACTAATAAAGGCTGTCCGATTATTGTTTTTGAAGATTGTACCCTGACTCATGATGAACTTACCGCAGACAATTCCAGTTCTTTTTTTAGGGACTATCTTGGCTGTGCTTTCACCCCAAGTTTGTCCTGCTTTCACTGTTCAAGAGGTAGTTAGCCTTGCCAAAGCATCAAGTGATTTACCAGTAGTCAAATCAGCAGGACTGTCCCCCGATATGGATGTACCTTGGTCGAAAGCCGTGAGAATCGTTGACCCTTTTGAAGGGGAGTTTCTTGGGGTTTTTGACCGCAACTCCTTAGATGGCTATTTGTTCCGTGAGGGTTCAACGCAAGTTATTAGTTTGTGGACTACTTCGAGTATTCGAGTTCTCGTAACTGTTAATTCGGGTGAAGCAAGGTCTCCTTTCTACACCGCAGGCCGTGTGTATCCTAGACCTGAATTTCTTAGGTTTGTCACTACCAAGAAAGTCGATAAACTTTTACTCAAGGTCAGGGAAAAAGTTTTTCAATTAGACGGTTCAACCGGCACTTTTCCTATCAGTCAAGAATTAGCCACTGTTTTAAAAAATGCTCCAGATGAGAACTTAGACATCAGACTAGTCTTGGAAGGTGGTCAAACTGTTGATAGCGAAATTGGCAAAGGAACAGTGAAAGCTTGGCGAAACATTTATTAAGCGATGTTTTAAACAGCTATGCTTACGCATTTTAACCCAAGGATTATCTAGTCTTAAGGAGGATAAATTTTTTCCCATCTCATCAATAATTTCAATAGTAAAACTTATTTATAAATTTAGGAAGAACGAACATTATTACAGGATTTAGATTTATTTAATTAAATACTCACTTTTTCATACTTAAAGTGCAGAAAATAAGGAAATATTCTAAAAATTGTTATGTCTAAAATTTTTTATAAATAGAGCGGTGACGATTTAGTTGTTAATTTATGCTTTATTTGTCTTGATATTGAGAGGGCACAAATTTAATCAATAGTTAATTTTTATCATGCTAAGAATAGCACCATAAATTGAGAAGCAAATTAAAAAATGGCATCGATATACAGTGATAGAGATGTAGAAATTTAGATATGAGATTCATCAAATTCATGACAATGATCTCTAATTACCAGATAAGTAGGTATCGTGGCGATCGCTAACCTTTATGAGAATATTAGTCTGAAACGCCCAACTAAGTAGCCCTTCGTAGACATAATTCTTTAATTATCACTACTTTGAGACTGCTGGTAGCGACGCAGAACAAATTGCATATTTTTTTACAACCCTCTTCACCAACTACCTGAGAAAGCGATCGCCACGACAGAAAATCGGCTTGTTTAATGTAGTCGTGTTTATAACTTATCTGCACCGCAATTTCCACATAGGTATGTCCTAGCCAACTTCCCAGTAAAACTAGAGATTAAACGTCATTGAGTCTTTGCCCAAAGGTAGAGTATAAAAGGCTATTGACTATATTCAGTGGCTCTTGTACCGTCATGGGTTAGCTTGCTTTATTTATAGGTTAAACTTATGAGATTTCTGTTTTTAATGAGATTTTTGCGTTAAATTTTACATTCATTTACAGTAAAAACTCGCTTTATGTCACTGACAGAGCGATGTCTACGACGGGCTATTCGGCGTCGCACTTGGGTTAATAATTAATAGAGTATAGTTAAATTAAACCGTACCTCTCAAGTTATAAAAAGGACATCAACTCTATGAAATTTGGTATTGATATAGGGCACAATTGCTCTCCAGATACAGGAGCAACAGGCATAAAACAAGAAGATGCTTTAACAAAAGCAGTTGGGGCACAATTAATACAAAAACTCAAAGCAGCAGGTCATATCGCTATTGATTGCACTCCCACAAACGCTAGCAGTGTAACCGACTCTCTGAGACAACGAACTAATAAGGCGAATGCCAATAACGTTAATCTCTATATTTCGATTCACTTTAATAAATTCAACGGTATAGCCAATGGTACAGAAATTTTTGCTATTAGTAATGCATCACAAGGTATTGCTCAATCAGTTCTTAAAGAGATTATTAAACTTGGTTTTCATAGTAGAGGGGTTAAAAATACAGGTTTCTTTGTTCTAAAGAATACACAAATGCCAGCTATTTTAATTGAGTGCTGCTTCTGTGACTCTAAAACAGATATGGATCGCTTTGATGCTGAAAAAATGGCCGAAGCAATTAAAGATGGATTAATTGGTGAGTCAAAAGATGAAGTTAAATCTGATAAAAGTTACATTTTGCAAGTTACAACAAAAACAGTTTTAAAACCCTCTACAGAACAGGCATCAGAGCTACCAAAAGAATCTATATTTGATATTGAGCCAGGAAGTTACCCCGTTTTAGATGTCCGTTTTGAGGAAAACCATTATTGGGTTAAGTGGCCTGATAAAACTAAAGTAAACCGAAACGAGCATTTTATTTTTGCTGGATACAGCAAAGTTATAGAAAAAGATTAGGTATAAATAGCTAATTTATTCGTAAACACCTAAATTCCCGACTTTTCTAAAAAGTCGGGGATGTAAAAAACTTTTTAATAGGCAAATATATGTCATTGCTTGATGATTTAGTCAACAATTATTTCAATAAAGATTTAACAACAGTATTTATAAAAGTTGGTATTGCAAATGGAAAAATTACCGAGATTAATCGGCAAATTTTAAAAGAAGTTACCCTCGCGCAATGGTTATTAGAGTCTGCTAGAGGCAAAAGTGAGCTTGCTGTCAATGCTAACAATTTTGCCGGATTAAAATGGCGAGTTCCTGACATGAAAGGGTTTGCCGAACCGTTGAAAATCAAAGTTCCTTCTGAGCCAAAAGAAGTTGAGTTCTGTAAATTTACAGATATAGATGCTTTTATTATTGGTTATTGGAAGTTTTTAACTCGCACTCCCTATAAAGGCTTAGAAGATTATACGAACACGCCAGAAAACTTCCTTGGCTTTCTCAAGGCTAAAGGCTATTCGTCCGATCCTAAATATGTGAGTAAAGTTGTGGACTTACTTCCAGAGGCGCAAAAGTTACTGGCTAATGCAGGTGGAGTTACCATTCCCCCTTCAGTGGAACAACTACAGTTAATTCGTGCGCCAAAAGAAGTTGAATCAGGGCAAAATTTCCGGGTTGAAGGCGTAGCACGTTTAGCTGACATTGGCAAAGTTTTGTCGATTATGATTGACAATCAATTTCCAGTCGCAAGTGTAACAATTAATCAGGACGGCAAATGGCAATTTGATTTCGTCTTGACACAAGAAGGCGATCGCCGCATGATAATTGCCATTGATGATCAAACTCTAGAGATCGGCATTAAAGTTGTTGTTCCTTTCGATAACAAGGACGATGAGAACACTCAACAACCTACAGCATCGAGTTTACCAGGAGCAAAGGTAATTAAACTCGGTGGTAGTGTGGGAATTGGGGGAGTCAATAAAGCTAATGATGTTAAGGCTATTAAGGCGCGATTGCATGAGCTAGGCTACACATGGGTAGGTAATCCTAACAGTGCAGACAGAGACAGAGGACTATTTGACGCAATCAAACTATTTCAGTCAATTATTGCTGGTAGCAGTACTGTTAACGGTGATGGTCGAGTTGATGTTGGGGGAATAACCCATCGATGG
Source organism: Nostoc sp. (assembly GCF_035638895.1). Classification (GTDB taxonomy): domain Bacteria; phylum Cyanobacteriota; class Cyanobacteriia; order Cyanobacteriales; family Nostocaceae; genus Nostoc. The sequence goes on along the minus strand of NZ_DASQZC010000055.1, from coordinate 7,065 downwards.
TTGCAAGCAGCTAATGCACCACGGTGGGAGTTAATGCCAAAAAGCGATCGTGATAATGGTTTCGTTAACGGTGAACTAGAAGACATCCAAGATAACCACGATTTTGGAACACACTGGTTAGCTGATGTTATTCAAAAAATTGCCCAAGATTATCAAAACAGTTATCGTAACACTCACCCTACATCTGCTCCATTCGCAATTAACGATGTTAGTCTTCCTCATGGAGGCGATACTCCCGACCATTATGGACATGAAACTGGTATGATGTGCGATGTTTACTTACCCAAAAAAAAGGGAGATTTCGGTGGCATCTTTTGGTCTAGTTCTGAATATGATCAAGATGCTGCACGAGCTATTCTCAAGTCTATTGGTAAGCAAAAGTTGGTACGGGCAGTGTTTTTCAACGATCAACAGCTAATTAGAGAGAGACTTTGTGTTTCTCTGAGTGGTCACGATAATCATATTCATTTTGAAATTAACCCACCAGTGAGAAGCTAATTCTTAGTGAACTGATGCGTTAGAGTTCACCACTCTGCAAACTTTAGTACTTGACCAACCAAAAAATGATGGGTGAAGGTAAGCAGAGAAGATAGGGGGAGAAAATAACTTGATTTTTTTACCATAAGCTCCCGTAACCTGTCATAATCCCTGTGATCTGAGAGCATCCAAATCCCCAAACTCTTATCTAGCAGATATTTCAGGTTTGTTTATATTTTTTCCCGCAAAATGTTAGTTTGCCAGAATTTTAGGGAACTCTATAAATAAGCATGGGAATTATCAAACCTAATGGCTGTAATACAAAGACAATACGGTAGCTTTTGCTACCGTTTACTCATTTTTAGCTAAAACAAATAGATATCATCATCTTCACCAAAAGAGACATTTACCAAGAGGACATAGTGAATTAATATTCTCCTTTGGTAATATTTAAGACGTAGAGAAGCATAGAGGCAGAGGAAATGGGTTAGTTTTAATATTCCATTCCCCATTCCCCACCCATTTAATGAACAGTCTGCGCTAGGGTAGGAATTGAAACTCAATTTGTGATTTCCTGTGCCTCCCTGCAAACGTCCAGTTGTATTTCTAATTTGGGCTGTTCTACTGACTTCGTTAACAGCCTGTGCTAACAGTCCAGTTGCCAAAAACCTTGAGGAATCTTTGGCGGCAGATCCCAACCTGCAAAGCAATCCAGTTGTCTTTGGAGAATCTCAGAGTAATCAACCGCAAGCACAGCAAAACGAATCAACACTTCAGTTACCACCTGATTTTCCCAAAGATATCCCACTATATTCCAATGCCAAACTACAGGAAGTTACACCTGTTAGCGGGTCAGAAAACAGAATCTCAACTCGTTGGTTGAGTTCTGACCCCAGCAACTTTATTGCTAGCTTTTATAGTAGCCAGTTTCAAACAAATAACTGGCAGATTTTGCAACAGCCAACAGATGATGCAGGAGGTGTGTTTGAGGCACGTCGTAACGATTTGCTGTTGAAGGTTTCCATTCAGCCTAAATCAGTTACTAACGCCACACCTAATCAACCCCAAACAGCCACCGAATTACTGATTGACTACGTACCGAATAGTACTGCAACGGCACAATCTACCCCGGCTACAAATCCTAACGAAACTACTAACGCCGTTTCTCAACCAGGAGATTCCCAGTTTATTGGCCCCGTACTACCCGCAAACTTGGCAGCACAGCCACCAAGCACGGCTAATAACCAAACAACTCCTACACCCACAGCCGAATCTCAGGAATTCAACGATCTGAATAAGGCACCGCAAGAATGGCGGCAACACATCCAAGATTTGGCTGCATTAGGTGTTTTATCTATAGAACCAGAAGCAACCAAGGGCAACTCTAATAGCACAACTAACCAGTTTGAACCCGGTAAAATTGTTACACATCGGGAATATGCTCGTTGGCTAATTGCTGCTAACAATGCTATGTATGCCAGTAATCCAGCTAAACAAATTCGCTTGGCATCAGAAACTACTCAACCAGTTTTTAGTGATGTGTCCGCAAAAGACCCTGATTTTCCAGCAATTCAGGGATTAGCTGAAGCTGGGTTAATTCCGAGTCCTTTGTCTGGAGATTCTACAGTAGTTTTGTTTCGTCCTGATGCACCCCTAACGCGGGAACAGTTGTTGCTGTGGAAATCACCCCTAGATACTCGCCAAGCTTTACCCTCTGCTAACTTAGATGCGGTCAAACAAACCTGGGGTTTCCAAGATGCGGCGCGAATTGACCCCAAGGCTTTAAGAGCAGTGTTGGCTGATTACCAGAATGCCGAACAATCAAATATTCGGCGAGTGTTTGGTTATACGACTTTGTTTCAACCCAAAAAACCAGTAACTCGTGCTGAGGCTGCTACGGCTTTGTCGTATTTCGGCAGTCAGGGTGAGGGTGTATCGGCTAGTGAGGCTTTGAAATTAAAGCGAAGTTAAAGTCAAGTGATGCCTACGACGGGTTAACAGGTGGAGCGCACTGTTGTACTTATTCATTGATTTATCGCTATGACAATAAATCCCAAAAGTATATTAAGATTCGCCATGAATGGGGCAATGGTGGCTATCGGCTCAGAGATTTAGACAAAGATGGACTGCCAGAGTTTGATAGCCAAGACGATCACTTTGCCTATGCTTTTACAGCCTATGCTGGTTCTGGCTATCCTCTGCAAATTTGGCATTATCGCCAAGGGAAAATGGTTGATGTGACTCGTCGCTATCCCAAATTAATTTCTAATCATGCCTCAGAGCTATGGCAAACTTATACCCAGGCACGGCAACAAGGCGATGATGGCAAGGGCTTTTTAGCAGCTTATTTGGCAGATAAATATCTACTGGGTCAAGGACAGGATGGATGGAGGCGAGTGCAGCAAGCTTACAAAAACAGCGAATCTCCTTCCCTCCGGGACGCTACGCGAACGGAGACGCTTCTCTACGAGACGCTACGCGAACGCGATCGCACCAAATATTTCGGCGATTTACGTAAGTTTTTACGCGAAACTGGCTATATTAAATAAAATTACTTTCCCTCTTTTAATTCACGTCGTGCGGCTGCTAGAATGATACGCTGTTCAGCACGAGCGATCGCTTGATAGGTTCGCTCTACTGCTTCCGGTTCAACGGAAATGGATGTTATGCCCCATTCCACTAACTTATCGATGATTTCTGGATAGATGGCTGGTGCTTGACCGCAGATTGAACAAGGGATACCGGCACTTTTAGCCATTTGGATCAGTTGAGCGATCGCACTCATAACTGCCGGATGACGTTCATTAAATACTTTTCCTAGCTGTCCTTGCTCTCGATCCACTCCGAGCAATAATTGGGTCAAATCATTTGTACCAATAGAAATTCCGGCTGCACCTGCTTTGACATATTCTGGCAGTAAAAATAGGACGCTTGGCACTTCTGCCATCATCCACAATTGAAACTCTGACACATCTGTTAAAAGAGCTTGCTCAACTTTACGACGGCAAAAAACAAATTCTTCCACAGTCCGCACAAAAGGCAACAGTAGATTTACATTACTGTAACCAGCTTGCTGTACAGTCGCTAAAGCTTGCAGTTCTAACTCAAAGACTGCGGGATTTCGTAAATAGCTAAAAGTGCCACGTTCACCCAACATCGATTGTGTTGATGATTGTAAATTATCACTCAATGATGGTAAATCTTGCGGCCAATCTAAAGAACGATAAAAAACTGGTCTTGGTGCAAAGGCACGGGCAAACTGGATAATCTGCTCTGACCATAGCTGTAACAATTCTGCTTGCCGCCCACCTAAAATCCAACTATTAGGATGTTGCCCAGACAATATATTTAGTACCATCAATTCTGAGCGCAACAATCCCACTCCATCCACAGGGAAGCTTTGCACTTGTTCTATTAAACTGGACTGGCTCAAGTTAACCAGCAGTTGGGTAGCAATCATAGGTAGATGAGAAGTAACAGGACGGGATGGGGAGATCGGAAGATGGAGAGGATTTTCTGACATTTTCCTCCTCTCCATCTCTTTTTCGCTCCCACTTTCCCCTTCTTCTTTGATCCGATAAACTTCTCCTCTGTCGCCATCGAGTAGGAGTCGTTCGCCAGTTTGGATTAAGGTTGTAGCAGATGTTGCATTAACTACTGCTGCGATACCTAATTCTCTAGCAAGAATTGCAGCGTGGCTAGTTAATCCGCCTTGTTCAGTAATAATACCACCAACTTGGTGCAGTAATGGTAACCAATCAGGTGCGATCGCTGTTATTACTAAAATCACTCCCTTGGGTAATTGTTCGGGTTTGTGTTGCGGATTAGTAATTACTAGGGCAGTCGCCACAACACGTCCTCCTGCCGCCCCTATTCCCCTAATGAAGTGTCTGTGGTTAATTACAGATTGGGGAGAACTAACTTGTGTTATGTAGAGCTTGCCAGATGTATTTTGCCCAGCGATAGTCCATTTAATGGTAAAGCTTTTACCCAGTTCACTCACCAGTTGAGTTCCTAGAGCAATTATTTGTTGGATGTATTCTTCTTGTAAAGCGTACTGTTTTTGTTGGGCTTCCTGAATTAAGTAGGTACTTAGACAAGCGTGATCTGGTGTTAGCGCTGATTTGGGTACGAGTTGCGAAAGAGCTTCCGGTGCTGCATCATCCACACCATAAGCGAGCATTTTATTGCCCAACTGTTGCTCAAGCACAATCCCGGTTGCCTGTTGAATATAGTAAACATCTGGCTGGACTTCGCCAAGAGCGATCGCAATTCCTAATCCCCAAGTAGCTTCAATTTCCCATCCAGAGGAGTTGGCACTTAGCAAGCCACTGGCGATCGCATTCTCAACAGGTTGAACCAAAACGGCTAAACTGATTTGTTGCAGATTTATTCCTGCCCGTTGCCAATATAGTAGACTTCTCGCACGAAATATCTGGCTCCAGGTACGCTTGAGGGCAAAAGCGATCGCTTCTGGTTCGCACTGGCAAAACACTGACTCCAGCAAACCAGATATATTATTTATACTTAAAGTAGCATTTGATACTGCTAAAGTAGGTCGAAGAATCAAACAGCCAGTTTGCCATTCTCTAGCTGCTTGGAAAATTTTATTTACCCAATCCTGTGGCACAGTCGCAGTGAGTATTTCTTGGCGCAACCCACCAGCTACCTGCTGAAGTTGACGCCAATTAGCTACATCTAGGTGTAACGAAGAATGGGGTAAGTCAGCCACTAATGACTCTGAACTATTGAGATTTTCGAGAAATTTTCGCAAAATTTCTGCCGAAACTACAAAACCAGGCACCACCGGATAGCCACGCTGCATGATTCTGCTCAAGTAAAATGCTTTATCGCCTACTTTGGCGCGGTCTTGTAGTTTAATTTGGTCTAGCCAGTAGAGTTTGTCCACTCAATTTGTTAGTTGTCAGTTATCTATTTGTAGCCATAGCCATTTCCTCCTAGTACGTTATCAGCCGGAAATCCATTGACTCTCTACTAGGAGGAGTTTCCAGCATTTACGTTTAATTTGCCGACCTATTAGTGGTTAATTGCCAGTTACACAATGTATTGCTGTAATTCGACTCTTTTGTAAATCAAATATTTTCCTTCCTTTAGCCTCTCTTACCTGAAATCGGGGGTTTAGTTGTTTGAGCGAGTTGTAGATGGCGGTATCATATTTTTTAATTATTTAAGTGTATGGGTTAAATCTAGCAATTTGAGGTAGAGTTTTATGCGCGACTTCCGCCTTGCGATACTAGTAGATGTGGCGAAAGTGTGCATACCTTTAACAATAGGATTTTGACCCAAGTCTTGTTAATTTATATATATAGTACCTAGATTTATGCAGTGCTGTACTAATATATAAAATTCTCTATACCAGACTAAGCATTGTCAAACACTTACTATCTTGCAACTAATGATTTGCTAAATATCAGCTTCCGGCTGTGCCTTGCATTGTTTATTGGAGCAATTATCGGCTTAGAACGCCAAATTAGGGGTAAACCAGCCGGTTTAAGAACTCACATGCTGGTGAGTTTAGGTTCAGCCGTGTTTACTCTCATAATTATGCAAACAGATGGGTCAGAATCGAGCCGTGATGGACTTAGCCGTGTGATTCAGGGGATTGCAGCCGGTGTAGGATTTCTCGGTGCTGGAGAAATTGTGCGTCAATCTTCTCAAGAATCACAGCGACTTGAGATTCACGGACTGACATCAGCAGCAGCTATTTGGGTTTCAGCTGCTTTGGGAATTGCTGCTGGCTGTGGTTTGTGGCAGTTAGCATTAATCGGTGGTTTGCTGACTTTTTTGGTTCTCACCGTTTTTAAAAGGTTAGAAAAACGTGATTAGGGAACTCCAAGAATTGAAGAAAGAGACAAGGGGACTAGGGGACAAGGGGACTAGGGGACTAGGGGACTAGGGGACAAGGGGACAAGGGGACTAGAGGACAAGAGGACTAGGGGACTAGGGAACTAGGGGACTAGGGGAGGATGCTTTATTGCCGAATTACCCAAACAGAAGGGTTATTAATCATACTCACCAATCCTCCAAGGACTCGGTTATAAAGTCCATACAATTCTCGGCCTTGTTCTAAATCTAAATAATTACATTTAACCGCAAACTTTAGCCAGACTTGAGTTTCTGCCGCCTCTGCTTCACAATCATTAAGTTTAGCCACAAAAGCTGCCTTATATCTTCGCTTGCGCCAAGCTTCAGCTAAATTAGCACACACGGAACGAGATGATCTGCGAATTTGGTCAGTTAAGGAATATCGCTCCTCAACAGGAAATTTTTTCGAGATTTCAAAGATTTTCATTGCTGCGGAGAACGCCAGTTGATAAACCTCTAAATCTTCATGACTCTTGATAGATTCTTTTCCCATCCCCTTGTCCCTTGTCCCCTTGTCCTTTCGTCCCCTTGTCCCCTTGTCCCCTTGTCCCCCTGCCTCCTACTCCGTTTATCTCCATCATCCACTTACGAGAGATAATCTCAGTAGGCGTTATCTTAAAAAATAGTGCGTGGGCATAATTACATATCCAGCCCAGTTTGCCGAATTCAGCACAAACTCACGACAAGTAATAGCTTGCAAGG
>NZ_DASQZC010000054.1:0-1540 GCF_035638895.1 Nostoc sp. | reverse complement strand
TGTCCACCTGCTGCATTGCTTCAAAGACGCGATCACCCTTTTGAATATCCGTCACACCGGAGTCTGAGTTGGTCGTTGCACCGGCTGGGTAGTACTTGACCGCTTTGATAAACTGAGATTCTTTCGCCCGGAGAATGTCGTCGGGGCTGGTGTTGTCGGTGAGGTAGAGCGTCATCAATGGCTCAAACTGTTGGCCTTCTGGAATGGCGGCGAGGATGCGATCGCGATAGGCTGCCGCATCTGCCACCGAGCGGATAGGGGGCTTCAAGTTCGGCATGATGATCGCGCGGGCAAACTGACGCACCGTGTAGGGCAGAACTGCTTTCAGTGCTGCACCATCGCGCAGATGCAGATGCCAATCGTCAGGTCGGGTGATGGTAAGCTTTTGCATCCTTTCATTATAAAACGGCAACAAGGGCTTCATGAGAATAGGGGCGATCATCCAGATATGGTATGGGATTAAAATAAAAAACAGTAGAAGTGACTGAATCGTTCGCTTGAAAAAAACACTTATAGTGTGGAAATGTCCAAAAATAAATTAGCCAAAAAACAAAAACCAAATGGATTTGACAGCCAATTTCAACAATTAAGGATTGGGCAATTTTATCGCTTAATGTCCCAAAAATATGGAGTTGGTTGCGTTGTGATTAATTATTTAGCTCACCCGGCAACAGGTGATTTGTTCAAAGTAGCAACCTACGCATTACCGACTAGTAATGATTTACTGCCAATGGATAGAATTGTTGTAGCTGGACTTAACCCAAAAGAATCTATCGCATACGTCCGCTTAATTAGCATCCAGTCAGAATCAGTTTTAGCAATCACGCACATGAGCGCCCCAATTATGGATGAGGTGGTAAATGTCAATATCGACGACGAGATAACGCTTTTTAGGTAGGGTATTCAGGAGGCAGAAACCAGCAAGGCAATAGAGATTATTTGCTCCAAACTGGGAAACTGCTCGCATAACCGACTCACAGGAACGGAATTGAAGGAACAGTGAACTACTTTGACCTACACAGCGCATAGCCAATCGCACACCACAGATTTACATCCGCTCTGAAAGTTAACCCAAAGGTGCTTACGCTATAGATTTTTTAGGAATTTGGTGTTGGAGTTATGAATCTATATAATGCTATGAATGATATTTAAGTCACTACGGACATTCTCCAATGACTTTGACCACAAGGTATTCCATTCAATACCAAAAAGGGGCAGGGACTGTTTTCCCATTAGCCATCCCTTAGTTATTGCATCCATATATTTTGTCGAAACCTCAATATCGTAAATAGCGGCTTTGACAAGATTTTTAGCCAATAATGCTAACCAAAAACGCGAAAAGTGTAGTTGGGCAACATAAAAAGCTTCTAATTGAATTTCTCCAAGAATGTTTGTATCGCATCCAGTAATAATATGCCAAATGTCGTGTGTTTCTGTGATATGCGCTCCGAGAAATTGGTAATCATTCTCTACTTGCCCAGAGTGTAAAGGTTGCAAATTGTTTTTGAGCAGATGTTCAGCATAGGCATATCCAAATGTA
>NZ_DASQZC010000053.1:0-10280 GCF_035638895.1 Nostoc sp. | reverse complement strand
AAACGCACACGGGAGTTTTCCAACGGAATCACTGTCACGGGTGTAGGCGTTGAACGATAGCGAATTTGCACTTCGGCATGAATGGGGGTGGATGGTTCGGCAATGGAAACCCAATTTACCCGATTTACAGTGCATTCTGGCTGAGTTACCTTGGTGCGATCGCCTACTACTACTTTATTATTTTCCGCATCTAATTCAATCACATACAACGGTTCGGCAGCAGCAATTCCCAAGCCTTTACGCTGGCCAATGGTGTAGTGATGGACACCATCATGCTGTCCCAAAATTTTGCCTGTGACATCGACAATATCGCCTGTTTTGGGAGCTAAATATTTATCCAAAAATGCTCGCATGGAACCGTTACTTTCCACTAAGCATAAGTCTTGACTTTCTGGCTTGTCAGCAGTTTTCAATCCGTATTCAGCCGCAATCCGGCGCGTATCAGTTTTTTCTAGTTCGCCCAAAGGAAATATAGTTGCTGCAAGTAAATCTTGAGACAAATCATAGAGAAAGTATGACTGGTCTTTGTTGCGGTCAACAGCCCTTAATAATTGGTAACGTCCAGTTGCTTCGTCGTAGCTAATTCGGGCATAATGACCGGTGGCAATGCGATCGCACCCCAATTCTTCACGAGCATACTGCACCATTGGCCCAAACTTCACCGTTTTATTGCACTGGGAGCAAGGTAAAGGCGTGATTCCAGCACTGTAGCCAGTTACCAGGTAATCGACAATATGCGTCTGAAACAGATCCCGAATATCCACAACCTGATGGGGAACGCCCAGTTGTTCACAGAGTTCAGCCGCGTCGATCATACCTTCAGAGCAACATTGACCTTTGCCTTTCATTAGCCAAAGAGTCAAACCAATCACTTCATAGCCCTGATGGTGCAGGATAGCTGCGGCGGTGGAACTGTCAACGCCACCAGAAAGACCAACGACGACTTTTTTCATACAAAGCACGACACGATACCTGCGTGGTTGTCCAATTGTAGCACACACTCTTTCAAAGCCTTGCTAGCAAAGGACTTCAGTTTTAAGCTAGCTGAAGGAGCGTAGGCGTAGCCCATCGTAGACATCGCTGTTCACTCTTTTATCACCCTTATCTAAGATTAATTACAGAAGTATTTTTTACCGCGCAGATGAGCTAATTTTACATTAACGCTATATATAGGACTCATATTTGATTTTTGAAAAAAATCACTACACCCTGAAAAGGTTTCTTCCCCACTCCCCACTCCCTGTCTACACAAATAATTTCAAAAATAAAAGCGGACTGTTATAGTTGCTACAACGGTGAACTAATTAGTTCCTGATAGAAATTATTTAAAAATACTTTGACTACTTTCTAAAGTACTATGTCGAGAAGATTGCCAAGTCAATTTATCCCATTTCAGATGCTGCGTCGAAGTTCTAAAGGTTGGAAGCCCACCATAACACTTCTCCCTTTGTTAGTGGGAGGATGGTTACTGCTGATTCCCAACAACAAAGTGTTACTAGCTCAAGGAGTCGGTGAAATTTTACCGCCACCGCCAATTCCTTTTGGTCAACAGCCATCACCGCAGTTACAACCGGCGGAACCATTACAGTACAATCAATTGGAGCAAGATTTTCAGCCCTCCCAACCATTGCAAAACAATCAGTATGGGCAGGATTTTCAGCCCTCCCAACCATTACAAAACAATCAGTTTGCGCCAAATCAGCCCTCTCAACCTGAACAGTCTAGTCAATATAACCAGAACTTTGAGCGCTACTTAGTTTACGTAGATGGTAATGATTTCCAGACGCTACAAGCAATCCGTCAGATTGAACCCAGTGCTTACATTCGCCAATACCAAGGACGGAATGTAATTCAATCAGGCGTTTTTAATAGAGTATCTAACGCCCAACAACGGGTGAATGAGTTACAGTCACGAGGCATATATAACGCCCGGATTATCAGCTTCGGTAACGGACAGCAAATAGATGTAGGCAATGGAACCTTTGGAGGCGATCGCAATAATATAAATCCTCCAAAGCTTGCCTCTAGATATTATGTCGTGATTCCGACCACTCAAGAGCAGTTACCTGCGATCGCAGAACAAATTAGACAAAATCTAGCCCGATTTAGCCAAGATTTAGGACGAGCTGGCGGAGTCCTCGAAAGGACGCAACCACGAGGGCCACACGTAGCAATAGGGCCTTTCTCTGATCAATTCCAAGCTGGAGAATGGAATAAATATCTGCGAAATTTAGGATACAAAAATACCAGGGTTTACTACGGAAAGTGAAGAGGAGAGACGCGATAATCGCGTCTGTACAGGAGTTTGGAGTAGTACACTACTTTCTGTCTTAAACCGTAATTTATAAAGAAAGAAAATTGCCGTAATTCATAACTCCTCACTCCCCACTCCCCCGATTCTTAACGCAGGGATTCAATAATTACTGCTGTTGTAATTAAACACAACAGGATAATTCCTAGTGGAAGCAAAACCTGTTGTAAAAGGTACAGCAGTATGGGTATGATTTGTAAGATACCTAAACCACTGGATAGAACATAGGCGATCGCAATACCAAATAGCACCATCAAAAAATATTTCAAGGATTTAGAAGCAAAGCGAAATAGCAGCGTATCTTGATTTGAGTCCATAATTTTACTCACGAAAGTAGCTGATTTTTTAGCAGTGAATATTCTTTTTGATTTCCCATTTGCCATTTAAAAAAGAAGGCTATGGGAAATCGTGCCCAGCCTGAAGATTAGTTTTACACGTCGATATTGACCTGTTTAGGTGAATTATTCAAAGACTGTTGTTGCCTTTGTGGATTGTTTTGGTTTTCATAATTAGCTAATAGTTGGAACGAAATAAACAAGCCCAACAACAGCAGTAAAAACGAACCGAAACCAGAGGAATACTTATTTATTTCTCGCTCTACACCACATTTGAGACAAACATATCTATTAGGATTACGTGTATCTTGGGCAAAGGGGCACTGATTTTGATTGCAATCATGATGACAATCTTTGTCTAACATCATTGAACCTCCTGTAGGGTGATGGCTTACATACTGAGTTGTAATTATGCTCTACAGAATCTAGTTAGTTAATACCCACTGCCTGTTTAGTAAACACCACTTTCATGAGCCATTAATATCGGACAGTAACAAGTAATATGTGTGATTTACTAAGCTTGCACTAGTAGCGCTATCTAAATCTTTCCTCAACCACCTCTTATTGGCGCTTAACTTAACTTAGCCTGTATTACTTACAAGAGTAATACAGTCCAAAATACTTTGCAGTCGGATAAAGTAAGTTCCCTACTGAGTAGGAAAAAGTATTTTGTAGTATGGTGAGTAGGAAGAAGTAGTAAAAATATCGTTATAATGAATTAAAAATGATACATCAAGTTAACAAATGGGTGTAGAAGAAGCCTTAAAGTTTGTAGATAACTTGGTTTTTCTCAAGACGGGAGAACATTTAGATAAAACTCAAAGAATTATCTTAGGTCATTTGTGGGAAGACGAAAAGCGGACTTACCAAGATATTGCTAACAGTGTTCGTTATACAGAAGCGCATTTAAAAGCAGTTGGTGCAGAACTTTGGCATCTACTAACAAAAGTGCTAGAAGAGAAAGTCTCAAAATCAACCTTCCAAGGAGTGGTTCAGAGGTTTAGAACAACTCAAGAGTCGCAAGAAATACCCGATATGCCAAATCTAGTAGGGAATGGCACTAAACCCCAAGATTTAGATTCTAACTTCGTGGGGCGCGATCGCCAAATAGCCGAACTCCACACCTTAGTCAGTCGGGGACAAAAAGTTATCCTCATCCAGGGTGAAGGTGGTGTTGGCAAAACTAGATTAGCACGCAAATATTTTAAAAGTCAAAAATTTAATTTTGTCCTAGAACTGTGGATGGCTACAGAAATCCAAAACCTTACTCCTGTAGAGAGTGTGGTTGAAGAATGGCTACGGCGGTACTTTAACGAAGAACCAGGAGGAGACTATGGTATCAGCTTAGAACGACTACGGCGCAAACTTCGAGAACAAACATCTAAAATTGGGGTATTTATCGATAATCTAGAAACTGCTCTCGATCAAAATGGCAAGTTCCTAGAATATCGTCGCCCTTATGTTGAGCTATTGAGAGTATTAGCAGATTCAGATGTGCATTCAGTTACTCTAGTAACAAGTCGTGAGCGTTTGAGGGAGTCTAGTGTAGAGGTTCATCTCTATCCACTCGAAGGTTTAGATGATGAAGCATGGCGAGAGTTTTTCAGCAGTTGTCACATTAATTGTGATTGTACAATTCTCAGTGAAATGTGCAGAGCTTATGGAGGTAACGCCAAAGCCATGCAAATTCTCCGAGGAGCAATATTGACAGATTTTTCTGGTGACATCCACGCCTATTGGCAGGAAAACTGTACAGATTTATTAATGGAAAGAGAGTTAAAAGATTTAGTCGCTAGTCAATTTAATCGTCTCCAAAAAAATGACTTAGAAGCCTATCGCCTCTTGTGTCGTTTAGGATGCTATCGTTATCAAGATATTCCTTCCTTACCTATTGAGGGAGTTTTATGTTTGCTTTGGGATGTACCAGAGCAAAAACGTAGAGGTGTCATTAAAGCTCTGCAAGATTTGTCTTTAATAGAAGCAAAAAAAGGACAATATTGGCTGCATCCGGTAATTCAGTACGAAGCGATTAGTAGATTAAGGTTAGTCAGTGAAGAATGGGAATTAGTAAACCGAAAAGCCGCAGAATGTTGGACGCAACGAGTTACATCCATCAAAAATATCACAGATGCATTAACAGCTTTAGAAGCTTATTATCACTATGTAGAAATTAGTGATTTTGAGCAAGCTGGTGATGTTATTTTACAAGGGCGAGGTAAACAGTGGAGTATAGGTTTGCCTTTGGGTTGCTCGTTTTACCAATTGGGACTGCTCCAGAAAAACTTCTCTGTCATTAAACGAATAATAGACGATGTAAAATCGCAAGAAAGACTGATTAAACTTTACAATATACTAGGCTATACATATCGAATTATTGGATGTATTAGAGAAGCTATAGATTGCTATAAAAAATCAGAAGAGATATTAGACACTTTAGATATTAAGCTAATAAAAATATCTATGATGTTCAATACAGGACTCTGCAAACTTGATTTATTGGAAATGGAAGCAGCCGAAGATTGTTTCAAATCGGTTTGTAACTTAGCTGAACAAGATAGCAATCTTGACAATTATATGGCTTATGCTCAGTGCTGCTTGGCTTTAGTTAAATCATGTTCTAACTTTAGAGAGGAAGCTTTTTATATTGCTGAAGATGCCTTCTCTGCAATATCTTCATCAACTAAAGTGACTTTATGGGGAATGGGGCATAGTTTAATAAATCTATGTTTAACCTACAAGAATTTAGGTAATATTAAAAAATCTTTTGATTTATGCCAAAGAGCTATATCTTCTTCTGAAGAAAACAACTTTACTCAGCTTAAGGCTAAAGCTATAACTTGTTTAGCTGGGTTATATAGAGAAGAACGAGAATTTAATAGGGCACTTTTCCATCATAAAGAAGCGATAGAAATTTTGAATAGAATAGGCGCTAAATCTAATTTGGCAGAGGCTTACTATCAATTGGCATTAACTCATCAACAAATTGGTGAAATTGAGAATAGTAGGGAAAAGTTTATGCAAGCGATCGCACTTTTTAACGAAATGCAAGCACCCAAGCAAGTTGAGAAGGTTCAAACAGCAATGGAGTGTTTTGAAAAATAAGCAATGATATTAGATTTTACCTTCATCCATTCCAAACTGACGTTATACAGCAAAACATAAGAAGTCTTTGGAGTGACAGGTTTGGCGATGACTGGGGAATTCATGGGGCGATCGCTCCTGGAGAGGTCTATAAGTATTACGGTATAGTAATTCTAGGCAAATAAAGCGATCGCTCCTAGAGAGGTTTTATGTCCCTGACGCTTGAAGACTTGGAACAAATGCAGCAACAGCATCCCGACTATCGCATGGAACTAGTCAAGGGTAATATTATTGTTATGAGTCCATCAGGATATGAATCAGATGAGGTCGCAGCTGAAATGGTAGCCCAGTTACGTAACTGGGTTAGACCGCGCAAACTGGGACGAACAGCAGCTTCTAGCGCTGGTTTCAGATTGCCAAATTTAAATTTACGCGCACCAGATGCCTCATTTGTTTTAGCTGAACGCTTGCGTCGCAGTCCCAAGTCTTTTGCTCAATTGGCTCCCGATTTGACTGTAGAGGTGAAGTCTCCTAGTGATAATTTAGAGGATCTCAGAGCCAAGATTCAAGAATTTCTGAGTTTGGGAACTAAGGTAGGAATTTTGCTCAATCCAGATGAGCGGATTGTTGAAGTCTACAACTTTGGACAAGAAGCAATAATACTTCGTGATGGCGATATTTTAACAGTTCCCGAACTGCTCCCAGGATGGGAAGTACCAATTGCAGATTTGTGGCCTCCAGAGTTTGACTAAAATACTGGATAAAACTATCAAGATTTGGCAACTACGATAGCGATTTAGTCTCGGATCAGCCGAGGAACGGTAGAATATACCTAATTTTCGTAGCTTCAAAAGCCAAACTATGACGATGCATTCTTCACTCCAACGTGCATTTACTAACCGCCGCGTCCTAAAAGTGATTAGCGGCTTGAATAACTTCGACGCCGCTAGCGTTGCTGCTACTGTTAAAGCTGCTGAATTGGGCGGCGCTACTTTTGTCGATATTGCTGCCGATCCAGCCTTGGTACAGCTAGCTAAAAGTTTGACAAATTTACCAATTTGTGTGTCAGCAGTAGAACCAGAAAAATTTGTGCAAGCTGTAGCAGCTGGTGCTGATTTAATTGAAATCGGGAATTTCGATTCCTTCTATGCTCAAGGACGCCGCTTTGAGGCTCCAGAAGTTCTAGCACTGACTAAGCAAACCCGCGCTCTCCTCCCGGAAATTACTTTATCTGTCACCGTTCCCCACATTTTGGAACTAGATCAACAGGTACAGTTAGCAGAAGAACTCGTGAAAGCTGGAGCAGATATTATCCAAACCGAAGGCGGTACTAGCAGTAACCCAGTTCACCCTGGAACTCTAGGATTAATTGAAAAAGCTGCTCCCACCTTGGCAGCAGCTTTTGAGATTTCCCGTGTGGTGTCAGTACCAGTATTGTGTGCTTCAGGCATTTCTAACGTTACCGCACCATTAGCGATCGCAGCTGGTGCTGCTGGTGTTGGTGTTGGTTCCGCCATCAACCAACTCAATAGCGAAATAGCAATGATTGCTGCTGTGCGTGGCTTAGTAGAAGCCTTAGCGACTGCTAGCAACCGCGCGATCGCTTAGTTTTTAATGGGGAGTGGGGAGTGGGGAGTGGTGAATATTAAAATTCCCTATTCCCTATTCCCTACTCCCCTCACCTGAAACAATTCTTCAACGCATAAATCACCTGATCTTGCTGTTGTTGTGTCAGTTCTGGGTACATAGGCAAGGATATAACCTCATGGCAAGCTTGCTCTGCTATTGGTAAGTCCCCAATTTGATAGCCCAGGCTTTGATAAACTGGTTGTAAATGTAAAGGGTGGGGGTAATAAATCATTGAACTCACGCTTTGTTCTTGCAATTGACTACGCACCCAATCTCGATATTTGGCGCTAGAGCCATTTCGCCCTTCGCCTGATATGCGAATAGTGTATTGATTCCATACCCCAATGCCCTCAGGTAATTCTTGCGGTGGGACAATCCCTGGAACTTGACTAAGGAACTGATAGTAATAGTTGGCGATATCTCGTCGGCGATTGTTCCAAATATCTAAATAACGTAGCTTAATCTGCAAAATAGCTGCTTGGAGAGCATCCAAGCGGCTATTTACACCGATTTCTTCATGTAAATATCTAATTCTACTGCCATGATCTCGTAGTATTCGCAGTTTAATGGCGATCGCAGGGTCATTAGTCGTTATTGCCCCGCCATCGCCGCAACCACCAAGATTTTTGGTAGGGTAGAAACTAAAGCAACCAATATGTCCAATGCTTCCGACTTTTTGATTAGCCCACCTTGCCCCTGTAGACTGAGCGCAATCTTCAATTATTGACAAATTGTGAGACTGAGCGATCGCCATCAATGATGTCATATCCACAGGTTGTCCAAATAGGTGAACCGGGATAATCGCTTTAGTTTTGGGTGTAATCGCCGCCGCTACTTGCTCCACATCCAAATTAAACGTAGTAGCGTCAATATCAACGAAAACAGGCTTTGCACCCACGGCGCTAATTACTTCAGATGTAGCAATAAAGGTGAAAGGCGTTGTTATAACTTCATCGCCTGCACCAATGTCCAACACTCGTAACGCTAAGTAGAGCGCATCAGTACCAGAATTACAAGCCACACATTCACTAACAGTATTATAAGCAGCAAACTGTTGCTCAAAGCCTTCGACTAAGGGGCCACCGATATAGCGACCAGAAGCCAGAACCTCTAAGACGGCTGCACTTACTTCTGCTTCGATGGTGGTGTATTGCTGCTTGATATCAAAAACAGGGATAGGATTTACACTTTGGATCATGAGTTGTTATTTTATCGGGAGATACAAAGGATGCACTTCGAGAGTCAATTTTTGCTAATTGAATTATTAATCAAAAAGGAGCTACTAAAAGACTATCGCCCAAGATACGCATCTATTAGGGTTTTTACTTAAATTGTGGCGCTAGAAACTATCGCACATTTAATTTACAGATAGTAGGCATACTAGGTGTTTGCCATGTTAAGGTTGTACCATTTTTGAATTTTGAATTGATAAAGGTAATATATATCAACCAAGATCCAACACATCGGATCAAAGTTCCAGGTGTGTGGGCTGCTTTGAAAAGGAAATGCCAGGAGATGGAGATAGAGAACCCATGCAGGAGTTGATCAAGCTGGATTTCGTGGATTTAGCTATTGCTGTGGGATTGATGGCGATCGCCATTGGTTTATCTGCTTGGGAGAAATTAGGACTAGAGTTAAATTTAGCCCTTGCTACTGGGAGAACCATCTTACAACTACTTGTATTGGGATACATTTTAGATTTCATCTTGGCTTTGGACAATGCTTGGGCAGTTTTGGCGATATTAACAATAATGCTGACAATTACGGCGATTGTCGCACGAAATCGGATCAGCCAAAAAATTCCTTATGTATTGCCTTTGGTGTGGGGTGCAATTTTAATTAGTACCGCCCTGACAGTGCTTTACACCAACTTCTTGATCGTTCAACCAGAAAGATGGTACGAACCACAGTATGTAATTCCCCTAGCAGGGATAGTCTTAGGTAATGCTACCAATGCAGCTGCGATCGCAGGCGAACGTCTTGTCAGCACCATTAATTCCAGCCATCTCGAAATCGAAACCCATTTGAGTTTAGGTGCAACGCCCCAGCAAGCAGTTAGCCAGTATCGCAAAGATGCCATCAGAGCCGGATTGATTCCGACTCTCAATCAAATGTTCCTCATTGGTATGGTGGCAATACCAGGAATTACCACGGGACAGCTATTAGCTGGTGTGAAACCTCTGGATGCTGTATCCTACGAAATTTTAATTATATTTATGGTTGCTTTCGCTAATTTGTTGACAACAGTTTTAGTCACCAAGGGGTTGTGTCGTCAATTTTTCAATTCTGCCGCGCAGTTAGTCAGGTAATGACATTTTTAATAAAAGGTAAATTAAAATGGCATTTAGTAATTACAAAAGTATTAGCGCAGTAATTAAAAAATTTCAAATAAAATATGTACAGGCTAATTTTATGCTAGAAGCAGATTTTCCAGTTAAACAGTCATTTAAAGAAGAATTAGATTTGCTATTTACAGATGGAGTTATTGATAATTCTGAAGATGCTATTTGTGAAAATCTTATATATCCAGTATTGAAAGAAGTATGGAAAAATTACCGAAGTAAATTAACACTTTGGAGTCATGAAACATTAGCTTATGACGAAGATTTATCAGGCGTTCCAGATTATACGGTAACACAGCGAAATCCTTTGGGTACAATTGTTTTTGATAAACCTTATTTTTTGACGGTTGAAGCTAAACAAGACAAATTTGAAGAAGGATGGGGTCAGTGTTTAGCTGAAATGATCGCAGTGCAACGAATTAATGATGATTTTAACAGCGATATTTTTGGGATTGTTTCTAACGGTAAAATATGGCAATTCGGAAAGCTGATTGCTGATGTGTTTACTCGGAATAGAAATTTGTATGTAATTCAAGATTTAGATAAATTATTTGCGGCGGTTAATTATATTTTTCAACAATG
>NZ_DASQZC010000052.1:0-3248 GCF_035638895.1 Nostoc sp. | reverse complement strand
AGACACCGAAGCATTACCATATTGGACAGATAAATTTACTTGTTTGCACACCGTTAAGGGTACCAGTTGTGGAGCAGCAATGTATGCAGCCGCAAAGATGCTTGATAAAAGTCTCATGGCTGCTAATTTATAGCGATCGCTCATTTGAGGCAGGTCAACTAAATCCTCAATTTGCAAGCCAGTCAAAATTGCCGCAGTTTCCTGCAATCCCTGCCCAATATCTGAGAGATTCGCTTGTTCGGGAAACTCCACCCCCAACAGCTTTAAAGTTTGTAGCCCCGTATTAACTGCTTCTATTAGTTTGTTCTGCAACACATAAGCTTGAATCTGGACTTCATAGACCTTAATTTTATCGAGTAGGGTTTGGGCTTGTTGTTGCACTACCTCAACCCATCTCTGCATTTCCTTAAAATCACCGCTTAAAAAAGCTGCCTCTGCTGCTTCTGAGTGCAGTGCTAATGTTAGGTCATACTGGCTTTTCCAGCTATCTTCTGCTAACAATCCTAAACCGACTTGCAAATATTTAACGGCAGAATCATGTGCTGTAGCAGCTTTCGCTCTTTGACCTGCGATCAGATTGAGTTCAGCGAATTCATATTTTTCTGTTTCAAATATTAGTAAATCAGCGCCGTAATTGAGTTGATTAACTAAAGCAAATATATTTTCTTTACGTTCTTCGGATGTAGTATTTAGCAGGAGTAATTGACCAATTTTCAGATGCGTTGCTTTCTTCTGCTCATCGGGAATCAGAGAATACGCTGCTTGCTGCACTCGGTCATGTAAAAATTTATAGTCAACCTTGACATCTGTTAAAGCAATTCCCCCTGACTCCTCCTGACTAAACGCTAAGGGAATTTTGTAATCCTGATTTAATGGCAGAATTAACCCAGCTTGCAGGGCTGACCACAATTGCGCCGCAGTTGTTAAAGAAGATGCTTCGTTAACGATCGCTAATACATCCAGATTGAACGTGTTGCCAATACAAGCAGCCAGTTTGAGTACTTCTTGCGTCTCTAGAGACAGTTTACGAATATTTCTCGCAGTCAATTCCACCACATTCAGGTCAGTAAGACCGATCGCTTGAATATGTTGGATATTCCACTGCCATACTCCTGAATGGAACTCATACGTTAACAAGTCTTCTTGATGTAGAGTTTTCAGCAGTTGCGTTAAAAAGAAAGGGTTTCCTCCAGTTTTGTGGAACAGTAATTCTGCTAATGGCTTGCTGGCTTCTGTGTCATTCAACGTATCGCTAATTAACGTTTCCACATCCGTTAACTGCAATGGTGACAAGACGATGTTATCTACCACCGCACTAGAAGATTGAATCTTCTCCAAACTCATCATAAGCGGATGGGTGGGCGACACTTCGTTATCCCGATATGCGCCGAGTAATAATAAATATTTGCGCTCGCTATCTGTCATCAATAGTTCAATTAAGTTCAGCGATGCCGAATCTGCCCACTGCAAATCATCGAGAAACACAACCAAGGGATGCTTTTGGGTCGTGAATACGCCAATGAATTGCCCAAAAACGCGATTGAAACGGTTTTGAGATTCAGCCGCACCCAGTTGTGTTACAGGTGGCACAGTTCCAATAATTAGTTCGACTTCGGGAATCACATCGATAATGACTTGCCCATTGTCTCCCAATGCAGTTAGGAGTTTCTCTTTCCACACTTGGATTTGGGCTTCGCTTTCGGTAAGTAATTGCCCAATCAAGGATTGGAATGCTTGAATCAACGATGCATAAGGAATATTGCGCTTGAACTGGTCAAACTTGCCTGCAATGAAATAACCCCTTGCTCCCACAATCGGTTTATGAACTTCATTGACGACACTCGTTTTTCCAATCCCCGAATAACCAGAGACGAGCATGAGTTCGCTACTACCATCTGCCACACGCTTAAACGCAGCCATCAATGTTGCTACTTCTGCTTCGCGTCCGTATAGCTTTTGCGGAATCAAAAAATGCCCAGATTTATCCTGTCTTCCCGGTACAAAGTTTTCAATCTTTCCAGTCGTTTGAAGTTGAAATAAACATTCCTCTAAATCCGCTTTCAGTCCCCAGGCGCTTTGATACCGTTCTTCTGCTGTTTTCGCTAATAATTTAAAAATAACTGCACTGATCGCTTCTGGTACATCTTCCAGAACGCGACACACGGTTTCGCTACAAGGTGCAGCTGGTGTTTTGGCAATGTGAGAGTGAATTAACTCCATCGGGTCAACAGCTTGAAAGGGCAAAACACCCGTCAGCATTTCATATAAAGTGACACCCAGCGAATAAAAGTCGGTGCGATAGTCAACCGCTCGATTCATTCTGCCGGTCTGCTCAGGTGACATATACGCAAGCGTACCTTCGAGCAAATTAGGATTGCTCAAGGTGGGATTTTCTTTATCAAGGCGCGAGGAGATACTGAAGTCAATCAGTTTAGCTTCGCCAGAATCGGGGTCAATTAAAATATTGTGCGGCTTAATATCTTTATGAATAATCTGTTGCGCGTGCAGTTCTCCTAAAATTTGTGCTAGGTTAATCCCCACCTTGAGGAAAGTAATCAAGGTGGTTGTTTGAGTTGCAATCAGTTCTTGGAGCAAGCAACCTGGAATGTCTTCCAAAACCAAAGCCAGTCCATGCTGATAATTCTTTAACTCATAGGCTTTAACAATGCCAGGAATTTGCAGAGGCTCAATAATTTGATATTCGTGGCGCAGTCGAGCTATGTCTTCTAAGAGTGGATGTTCGCACAGGAGAGTTTTGACAATGACAGGGACGTTATCGGTTTCTCGCCGTCCACGATAAATGACCGTTTTACTACCAGAGTGAAGAGTTTCGAGGAGTTGATAACCAGATAAAGTAGCTGTCATTGTTTTCTCTTGCAATATAAGCATTCTTAATATGCCCATGCAAGTTTAGCGTTGTAACATTTGTGACAAAACTCAGCATATTTTCACGAGATGTTACAAACATCACTCCAAAATTATATGTTGATGCTTGAGAGCATCGTCGCATTTTAGCCCCCTCCTCGCAAGCGGGGAGGGGGTTGGGGGTGGGGTTTAATACCTACTCAACAGAGAACCGCTATATCCTGTACTAATGTTTACAGTTGCCTTGCTTTTGGTGTTCATGACCATGTTCATGATGATGACCATGACCGTGGGAACAGTTTTGCAAATCTTGCTTCAAAAGCTTGTCGCTGATTTCTTGCAAGGATTCATCCACAGCTTGTAAGCCAATCCAAGCATCAATT
>NZ_DASQZC010000051.1:0-5935 GCF_035638895.1 Nostoc sp. | reverse complement strand
GTTTGCTCTAAAGTATAAGGAGATAATTCAGGTAAATTAGTTAGCTTTGTTTTAGCTTTAACATAATCTAAGGCATTGCTATAAATTATGCTGAAATTTACCTCTAAATAATTGCGTAAATTGGCACTTAAATCTTCATTTATTTGGTTCCGAAAACTAATAATTTCCGCAGCCCAATGATTAGGATTTCTTGGCTTCTCTAAATCACAATATTGATAAAGTAATAAATGTCTAATAATCTGTTCCAATAAACTTCTTACTCGCCTTTTTTCATTTTTAGCCAAATCTTCCAATTCTTCTATTAAGTTTTCATAGTCAACGTCTGCTAATTGCCGATTTTTGAGACATTTAATAGTCTCCTCTAACCATTGCAGGTAATTGGATTCATATAATGTTTTTATGTCGATGATTGCAGTCATTTTTTGATTTTGTAGCTTTAATTTATAGAGAAGCGTTAGCGACTGTGCGTAGCTCTGACTCGTTAACGCTGCACTATCCATTGTAACAACTGGGGTTCCCTACGCTCTGCGACTTAGCGGTACAGGTCGTTGTGCTAAAACTTCTTTATAAAGTTCTTCCAGTAGAGTAATATTTTTACTAAGGGTATAGCGGTCTAATACACGCACTCTAGCTTTTTGCCCCAGTAAGGTTGTTAACTCTGGATGGTCTTGCAATACTGGCAAGAGGGTTCTTAATTGCGATCGCACTGTTTTAGTATTAATAACTATACCTGCGCCCTTTTCCAATACTTCTCCATCTGCACCCACGTCTGTTGCTAAACAAGCCAACCCACATGACATTCCTTCTAACAGAGATAGGGACAAACCCTCTACCAATGAAGGCAAAATAAATACATCTGCGCCCCGCAAAATTTCGATCCGTCGGTCTTCATCAGCGATAAATCCCAACCAGATAATTCCGTATTCTGAACCATAAAACTGCTCTAAAGAAGGCTTTAAAGGCCCATCGCCAACAATTAGCAACTTAGTACCTGGCCCCATTGCCGACTGCTTCCAAGCCCGGAGGAGGGCTTCAACATTTTTCTCTGGTGCTATGCGACCCTGATAGACAAACAAACGTTCGGCTTTAAATTCTGTTTTGACTTGAGAAAATCCTGGAGAATACTTGGCAGTATCAACACCGTTGGGAATTACAGCAATATTCTCTTCCCTCACACCCATCCCTGCTAATAATTCTCGCTGAATTTGGGAAAATACAATTACGCGATCGTAGTTAACTAAAAAAGGTGCGTAGAGCTGATAAGCCAAAAGTTGTGTTCCCGATACCAGCTTTGCCCCCTTTCCAGCAAACGGCGTGTGAAAAGTGGCAATTAGAGGCAACCTCAGTTCCTCACATATTTCCGGTAGAAAAAAGTCTAGAGGAGATAGCGTCAAGGAAGCATGGACTACATCTGGCTTGATTTCCCGCAGCGACTCTGTTAAAAGTTTGGTCGCTTTAAAAGTGGGAATTGTATAAACCTGGGACTTGTAAATAAAAGGGAGGGAAACCTCTCGAAGATTTGGCCAATTATCAGGTTCAGACTCTTCCTGGGCGAAGTGAAGAAAGCTAACTTGATGTCCCCTATCTAGCAAGGCATTTGTAATTTCTCGACTGTAGGTGACATTGCCGCAAAAGGGTGATTTTTTTCCAATCCAGGCTATACGCATTCTTTATTTAACTGTAAGAAAAGCGGGTTTGAGCTATTACTTGTGTGTCCTTGGTGATTTTTATTTTATCTAGCTATACTTGCTGGTTTTTTTACTTATTACAGATTTCCAACATAATGTAGTTTAAAAAGCCTATTTTAAGCTGATTAAACCAATGGATTTATGGCTTTATTTATTTTACTTATAAGTTGTTAATTTATGATATTTAAACAACTTATTTTGACTAATGTCAGATTGATATGCCGCAAGTATGTGATAAATTTTCACTGACCATAGTTTACCATGAACAGAAAATTTTTAAGTAAATATTAATTACTTTTAAGTAATTAATAATAGCTCCTGTTAGCTGATAACTACTTGTCTGAGTTATACCAGGTTAAGATACCTCCTGAAAAGACGATCGCAGCTAATCCCAAAAAAACTGCCTGTAATCCTACAAAGGTTTCTGCCACACCTGCTAATGCCAAAGGTAAGGAGAGAGCAATATTAATTACATTGTTTTGCAAACCAAAAACTTTACCACGCATTTCTGGAGGTGTTTCTGTTTGAATTGCAGTTTGCATAGGAATACCCACTAGTGCCCCAAAGATACCTAATAGCGCCACTAGTAACAGGACTAGCCACAGTTGGGTTGTAAATATTGATAGACCAACCAGGGATGCTGCCATGCCCATACAACCACACAGACTTAGTTGGGTATAGGAGAAGCGTTGACCAAATTGGCCTAGAAGTGTTGCTCCCGCAGCGATGCCAACACCACCAGCTGCTAGCAAAAAGCCAAACTGGGAGGCTTTCATGTTGGGAATGATTTCCGCCATGCGAACCGCTAGAACAGTTAATGCTGCAAAAACAGAAAACAAGATAATCAGCTGAAGCAAAGCATTGCGGACACGATGATTTGCTTTAAGGTAGGCAAAACCATCTCGCAAATCAGAAAATACGTGAGGGAATTCTGTATCGGGGTGGTAGTGTTTTTCCTTAGTTGCTAGGAGGAACAAAATTATTCCCGCGATCGCATAACTACCACCTACTAAAAATTCTTTGCCCAAACTACCACTACCACCAATTTGCAGCCAAAGTCCATCGGCGATCGCTAACAGTGGTTCCCCGACAGCAAACCCAACAATCACCGATGCCATCATCGTTGTCGTATAAAGCGAATTTGCCGAGAGTAAATCTTGTTCTTCTACTATTAAGGGAATTGTCGCCTGTTCTGCCGGTGCAAAGAACTGCGTCAGCGTAGAAACTAAAAAAGTCACACCCAGAATGATTAAAAAGCCAACTGGCAAGACTCCTATGGGTTTCCAGTCATGAGTCAACCACATCAGAAAGGGAATTGACAAAACCAGGATGCCGCGCCATATATTCGTTGCCACCAGCACAGCCTTTTTCGACCAGCGATCAACAAACACACCAGCAACGGAACCAAACAATACGGCTGGAATTGTAAAAGCCATCATCAAGGCTGATACCCAACCACTAATACTTTGATTACTACCCTGAAACTGAGTATTAATCAAAGCAATCATCAGCACCAAATAAACTTTATCTGCTAGTTGGGAGAAAACTTGACCGCCCCAAAGAGCCAGGAAATTAGGGTTTTTTAATACAGGCAAAAACCCCTGCTGTTTGATATTTCCTGAAACAGCTTCTCCACCAGAACCAGATCCATTTAATGTTGGTGGTTCTTTTTCTGGGATAGTAGCTAATGGCAAATGCCCGTTGCTATTTTCTTGGGCAGTGGTTAATTTGTCCTCAGATTGTATATCTGATTGACTTACAATATCAGTTTTTTGGATCTGATCTGTGCAATCTTGATCGTTTTTAGAAACGTCTTTTGGGGACATTTCTTGTCCATTTATTTGACTAGGTGTACACTTTGAAACAGGACTCAAGTGATTCCTTACTGTAGGATCTGATACCCTATTCTGTTTTTTAGCGAGGCTTGGTGACAAAGGCAGGATTTTTTTATCCAAATCAGACGGTTGCATCATGGTTGGCAGCAAAATAAGAGTCGATCAAGGTAGCAGAGCGAATAGGGCGACCTAATTGATACTGAGCATACTGGCGCAAAATCTGTTCAACAGATAACCAGTCATGATCTCTAGCACCATCAATTTGCATTATCTCTGGTTGTGACAGATGTTGAAGCAAAGCCAGTTCCATAGCACCCGGACGACTAGAAATCACAGGTATTTCTTGCCGATGCACAACAACTGTTTGGGAGCCAGGTTTTGGAGGTAATGGGATAATGGGGTGATTGGGTGATGGAGAAAAAGATGAATTTCTTTGTATCTCCCTCTCCCTTTCACCCTCTCTTCGCAAACGTTCCCAAGCTTCTAAAGAAACCGTTCCACCCGCAGCGATACTAAATCCTACCTGCCAGTTTGGGTCTGTAAAGTTTGGCTTGAGGAGGTGTCCAGATAGGCAGCAGACTTGCACTTGTGGCGTTATTCCTGCTAACGCTAAAAGGTGAAACACCCCATGAGCCAGATGAGCCAAAACCCCAGATGGATTTGCACTAGATAACGCCTCCAACCGATGGAGATGTTCATTGAACAACTCATAAAGTTCTTCTTGGGGTTGTTCGCTCAAAGCTTGACACAAGACTATTTCTGCTAAATACTGACTGGCAGCTAATTTTCCTAAATCTTTAGCTAAACCAGGATAAGTTTTTAACGTCTGTGCTTGAGTAATTTTATCAAGCGATCGCCCTTTCGCAATCAATAGTTCATTCACAACAAACATACCACTCCTGCCGCCCAGGCTGGAGTTGTGCTTACGTGCCCCTGGAGCCACTGCTCGAATCAGGCCGAATTCTGGTGTCAAAATCGTCACTATTTTATCCGATTCTCCCAGCACTTGGGTTTTAAGATTAATTCCCGTTGCTTTGTAGGTTCTACTCATTAGTCATTAGTCACTAGTCATTAGTAGTTATTAGTCATTAGTCATTGGTCAAGGGTCATTAGCTTCGGACAAATGACAAATGACAAAGGACAAAAGACAAATGACTATTCACCCTTTCCCAGGTTATCGCGCTGGCGGAGCAAATCCATACCGCGAGATGTGCCTAATCTAGTAGCACCCGCTACGATTAAGTCTAGAGCTTGATTGATGGTATGGATACCACCTGAAGCTTTAATTCCCACTCTGTCTTTTGCAAGTTCCTTTAAAAGTCGTACATCTGCGACTGTGGCACCACCATTCCAGCCTGTACTGGTTTTTAAGAATGTCGCTCCTGCCTCCATAGAGATTTCAGCAGCTATTTTTTTCTCCGCATCTGTCAACAGGTTGATTTCCAAAATTACCTTGACTGTTTGCCCAGTCTCTTCACAAATTTCGGCAATCTCCCGGTGGACTTCTTCAGTTTTGCCAGCTTTTAACCAGCCCAAGTTCATTACTACATCCAACTCAGTGGCCCCATTATCCGCCGCTTCTTGAGCCTCATACAGTTTCACTGCTGAAGTCGTCGCACCAGAAGGAAAGCCAATTACCGTACAGACTTTCGGGTTCTTGCCGTGCAGCAGTTCGACTGCTTGTTTGACATAGGCCGGGTACAAGCAAACCGCCGCAAAATTGAATCTGTATGCTTCTTCACACCACTGCTCAACCTGCTCTGGAGTAGCAGTTGGCGTTAAGAGGGAGTGATCGATAAATGGCGCAATATCAATGTTTGGATAGTCTGCTGCCATCGTGTCTTCTGCCAGTAATTGATTATTAAACTTTATAAAAAATTAAAACATTTCTTATATATATATTAAACCATATCTATTACAAGTTTATTCTGAAAAGAAGCGGCTGACTTGTCTTGGATGTCGCCTTTGTAGATATCCCGGAATTATTGTAAGTGTTTAAGTTGACATTAGACAGGAGTAAGCTTAGAAATATCAACAGCATTTTTCACACCAGTTCCTAAGAAGTCAAAAATACTTTTAGCTAACGCTTTCGATGCCAAATATGGTACGCCATTACCAATACTTTTAAACATATTCGTAAGTGACATATTTTCTGGAAGTACGAAATTTGCAGGCAAAGATTGTATGGCTAAAGCTTCCGCCACAGATATTCGCCGGATTTTATAGGGATGCAAATGTACTTCATTATTTCCATAGCAAGCTGTCGGAGAATAACGCCATCTATGCAGACGCTTGAAAGACTTTTTAGAATCATCTCCTTCATCAATAGAAGCAAATCGTGTGATCCCTGCCCTTGGTTGAAAACAGTTCTCAGCATTGGGATGCTTCAGCACATTATTTTTTCTAAACCAG
>NZ_DASQZC010000050.1:0-4852 GCF_035638895.1 Nostoc sp. | reverse complement strand
TTGATTTCCTGTACATCCCCAGGTGTGAAAGCAGAACCCGCCAAAACTGTGACTTGTTCAGTTCTGAGTCCACCTGCGCGAGGAATTTCCTTAACTATGCTTTCGACAGCAACAGCAAAGCCATCTTGCAACGCACCTTTAAAATCTGGGGTAGGTGCAAAAACGATCGCTAAATCATTCAATTCGGGATGGCGATCGCGGATTTCCTTCAGAAAACCTTCAATGTCATCTCCTCTAGTTTCCGTTAACCCAGTACTACATAAACCAATAATTTCTGGGTTAGCCTTTTCCACCAGAGTCAGAATTGCTTGCTCTACATTCTCTTCGCCACCCAAGATAGTAGTGACTTCCGTCATCGCTGTCGTAGCTAGGGGAATCGCTTCCCGGAAATGCCGCACTAGGACAACTTTGGCGAAAGCAGTACAACCTTGAGAACCGTGGAATAAGGGCATTGTCCCTTTCAATCCCAAAAAGGCTAAGGTTGCGCCCAAAGCTTGACTTTGCTTGAGGGGATTAACTGTCAGTGCTTTGTTAGAAGCGGTAACGATCGCCATTAAACTTCCTCCTCTTCTTCCCAAGGAGCGGGTTTGCGTATTTGTTCCCAAATCGGGCTATACAAAGCTTCGTACAATTCCCGCGCCATCTCAATCATTCCCACATAACCTGCATAAGGATGGTGGCGTTCTTGGTTGATATCAAGGAAAGGAATTCGAGCTTTCAAAGCTGTGTATTGGTTACGTCCACCAGCAATCAGCATATCTGCGCGAGTGTCTTTAACCACTTGTAGCAATTCCTGAGCGTTGCCCTTCTCCAGCATGATGCCATCGTTGTTGAGCAACTTCTTGATTTTGGCTTTATCTTCCTCAGTACTTTTTCGAGTACTGGTAGCAACAACTTCAATGCCTAAGTCTCTAGCAGCCGAAATAATCGACCAACTCTTGACACCACCAGTATATAAAACAACCCGCTTACCTTTGAGTCGAGCGCGATAAGGAGCCAGTGCCAAATCTAAAGCAGCCGTTTCTTCTGCAATTAGCTTTTCTGTCCGCTCTTGTAAATCAGCGTCGCCTAATTTAGCGGCGATATTTCGCAGACAGCGATTCATATCATCGATGCCGTAGAAAGACTCTTCAATGTAGGGGATGTTGTAACGCTCCTCCATCTTTCTCGCCATGTTGAGCAGCGCTCGTGAGCAGATCATGACGTTGAGCTTGGCGCGGTGGGCATAGCGAATTTCATTGTAGCGAGCATCGCCCGTAATTTTGGATAAAATACGGATGCCTAACTTTTCTAACAGTGGTGTTACTCCCCACATTTCACCGGCGATGTTGTATTCACCGATTAAGTTAATATCATAGGGCGTTGTATGTTCCGGTTCTGCTGTTCCGACAACATATTCTAATAAAGCTTCACCACCAAAACGGTTGCCCAGATTTTTACTGCCAATGAATCCTGGGGCAATGACGGGAACAACAGGAATACCAATTTTCTCAGCCGCCGCTTTGCAGACAGCATCAAAATCATCGCCAATTAGGGCTGTAACGCAAGTAGCGTAAACGAATACTGCTGCTGGTTGGTAGCGCTCTTTGAGTTCTAGAATCGCTTTGTAGAGCTTCTTTTCGCCACCAAAGATGACATCATTTTCACCCAAGTCAGTCGTAAAGCCCATTTTGTAGAGTTGAGGGCCAGACGACAGACTACCACGACTGCCCCAGGAATTACCAGCACAGGCGATCGGCCCGTGGACTAAATGAGCAGCATCTGCGATCGGCACTAAAGAAATCATTGCACCATCAAAGGCGCAGCCCCCTTGAGCCGCGCCAGGTTGTGCCTGTTGGGCGCAAGACTTGTTTTTCTTTTCGGATTGTTTGTGCTGATTATGTTCGCATCCTGTCTCAGTCAGCAGCTCGTTGATTTTGCCTTGGGTGCTTTTCATCTCTCTTCTCGTACTGAATTGTTAATTGTCCTTTGTCATTTGTCATTTGGATAACTAATAACTAATGACTAATGACCAATGACCAATGACTAATGACTAATGACTAACAAATGTATCTTGTGACATCCTCTCCACATACATCAGCAAGGTAAGATAGAGCGCGGAAACGCAATCCTACAAATTCGTCATATAAAGGATTGAGTTTACATAATGGTGGGATATCAATAGACTTCCCAAATAATTTAATTTGTCGCTCAAAGGGACAACAACAAGGAATTGTTTGGCAAATTAGATGAGCGATGCGATTATTTTTAACCTGAATTCCATCCACTACAGCACGCAACGGATTCAGAAGATTGTGGAACCACCCTGGCTTTTTCTGATTAGGTGGATGGTAATTAG
This sequence comes from Nostoc sp., assembly GCF_035638895.1. Classification (GTDB taxonomy): domain Bacteria; phylum Cyanobacteriota; class Cyanobacteriia; order Cyanobacteriales; family Nostocaceae; genus Nostoc. Next base: position 2,514 of record NZ_DASQZC010000050.1, on the reverse strand, counting down.
GATGAGGATGAGTGTGAGTATGTTCGTGAGTGTGATTGATGGTTTCCATTGATAAATTCCTTGGGTAAATGCTATCAAGAAAAAGGGGGAAAATAATTCGTAATTCGTAATTCGTAATTCGTAATTATTTTCTCCCCTTAATTAACACGTTGTGTTTCTACGCAATTTCTAACGAATCAAGTCGTAGGAAATATCTGTCTTAGAAGGAATGTTGGTGTTGCGATCGATTTCTTCAAACAGGGTATTTACAACCCAGTTAAGGAGGTTGATTATACCTTGATAACCGATGGTGGTGTAGCGGTGTAAGTGGTGACGATCTATGATAGGATAGCCAATTCTCACTAAGGGAGTCTTGGTGTCGCGCCACAGGTACTTACCGTAGCTGTTACCGATGAGCAAGTCTACGGGTTCGGTGAACATCAAAGAACGCATGTGCCACAGGTCTTTACCAGGCCAAACAGTTGCATGTTGACCAAAGGGGCTAGAAGCAAGCAGTTCTTTCATTTCTGCTTCAAATACTTCGTTGCTGTTGTGAACCAAGATATGCACAGGTTCAGCACCCATTTCTAGCATAAAGCCAACTACGCAGTATACTAAATCTGGTTCGCCGTAGATAGCGAAGCGCTTGCCGTGAAGCCATGAGTGGGAGTCAGTCATGGCATCAACTGCCTGACCGCGTTCGATTTCCAATTGTTCGGGAATGGGGATACCACTCAATTCGCTGAGTTTCATCAAGAACTCATCAGTACCCTTAATGCCCCAAGGACGGGAAACTGAAGTTGGTTGCTTCCATTCTTTTTCGATGTACTCGCGGGTTTTGAGAGTAGAGTGTGCTTGCAGAGCGATCGTAGCTTTCGCATTGATTGAATCTTCTGCATCTTCTAGCTTTGTTCCACCTGGGTACATATCGAACTCACCTGTGTTGGGTGAATCGAGGTAGTCGCTGTTGTCGGCTAGAATTGTGTAGTCAAAACCGAACAGGGAAGCAATCCGCTTGATTTCGCGGTTGTTGCCTACGTATGTATCAAAACCTGGGATGAAGTTGATTTTACCATTGCTGGTTTCTTTCTTATGACCTGCGGTCAAGTTAGAAAGAATTCCCTTCATCATGTTGTCGTAACCAGTGATGTGGGAACCGACAAAGCTAGGAGTGTGAGCGTAGGGAACTGGGAAATCTTGAGGAACTGAACCAGCTTCCTTAGCGTTGTTGATGAAAGACTGTAAGTCATCACCAATTACTTCTGCCATACATGTGGTGCAGACAGCGATCATCTTAGGCTTGTAGAGTTGGTAAGAGTTCGCCAAGCCGTCAATCATGTTTTGCAGACCACCAAACACGGCTGCATCTTCAGTCATTGAAGAAGATACACCAGAGAATGGCTCTTTGTAGTGACGGGTTAAGTGCGTGCGGAAGTAAGCAACGCAACCTTGAGAACCTTGAACAAAAGGTAGAGTACCTTCAAAACCAACAGCAGCAAAAATTGCTCCTAGTGGTTGACAACCTTTAGCAGGGTTAACGGTTAAAGCTTCACGAGCGAAGTTCTTTTCACGATAATCCCAACTCTTTGTCCACTCTGCAACTCGTGTTACTTCTTCGGCTTCGTGACCGTTTTCAAACTGCTTTTTGTTTTCAAATAGCTGTTTGTACTCTGGTTGGTGGAATAACTCGACGTGATCTTGAATTTTTTCTGGATTCTGAGGCATTTCTGGATCTCCAAGGTTACTGAATTCTTTAGTAATTGAGGTGGGAGTGGAGAGTAGGGAGTAGGAATATGATTCAAAATTCAAAATGCAAAAATCAAAATAAATTTTTAATCTTTCAATTTTGAATTTTGTATTCCCAACTCCCCCCTGGGGTTTTAGCCCCAGGTTATCCTTACTTATCTCACTCTCCCATTTCCCTAAACGGCAGCCTTAGCCTTAGCTTCAGCCTTCTTAGCCTGAGCTTTTTCATTCCAAGGAGCGCCAATTAATGCCCAGGTTGGGCTGTTGAGTGCCAAGTCCATATCACGAGCGAAGATGGCGAAGCCGTCATAACCGTGATAAGGGCCGGAGTAATCCTTTTTATGGTTTAATTCTTTTCAACTGTTTAATGTTTGCAGTAAACAGTGTCAGCAATAAGCATTGTTCGCTGATAACACATTTATTTTTAGGCTAAATATAGGCTAAAAACACAGCGATGCATAATCAGGTTTAGGACTCACGCATCATCTAAATGTTGTCCTAAGCCAGGGCGTTGCTAAATCAAGTGATGATTCTTGTATGGTGGGCATCTTATCCGCCTGGAAATAGAAGGGACGGGCAAGATGCCCATCCCACAAAACCAGCAAAATCATTCCGCAAATATGCAACACCGCCCGGTGTTTATGTTCATCTCTGCAATCACAGCAACAAAGAGCGCACGATGAGAGCAAAAGTACTACTGGAATTAGAGAAAGTTAATCTGCGTTTAAAGTCTGCAAAGGCTAAAGTAACAATTAGAGAATCGAATGGAAGTCTGCAATTACGAGCGAC
>NZ_DASQZC010000049.1:0-3926 GCF_035638895.1 Nostoc sp. | reverse complement strand
TGTAGCGAACTGCAAACATCCAGCGATAAAACTGCAAACAAGGCGATTTTGAAACCACATTAATTGCAAATAAAGGGGGTCTCAAAACCACAATAATTGCAAATGAAACTGCAAACATAATTTTCAAACTGCAAACAAGGGTTTTCAAACCACATTAACTGCAAATAAGCCGTAATCCTTGCTGTAACTGGCTTAGGGGATTTATTGCCTCAATTGTGTCCAAATTAAACGAACTTTTACACCGAACATATATGTTTATTTATTTAGATATAAACTGAACACAAATGAAACCGAAAAATTCTGTATGAAGTATTTCTCGGATTAATTTAATTTCCCTCTGACGCATACAAGGGAATTCCAATTTTTAACATCTGGTCTCTCAAATCTTGGGTTCGACCAGGAGGCAACTGAGCGTGTAAAAAAGAATTGACCTCACTTACACGTATATTTAATAACTCAGCTAGCACTTTAGAATTGTAACCATGCCGTATTAAGCGGGGTTCTAAATCGTTAAGTCCTACGTTCAAGACAGCTTCAGCCATATCACGGGTGACAGGTTTAGTTGCTGCTTGATAAGCGTCTTCAAAAGCCCTCTGCAAATAATGTTCGATTTGCAATGGAGTAGTCAATCGTTCTGCTAAAAATGCAATTGCTTCATTGGTAATCAAATCTTCAGGCAGATAATCATCGTGAATACACTCGCTCAACAGCCATTTTATATACTCAACCTGATGTCCTCTAATACCTTCTAAACTAAAAATATTGGTTCTAGCACCAATCTCTTCCAAAGATGGTCGGCGCAGATCGTTTTTCAACTTGGGATGTCCCAGCAGCACTACAGATAAAGTGCAACTATTTTGACGTACCAATTCGATTAAACACTTAATCTTGACTAACGTACTGGGATGAATGTCATGAGCTTCATCCACAAAAAGCACTACAGGCTTACGGCATTTTTGAATTAAAGCTAACAATTTTCGTTCTCTAAGTTCTGGGTGATTCGGTGGTTTAGCATCCTTTTCTGTGCTTAAATCCAAAAACAAAGCACTCATCAAAACCCCGACATTGACCTTATCTTTGTCAATTGCAAGGCAACGAGAAATAATTATGTCTTTTTCGGAGGACAATTCCAATTGCAGTCGTTGTAAAGTCGTTGTTTTACCACAACCAACAACACCTGTTATCGCAATCAAACCACCTTGCCTAATTTGTGGTTTAAGTTCTTTGAATAGATTTGTCTGCTCTTGGGTCTCAAAATAGCCCACATGATCTAAGGTACGTTTGAGACCAAAATAAGTCATGACATCACTCAACATGGCTCGTATTTGATAAGGGGTGGAAGAAATCTCGAATTTGTTTCATTACCTCCTGCTTATTGAGATTAGACACCAGCACCGCATTAATATAAGCCATCTGTTCAGGGGTAAGTTTGGCTAATGGACGTGCCAAATAATCGGCGATCGCTAATTTGGCTGCAATCACCGTGCTGAATGTCAGTTCTTGAAATGGGTTAGGGTCTACAAAAGGCTGCACCTTCAATAGAGTTGTACTACTCCCGAAATCAGGCGGGTTGCCTTTACCAATCACAGAGTTCGGTAAAGACAACTGTTTAGCCAAAGATTCAATTCGGTCAGCCCGTTTCTGCGTTCGTGTTTTCTTGAAACTACGGTAGCGATGTAGCGGGATTGGGCCATCCACTGGCAGAAACGGCCCATAGCGACGTTCACCATGTTCTACGTACAGTTCGTTATCGAACAAGCCCCACCACAGAACTACAGTTTCTCCAGCCAAATCTGGCTCCACCTCATAAGCCACCCCCTCAACCGTAACGCGAGCATCGATGCCTACTTTGCGGCGTTCTGGGGAGCGTGCAAATGTACAAAAACGTTCCCAATTACACATTTGACGGATGCCTAACTCAGGTAAATTGCTCACCCAATCTTCCATCCGAGAATGGGGTTCGCTGCGATGGGGTCGGCTATTGTAATGGAGCAAAAACTTCATCAACCAAGCGTTTGCCTCAGCTTCGGTCTCCGGTTCATGCAGATGGTAGAGAGTTTCGTGCATTTCTTTAACAGTGCGAAACGGTCGTTCTACCTTCCCCTTAGAACGAGCCGTCACCCGTCGCCCATCCAAGCCATTCGGTAAATGGGTACGTACTTCAATCCCCAAATAACCCATAACTTTTTGAAACACCAAGCTCTTAGCAATGGGGCCATTGTCCATATACAGCATTTGGGGAATGCCTTGAAAGGGAAAGTCTGTCTCTTTTTTGGGTGACATGGCAGCAAACATAAACCGCAGTGCTGCTTCTACATCCTCACCGTAAACACTGTGGTATTCTTGGTATGCAGCACCACTACGGTCATCGACGACACTATAAAGCATTAACAAAGGATGCCCCCGTCCTGGTTCTAGAAATGCTGGTGCTTTAACGTGCTTGAGGTCTGATGGACTGAGGTCAAAATGCCAACATTGATTGCTATATTCTGCCTGGAAGCGAACAGCAGGTGGTTGTCGCAGCAGGGTATCGCGGTCGTAACCCCATTTGTTGAGATAACGATTAACGGTGGTTGGTTTGAGCAAACCTACTGGAACGGTGACATGACCATCTGGTGTGTTGATGCCATCTTCTTCCAATAAGCGAATTGCTTGTACGGTAGATAAATGGCGACCTTTGCGGTTAGATGTACGTATTTTAATGGCAGCAATGATTTCGCAGTATCGCTCTAGTCCGGCTTTCGGAATCACACGCGGGACATCACAATCAACGCGCCGCACTGGGCGAACAACATTTCCTTCTCGTAGTGTTCGATACACAGTATCTTCGGAAATGCCATACAGTTGAGCTATTTCTTGGACTAATACCCGACGAGATGGACTGCGCGGTGGTAGCTGCTCTAAGCGGCGACGTAGGTCTACGATTGTATCAATTGGTATTTGTTTCTTAGGCATCCTATGATTTCTCCACCAATGTATTGTGGCGTGGGTGAAGATGTTTGCGTGACAACCAATCGTAGAGTGTGGAAGGTGAACAATCGACCAGTTTGGCAATTGAGCGTTTACTGATTCCTTTGGCTAAATAACTGCGAATTTCTGCTTCCCTTGTGTCCAGTTTCAAATGTGCAGATTGTCGTCCTTTGGGTCGCCCTAACGTTTTTCCTTCAGCTTTGCGTTTGGCTAATGCTTCGGTTGTTCTCAGTACAATCAATTCCCGCTCAATTTCTGCTGCCAAGCCCAAAACTGTTGCTGTGATTCGGCTTTGCATTGAATCATCTAGCACCATACCTTGCTTGGCGATATGGACGTTAATTCCTCGGCGCACGCAGCACTCTAGCATTTCTAATACTTGTAGGGTGGAGCGTGCCATGCGACTAACTTCTGAAAAAATGACTACATCGGATGCTTGTGCTGTTTGATTGAGTAGTTGTCCTACACCTCGCTCTAACCATTTCTCCCGTCCAGAAACCGTGTCCTCTATAAACTGGATGGGACTCAAAGCATGGGTGTTGGCATACTCCAAAATGCCATGTCGTTGGTTGTGTAGGTCTTGACGATCGCTGGAGACTCTCAAATAAGCATAAATGCTCATAGCTACCTTGACTGTCGGTTTAAACAGCTTTTGATATTTAATCGAACGGTATTAGTTCAAATTAAACCACGAAAACCGTACATATATGTCCAGTATAAAAGTTCGTTTAATTTGGACACAATTGAGGCAGTAAATCCCCTAAGCCAGTTACAGCAAGGATTACGGCTTATTTGCAGTTAATGTGGTTTGAAAACCCTTGTTTGCAGTTTGAAAATTATGTTTGCAGTTTCATTTGCAATTATTGTGGTTTTGAGACCCCCTTTATTTGCAGTTAATGTGGTTTCAAAATTGCCTTGTTTGCGGTTTGAAGCGTTTATGTTTGCAGTTCGCTACA
>NZ_DASQZC010000048.1:0-3338 GCF_035638895.1 Nostoc sp. | reverse complement strand
TAAAGCCAATTGACCAAACTGATAACCCGAATCAATATCTCCCACAACTCCGCAAAGGAGAAGACCATAATTTGCATAAGCAAACGGAGACACCGAAGCATTACCATATTGGACAGATAAATTTACTTGTTTGCACACCGTCAAGGGTACCAGTTGTGGAGCAGCAATGTATGCAGCCGCAAAGATGCTTGATAAAAGTCTCATGGCTGCTAATTTATAGCGATCGCTCATTTGAGGCAGATCAACTAAATCTTCAATTTGCAAGCCAGTCAAAATTGCCGCAGTTTCCTGCAATCCCTGCTCAATATCTGAGACATTCACTTGTTCGGGAAACTCTACCCCCAACAGCTTTAAAGTTTGTAGCCCCGTATTAACTGCTTCTATTAGTTTGTTCTGCAACACATAAGCTTGAATCTGGACTTCATAGACCTTAATTTTGTCGAGTAGGGTTTGGGCTTGTTGTTGCACTACGTCAACCCATCTCTGCATTCCCTTAAAATCACCGCTTAAAAAAGCTGCTTCTGCTGCTTCCTCATGCAGTGCTAATGTTAGCTCATACTGACTCTGCCAGCTATCTTCTGCTAACAATCCTAAACCGACTTGCAAATATTTGATGGCAGAATCATGTGCTGTAGCTGCTTTTGCTCTTTGACCTGCGATCAGATTGAGTTCAGCAAATTCATATTTTTCTGTTTCAAATATCAGTAAATCAGCACCATAATTGAGTTGATTAACTAAAGCAAATATATTTTCTTTGCGTTCTTCTGATGTAGTATTTAGCAGCAGTAATTGACCAATTTTTAGATGCGTTGCTTTCTTCTGCTCATCGGGAATCAAAGAATACGCTGCTTGCTGCACTCGGTCATGTAAAAATTTGTAATCAACCTTGACATCTGTTAAATTAATTCCGCCCGATTCCTCCTGGCTAAACGCTAAGGGAATCTTGTAATCCTGATTTAACGGCAAAATTAACCCAGCTTGCAGGGCTGACCACAATTGCGCCGCAGTTGTTAAAGAAGATGCTTCGTTAACGATCGCTAATACATCCAGATTGAACGTGTTGCCAATACAAGCAGCCAGTTTGAGTACTTCTTGCGTTTCTAGAGACAGTTTACGAATATTTCTCGCCGTCAGTTCAACCACATTCAGATCAGTAAGACCGATTGCTTGAATATGTTGGATATTCCACTGCCATACTCCTGAATGGAACTCATACGTTAACAAGTCTTCTTGATGTAGAGTTTTCAGCAGTTGCGTTAAGAAAAAAGGGTTTCCTCCAGTTTTGTGGAACAGTAATTCTGCTAGTGGCTTGCTGGCTTCTGTGTCATTCAACGTATCGCTAATTAACGTTTCCACATCCGTTAATTGCAATGGTGACAAGACAATGTTATCTACCACCGCACCAGAAGATTGAATCTTCTCCAAACTCATCATAAGCGGATGGGTGGGCGATACTTCGTTATCCCGATACGCACCGACTAACAATAAATATTTGCGCTCGCTATCTGTCATCAATAGCTCAATTAAGTTCAGCGATGCCGAATCTGCCCACTGCAAATCATCCAAGAAAACAACCAGAGGATGATCTTGGGTCGTGAATACGCCAATGAATTGCCCAAAAACGCGATTGAAACGATTTTGAGATTCAGCCGCACCCAGTTGTGTTACGGGTGGCACACTTCCAATAATTAGTTCGACTTCGGGAATCACATCGATAATGACTTGCCCATTCTCTCCCAATGCAGTTAGAAGTTTCTCTTTCCAAACTTGGATTTGGGCTTCACTTTCGGTAAGTAATTGCTGAATCAAGGATTGGAACGCCTGAATCAATGATGCATAAGGAATATTGCGCTTGAACTGGTCAAACTTGCCTGCAATGAAATAGCCTCTTGCTCCCACAATCGGTTTATGAACTTCATTGACGACACTCGTTTTTCCAATCCCCGAATAACCAGAGACAAGCATGAGTTCGCTACTACCACCTGCCACACGCTTAAACGCAGCCATCAATGTTGCTACTTCTGCTCCGCGTCCGTATAGCTTTTGCGGAATCAAAAAATGCCCAGATTTATCCTGTCTTCCCGGTACAAAGTTTTCAATCTTTCCAGTCGTTTGAAGTTGAAACAAACATTCCTCTAAATCCGCTTTTAGTCCCCAGGCGCTTTGATACCGCTCCTCTGCTGTTTTCGCTAATAATTTAAAAATAACTGCACTAATCGCTTCTGGCACATCTTCCAGAATGCGACACACCGTTTCGCTACAAGGTGCGGCTGGTGTTTTGGCAATGTGAGAGTGAATTAACTCCATCGGGTCAACAGCTTGAAAGGGCAAAACACCCGTCAGCATTTCATATAAAGTGACACCCAGCGAATAAAAGTCGGTGCGATAGTCAACCGCCCGATTCATTCTGCCGGTCTGCTCAGGTGACATATACGCAAGCGTACCTTCAAGCAAATTAGGATTGCTCAAAGTAGGATTTTCTTTATCAAGGCGCGAGGAGATACTGAAGTCAATCAGTTTGGCTTCTCCAGAATCAGGGTCAATTAAAATATTGTGCGGCTTAATATCTTTATGAATAATCTGTTGGGCGTGCAGTTCTCCTAAAATTTGTGCTAGGTTAATCCCTACCTTGAGGAAAGTAATTAAGGTGGTTGTTTGAGTTGCAATCAGTTCTTGGAGCAAGCAACCTGGAACATCTTCCAAAACCAAAGCCAATCCATGCTGATAATTCTTTAACTCGTAGGCTTTAACAATGCCAGGAATTTGCAGACGCTCAATGATTTGATATTCGTGCCGCAGTCGAGCTATGTCTTCTAAGAGGGGATGTTCGCACAGGAGAGTTTTGACAATGACAGAGGCATTATCGGTTTCTCGCCGTCCCCGATAAATGACGGTTTTACTACCGGAGTGAAGAGTTTCGAGGAGTTGATAACCAGATAAAGTAGCTGTCATTGTTTTTTCTTGCAATATAAGCATTCTTAATATGCCCATGCAAGTTTAGCTATGTAATATTTGTGACAAAACTCAGCATATTTTCACGAGATGTTACAAATATTACTCCAAGTTATTTATATATTGATATTTGAGAGCATTGTTGCATCTTAGCCCCCTCCTCGCAAGCGGGGAGGGGGTTAGGGGTGGGGTTTAGTACCTACTCAACAGAGAACTGCTATATCCTGTACTAATGTTTACAGTTACCTTGCTTTTGGTGTTCATGACCATGTTCATGATGATGACCATGACCGTGGGAACAGTTTTGCAAATCTTGCTTCAAAAGCTTGTCGCTGATTTCTTGCAAGGATTCATCCACAGCTTGTAAGCCAATCCAAGCATCAATT
>NZ_DASQZC010000047.1:10000-13256 GCF_035638895.1 Nostoc sp. | reverse complement strand
TAGTGGCGGACGGGTGAGTAACGCGTGAGAATCTAGCTTCAGGTCGGGGACAACCACTGGAAACGGTGGCTAATACCGGATATGCCGAGAGGTGAAAGGCTTGCTGCCTGAAGATGAGCTCGCGTCTGATTAGCTAGTAGGTGTGGTAAAGGCGCACCTAGGCGACGATCAGTAGCTGGTCTGAGAGGATGATCAGCCACACTGGGACTGAGACACGGCCCAGACTCCTACGGGAGGCAGCAGTGGGGAATTTTCCGCAATGGGCGAAAGCCTGACGGAGCAATACCGCGTGAGGGAGGAAGGCTCTTGGGTCGTAAACCTCTTTTCTCAGGGAAGAACACAATGACGGTACCTGAGGAATAAGCATCGGCTAACTCCGTGCCAGCAGCCGCGGTAATACGGAGGATGCAAGCGTTATCCGGAATGATTGGGCGTAAAGCGTCCGCAGGTGGCGATGTAAGTCTGCTGTTAAAGAGTGAGGCTCAACCTCATAAGAGCAGTGGAAACTACATAGCTAGAGTACGTTCGGGGCAGAGGGAATTCCTGGTGTAGCGGTGAAATGCGTAGAGATCAGGAAGAACACCAGTGGCGAAGGCGCTCTGCTAGGCCGTAACTGACACTGAGGGACGAAAGCTAGGGGAGCGAATGGGATTAGATACCCCAGTAGTCCTAGCCGTAAACGATGGATACTAGGCGTGGCTTGTATCGACCCGAGCCGTGCCGTAGCTAACGCGTTAAGTATCCCGCCTGGGGAGTACGCCGGCAACGGTGAAACTCAAAGGAATTGACGGGGGCCCGCACAAGCGGTGGAGTATGTGGTTTAATTCGATGCAACGCGAAGAACCTTACCAAGGCTTGACATGTCGCGAATCTTCTCGAAAGGGAAGAGTGCCTTCGGGAGCGCGAACACAGGTGGTGCATGGCTGTCGTCAGCTCGTGTCGTGAGATGTTGGGTTAAGTCCCGCAACGAGCGCAACCCTCGTTTTTAGTTGCCAGCATTAAGTTGGGCACTCTAGAGAGACTGCCGGTGACAAACCGGAGGAAGGTGGGGATGACGTCAAGTCAGCATGCCCCTTACGCCTTGGGCTACACACGTACTACAATGCTCCGGACAGAGGGCAGCAAGCATGCGAATGCAAGCAAATCCCGTAAACCGGAGCTCAGTTCAGATCGCAGGCTGCAACTCGCCTGCGTGAAGGAGGAATCGCTAGTAATTGCAGGTCAGCATACTGCAGTGAATTCGTTCCCGGGCCTTGTACACACCGCCCGTCACACCATGGAAGCTGGTAGTGCCCGAAGTCATTACTCCAACCTTTCGGGGGGGAGGATGCCTAAGGCAGGACTGGTGACTGGGGTGAAGTCGTAACAAGGTAGCCGTACCGGAAGGTGTGGCTGGATCACCTCCTTTTTAGGGAGACCTACACCCCTTACATATCGAAAAACATACAGTTAAATAGATAGTAAGTTGGTCTAACCTAGGTCGGTCGCGGACATTTGCAAATGTTAAACGCTTTCAAACTATGATAAAGGTTCGATATGGGCTATTAGCTCAGGTGGTTAGAGCGCACCCCTGATAAGGGTGAGGTCCCTGGTTCGAGTCCAGGATGGCCCACCTGAAGATAATTAATAATTCGTAATGCGTAATTCGTAATTAATTACGAACTACGAATTAGAAATTACGAATTATTTAGGGGGGTTTAGCTCAGTTGGTAGAGCGCCTGCTTTGCAAGCAGGATGTCAGCGGTTCGAGTCCGCTAACCTCCACCTGTGGCGATTGCCGTGAATGAAATAAAATGTATTGAGAGTTCAGCAACATGACTTAATTGAAGTCAGACTGCTGAGTTGAATCTCAGCCAGAACCTTGAAAACTGCATAGTAACGCGAAATTAGCAGGCAGACACAGACATTCCGAAAGGATGTTTTTGTGAATGCAAAATTGTGAAACACCAAATGAATTGAGTGGTCAAGCTAATAAGGGCTAACGGTGGATACCTAGGCACACAGAGGCGACGAAGGACGTGGTTACCGACGATATGCTCCGGGGAGTTGGAAGCAAACATTGAGCCGGAGATTTCCGAATGGGGCAACCCTTAATACTACCTGCTGAATATATAGGCAGGAGAGAGCCAACCCAGCGAATTGAAACATCTTAGTAGCTGGAGGAAGAGAAATCAAAACAGAGATTCCCTAAGTAGTGGTGAGCGAAAGGGGAAAAGCCTAAACCAAAAGATTTATCTTTTGGGGTAGTGGGACAGCGATATCGAATCTGGCGGTTAAACGAAGCAGCTAAATACTGCACCAAAGAAGGTGAAAGTCCTGTAGTTGAAAACTCAAGGATAGTAGCTGAATCCCGAGTAGCATGGGGCACGAGGAATCCCATGTGAATCAGCGAGGACCACCTCGTAAGGCTAAATACTACTGTGTGACCGATAGTGAACCAGTACCGCGAGGGAAAGGTGAAAAGAACCCCGGAAGGGGAGTGAAATAGAACATGAAACCGTTAGCTTACAAGCAGTGGGAGGACTATTTAAAAGTCTGACCGCGTGCCTGTTGAAGAATGAGCCGGCGACTTATAGGCACTGGTAGGTTAAAGCGAGAATGCTGGAGCCAAAGGGAAACCGAGTCTGAAAAGGGCGATAATCAGTGTTTATAGACCCGAACCCTGGTGATCTAACCATGGCCAGGATGAAGCTTGGGTAACACCAAGTGGAGGTCCGCACCGACTGATGTTGAAAAATCAGCGGATGAGTTGTGGTTAGGGGTGAAATGCCAATCGAACCAGGAGCTAGCTGGTTCTCCCCGAAATGTGTTTAGGCGCAGCGGTAATGATTATATCTGGGGGGTAAAGCACTGTTTCGGTGCGGGCTGGGAGACCGGTACCAAATCGAGACAAACTCTGAATACCCAGAGCACACATTGCCAGTGAGACAGTGGGGGATAAGCTTCATTGTCAAGAGGGAAACAGCCCAGACCACCAGCTAAGGTCCCCAAATCATCGCTAAGTGATAAAGGAGGTGAGAGTGCACAGACAACTAGGAGGTTTGCCTAGAAGCAGCCACCCTTGAAAGAGTGCGTAATAGCTCACTAGTCAAGCGCTCTCGCGCCGAAAATGAACGGGGCTAAGCGATGTACCGAAGCTGTGGGATTAACTTATGTTAATCGGTAGGGGAGCGTTCCGTCGTAGGTAGAAGCAGTAGCGGCAAGCAGCTGTGGACGAAACGGAAGTGAGAATGTCGGCTTGAGTAGCGCAAACATT
>NZ_DASQZC010000047.1:0-7500 GCF_035638895.1 Nostoc sp. | reverse complement strand
TCCGGTGTACCCACGCGAGCGCGCAATGTTTCGAGTGTGGCCCTGAGATTACCTCAAAGAGCAGAACTGTGGTTATTCGACTGTGGCGAAGGCACCCAGCATCAAATCATCCGGAGTGAACTGAAAATTAGCCAACTCTCGCGAATTTTTATCACTCACATGCACGGCGACCACATCTTTGGCTTAATGGGACTTCTTGCTACTTGCGGCTTGGCTGGCAATGTGGAACGAATTGATATATATGGGCCACCTGGATTAAATGATTACATTCAAGCCGCCTCCCGTTACTCCTACACACACTTTTCCTATCCCATTAAAGTCCATGCCATCCGTCCAGGGGTAATTTATGAAGACGATGACTTCACCGTAAGCTGCGGTAATTTACATCATCGCATTACAGCTTTCGGCTACCGTGTAGCCGAAAAAGACCGATCAGGACGCTTTGATATTGAAAAAGCCAAGGGGTTGCAAATTCCTCCCGGTCGGGTTTATGGTCAACTTAAGCGCGGTGAAACAGTGACGCTTGCGGACGGACGGGTGATTGATGGCACTCAATTATGCGGTCCTACAGAAATTGGTCGAAAAATTGCCTATTGTACAGACACAATTTATTGTGACGGTGCTGTGGAATTGGCAAAAGATGCAGATGTATTAATTCACGAAGCAACCTTTGCTCATCAAGATGCAGACATGGCTTTTCAACGGTTGCATTCTACAACGACAATGGCAGCGCAAACAGCTTTAGCTGCTGGGGCACATCGACTGATTATGAGTCATTTCAGTCCCCGCTATGCTCCTGGTAATACCTTGGAATTGAAGGATCTTCTTCAAGAAGCCCGTGCTATTTTTCCCCGTACTGACATGGCTTATGATTTCATGATTCATGAAGTACCCAGGCGGCGGTAAGTAGAGTTAACCAAGGTAAGCGTTTAAATTTTGGATTTTAGATATCCTATTGAACCCTTCTAATCTAAAATTAACCAGGCTCTATTTTGGAGTTTAGTAGTCTAATTTATAACGTCTAGCAAATAGATAGCAGTTTAGCTTGAGGAGTAAGTAAAATAGTTACCTAAGAATTTACGTTTCCCTAAGTGTATTAATAACCTACAACTACTATGAATTAAATGTTTTTATCAATGTGTTTCTTATATTACAAGTTATTAAAATAACTTTAATAGGATAGTACTATTGTAAATTAGAGAATTTTATACTTTAATACTTAAGAAAAATAATTAATTTTTCGTCAAGATTTTTCTTCCTTAAATAAAATATTTATTAAAAATTTATTCTTCTAACACTGATTAAAAATTTATATGCATGAATTGATGAACATGAAAGCGCCAATTGAGCTTGTCATAATTGGAAGAATAATTAAGTATGCTATTGCGGCTATAGATGTAAAAAAAATCACATTTTTCATAAATCTGCCAAATAAATATAGTGTTTCGATATTAGAGGAGTTTGATAGTGGTTAAGACTAGTCTGAATCAAGAGCAACAGATTACTACTTCAGCACAAGGCGCAGTTGACATCAGACAAATATCTACTATTTTGCTTCGCCGACGTTTGCTGATTTTGGGGGTTTCCTGTGTAGTTATGGCAGCTGCTAGCCTTCTAGCTTTCATTGCCAAACCTACTTACCAGAGCAATATGCGGATATTGGTGAATTCCAATTTATCTGAAGCCACACAGTCAAATAATATTCCAGAAAGCGCAGACACCAAGGTTACTGAACCAAATTATCAAGTTGTTGATTCCACTACTCAGATGAAACTCATGCTGAGTTCTAAGTTGCTTCAAAAAGCCGTAAATTTACTTCATTCTGATTATCCTGATATTACCTTAAAGGATATCAATGGTCTAATAGAACAGAACAAAAAAGCACCTTTAGAAGTGACTCCCGAAGAGGGAGGTTTAGGAGCTAATAAAGTTTTTAGTCAATTATTTAAAGTTTCCTTCAATGATGATGATCCAGTCAAAACACAAAGAGTACTTCAAGCTCTACAAAAAGTCTATCAAAACTACAATAAAGAGCAACAAAAAGAACGTCTCAATCAAGGACTGGCTTTTGGAAATGCTCGCTTACCTGAAATCAAAAAAGAGGTGAGTAAAGCTGAGAAAAATTTGGAACAGTTTCGCAAGAAACATAAATTACTCGATCCTGAAGTTCAAAGTAAAATCCTGCTAGAATCTCTAGCTGATATTCAAAAACAGCTACAAAGTACTCGTGCCCACGTTCAAGATATAAATGTTCGCTACGAGAATTTAGAGCAACAAATAGCTTCCTCGTCTCAGCAGAATGCACTAATTTCTTCTCGTTTAAATCAGTCAAGTCGTTACCAAACGCTATTGAGCGAAATTCAAAAAACTGAACTAGCGTTAGCTAAGGAACGGCTACGCTATACAGACGATTACCCATCGGTACAGAAACTAAAGCAGCAACGCCAAAGTCAACTGTCGCTATTACGACAAGAGGTGAAAACTATTACTGCTAGCAGTAAGGGAGAACCGCTTTTAAAAGAGCAAATGCTAGGGGTTGAGCCAAAGCTAGTAGACGAGTTAATTTTGCTACAGACAACTGTCTTAGGACTAACTGCTAATGAAAAGAATCTAGCCGAGTCAGAACAGCGACTTCGCTCTGAGTTAAACAAATACCCAAGCTTAATAGCAGAGTATAACCGTCTGCTGCCAAAGGTGCAAACTAGTCGTAAAACCCTTGAACAATTACTCCAAGCACAACAATCCTTGGGGCTGAAAATTGCTCAAGAAGGATATAGCTGGCAAGTTTTGGCAGAACCTGCTCTGGGTACTTATATGGGGAGCAACAGATTAGTATTTTTGGTTGGAGGGGCGGTAGTTGGGCCGATTTTAGGTATCTTAGCAGTCCTGATTTTGGAAAAGTTTAATGACGCTATTTACTGTGTTGGAGATTTAAAGAAACTGACGAATCTACGTGTATTGGGGTCAGTACCAAAACTACCGTCATGTAATGTCAAAAAGCGGCGGCTATCCCTACATTGGAATGGGCGACGAAGCTCAGATTACTCTATAGTAGAAGCTAGTACTAGATTACCTGTCCATGAAACCCTGGACATGATCTACCAAAATATTCAAATATTAAAATATCCCTTACCCTTTAAGTCATTGATGTTGACTTCAGCACTACCAGGCGAAGGGAAGACAACTTTAGTATTAGGGCTTGTAGCTAGCGCTACCCGAATGCACCGGCGGGTATTAGTTATTGATGCTAATTTACATAATCCTAGCCTGCACAAAATCCTGGAACTATCCAATGACTGGGGACTATCTCTGTTATTACTTGATGAGACGACAACTGATTTTCAAGATTACATCCAGCCTATTCATCCCTGCATTGATATTTTGACTGCTGGGCCTGAAGCAGAAGACACGGTGAAGTTGCTCAGTTCTCAACGGATGAAAGAACTAATTGAGTTGTTTGAGCAAAGTTATGACCTAGTACTGATAGATGCTCCATGTATTTTAGGTACAGTTGATGCCAGAATTGTGGCAGCTTTTTGCAATGGGATCGTAATGGTAGAGCGTATGGGAAGAGTGACGCGAACTGAACTGACTCAAGCAACAGAAATTTTGAGTAAATTGAATTTAATTGGAATTATCGCTAATGAAGTGAGTAATTCTCAAAAGGTATTGGCATCGTAGGCTGAAGAAGCATTAGTATTGTGCATTGGGTATCCCTTCGGCTTCTCTACGAGAGGCTACGTGTTAGCGGAGCTTTGGCTTTAGCGATACGCTTAGGGCAAGTGGGCATGGGGAATTGGTCATTGGAAACAGGTAGAGGAGAGGAATTCTCCTTTTGGATCCTATCTCCCGTGTTCTTCACCTGATTTCTACCTTATAGCTAAATCAAAATGCATAATTAGTAGGAGGTGGCAACCTCCTGTGTTGGAGAAGTGTCTCATCTTAAAGTAGTAGACGCCATAATCCAAAGCGTCAATTAGATACTAATGTGATTAGATGACCAGCATGAAATTCCAACTTTACTTAGGCTTTTTATTTTCCCAGGTTAAAGTACGTCATTGGTGGGTAAGTGTCCTCTTGTGGATTGCTTTGGTTGCCCCAGCTCAAGCGTCTGTAATTCTGCGCGTAGCAATTGAGAGGGGCGTTAATCAAGTAAAAGTGGGTAGTTCCACCACTGGGATTGTCAAGGATAGTACTGGTCGGACTCTTGGACAGTTACCAGCGATGAGTGCATATTATGCCCAAGCTGTTCCTGGCGGAGTGGCTTTAGATAAGTGGCAGTCTGGTTTATTTTGGATTGAGCCAACAGGTAAAGGATTCGTTTATATTGGCGATCGCTGGTATCGGGGTAGAACTCTGGTTGTTCCCACAGACAAAGGCTTAACCGCCGTTAACTGGGTTGATGACCAAGAGTATCTCTACAGCGTTCTCGGTGGCGAAATGAGTGCTAGCTGGCCCCAAGAAGCTTTAAAAGCCCAGGCGATCGCAGCTCGCACTTACGCCCTCTACGAGCGAGAAAAACAACGGAATAATCCCGTTTACGATTTAGGTAATACCCCCGATCGCTGGCAAATTTACAAAGGCGTAATCAGTGAATCTCCTGCTACTTACAAAGCAGTTGATGAAACAGCAGGACAGGTACTAACTTACAAAAACCGGATTATTCTCTCAGTCTTCCACGCTTGTTCTGGAGGACACACCGAAAACGTTGAGGACGTTTGGGGAAATGCGTTGCCGTACCTACGGGCTGTTCAAGACTACGATCAAAATATCAGTGAGTGTAATTGGGTAAAAACCTTCTCGGCTAGGGAGATTAACGCCAAATTCCCTGAAGTTGGCAGTGTAACGGCGATGATTCCAGAGACATACTCGCCTTTCCGCAGTGTTAAAGTCTTGAAAATTGTCGGTAACAAAGGCACAAAGGTTCTACAGCGCGAGGAAGTGCGAACAGCGCTAAAGCTAAAAAGTACCCGCTTCAGCGTCAGCAAGGGAGCAGATGGTGGTTTTGTACTTCAAGGGCTTGGCTTTGGTCATGGTTTGGGCATGAGTCAGTGGGGAGCATACAATCTGGCTCGGCAGGGAGTAAACCACCTGCAAATTTTGGGACATTATTATCAAGGTGTAGCCTTAACACCAATTCAGGCGAAGTAAGGAGAAAGTTAGGAGTTAGGAGTTTTAAATAAATCTTAATTATTCACTCCTGACTCTCAACTCTTTACTGTTAACTCTATTCCCCACTCCCACGTTCCAAGCGCCGTTGCCATTCAGCGTCAATTTGTGCAGAACGCTCAACTTCCTGGTCGAGTAAGTCAGTTTCGCTAGAATACACTAAATCTTCGTTACCAATGACTTTTTCTGCTGCAAATTGTTGGGCATAGTCAATTTTTTGTTGCAAAGGTGCATCGGGGCTTGCCAATAGCCTTGATCTGGAAAGGCGATCGCGGTTGCGATCGCCTATTTTGCGATTACGCCACTGAATCCAGAAATAACGCAATAATGGGATGCCTAAGAAACCTGCTCCGTAAGCCAATAGCAGCCAATAAATTCCTTGGACAAAAGCTACCAGTCCACCTAATTGGACGGCAACAGTACCATCTTTCAACAAACTTCCCAATACTAAAGCAAGAACAAAATTTAGTACACCCAACCCAGCACTGAGCATAATTTGTCCTGAACTTGCAGCACTAAAACGCCAGGGAAATTCCTCCAAGTGATCTGATATTGCATAACGGAGCTTTTTAACTGCACTCACCTGCAACTCTGGGAAGTAATAAACAATTTGCCCTTCTGGACTTACCGATGGTTGCCCATTAAATCGCGTCAGAACAGGCAACATATAATCTTCGTACTCTCTTGTATATCCCTCGCCAATGTCATCCAAATATGGAGCAATTTGTTCTGCTACCACTGCACCACGGTTAGTCCGAATCACAGTAGCAATTTCTTGCCACCGACGTTCTTCTAAGTTGGTATTAGGATTACCATCGCCAAACAAAAATGAAAAGACAGCTTCAAAGAAATTCAGATTGCTTTCTTCTCGCCTTTCACGTCGCCGTTCCTGATAGTGGGTGTCATAATTTGGGCTAAGATACCAAAATAAATTTGGAAAATAGAAGAACCCCCCACCCCCAAAACTACTGCCCTGATTATCGCCTTCACGATCTGAATTGATAGCGGTAATGATCATGAAAATGGTAACAGTTATAAGAGCGATGGAAACAGTTAAGAAAATTCCGAAAGAAATGCGAATCAAATAAAACAGAATACTCCAGACTTTTTTCCACCATTCCTGCAATCGTAACCGGAAGTATTTATTACGCAAAATTGCTCGAAAATTTTGTGGAAAAAGGTAAACTATATCACCTGAATCTGCTACTTGCAAATGTCCCCCAGCATCAGATGCCAAGGCTAACAAGCTTTGATTAGCTTCAGCGACATTCAATCCTGCCTCGGTTGCCACATCACCAACAGTGACACGGTAGCCCAGTTTTTCCACAGCTTGCATGATGGTGGGACTAGGAGCCATTGCTCTCCCCTCCTGTTGAAATTTAATTGCCTTTCTTAAGTATAAAGTTTTATTTGAAGCGACTTGGCAAGAGCAGGGATGAAGCATGAATTATTAAATATAGAAAATACATAAGTTAGGCAAACCGACAAGTATGTTTACCAATAAATAAACGGACACGCAGTATGTTATAATCATTTGCCTCAGCTTGGTTAACCAGCAAATTTTCTGTTCAAATATGGTTCAGTATACTCTCGCTCAAAGCCCAGAAATTATCCTTACTGTTTCTGGAAAAGATTCGGCAAAAGCCCGTGATAAAGCAATGGATCAGCTAATGGAACTGATGGATTCAGGAAAGCTACCCACGGAACTAGAAGAAGGATTTGGCCCTCAACAATTAATTGAGGTTAAAGAGTCAACTATTGATAGTGCTAGCGGTGAGGATACTATTACACAAGCTGTCCAGGTTCTAAGTAACCTGGCTACACTCAAGCTGAAAGTTCAGGAATCACGAGCTGAAGCTTTGGAAATTCGCAAAGCGGTTGATGTTCTATTCACCGACGAATCGGTGACAGAAGAGGAAATTACTCGACTCAAGGAAGGTTTTAAAGTTCTCAAAAATTTTGCCCAAGCTAATGTGCGTTATCAAGAAGCGCGAGCTAAAGCAGAACAGGCTCGGCAAACTTTGGATCAAGCTCTCAAATCGCCTGACAAGTAACATTTACAGACATAGATGCATTGATATGCGTCTTAAAAATTTAATTAAACACTTAAAAAGACAGGCTGTTATGCCTGTCTTTTGATTTACTGGGGCGCTAGGATTCGAACCTAGGGATGGCGGGACCAAAACCCGCTGCCTTACCACTTGGCTACGCCCCAACGACTTTACTCTAGTTAATATAGCAGTTAGACCTAGGTTATTGTCAAGTACTTTTATAGTTAATTTCAGACAAAGGATTTTTACAGCAGAAAATTGATTGATTTAAATTCCTATA
>NZ_DASQZC010000046.1:0-3100 GCF_035638895.1 Nostoc sp. | reverse complement strand
GCTGAGTGGAGACCGGGCGAGAGCAACCTCGCACGCAAGGCTGGAGGCCACTGATGAGCACCACCCGCGCCCCGCGCATCCGCACGCTCGACCGCGCCGAGATCGACGCCATCCTGGCCCGCAACCACGTGGGGCGGCTGGCCTACGCGTGGAAGAACCACGTGGACATCGAGCCGCTCCACTACGTCTACGACGGCGGCTGGATCTACGGCCGCACCTCCGCCGGCACCAAGCTGGAGGCCACGGGGGAGACGTGGGCGCCCGTGGCCTTCGAGGT
This sequence comes from Nostoc sp., assembly GCF_035638895.1. GTDB lineage: Bacteria > Cyanobacteriota > Cyanobacteriia > Cyanobacteriales > Nostocaceae > Nostoc. The sequence continues at coordinate 2,823 of NZ_DASQZC010000046.1, read as the reverse complement.
CGACGAGGTGGAGGCCATCTTCAGCTGGCGGAGCGTGGTCATCCACGGCGGCTTCTACGTCCTCCCCGCGGACGGCGCCGAGTGGGAGCAGGCCGAGTGGCGGCGCGGCGTGGAACTGCTCCGCCAGCTGATCCCCGAGACGCTCACGGACGACGATCCCGTCGCCTTCCGCACCGTGGTCTTCCGCATCGCCGTGCAGGAGGCATCGGGCCGCGAGGCCACCCCGGGCGACGCCGGTCCGCCGGCCTGACCGCGATCTCCGTCGTCCGCCGATTTTCGAATCTTCATCCCCCGAACGGGACCGAACCTCATGTCCGACAAGATCCGCATCCTCCTGGTCGACGACCACCCGGTGCTGCGCAGCGGCCTGGAGGCGCTGCTGGGGCTGGAGCCCGACCTGGACGTGGTGGGGCAGGCGTCCACGGGCGAGGATGGCGTGGAGCGGACGCGCGCGCTACGGCCGGACGTGGTGGTGATGGACCTGGCCATGCCGGGGATCGGCGGGCTGGAGGCCACGCGGCAGATCAACGCGCTGGAGACGGGCGCCAGGGTGCTGGTGCTCACCTCGCAGGCCGAGGAGGAGTTCCTCCTTCCCGTGCTGGAGGCGGGCGGAAGCGGCTACGTGCGCAAGACCAGCGCGGACGAGGACCTGATCCGCGCCATCCGCGCCGTGGCCCGCGACGAGGTGTTCCTCTACCCCAGCGCCACCCGCCTCCTCCTGCGCACCTACCGCGCGGTCGAGGAAAAGGGCGAGGCCAGCCCCATCGAGAAGCTCTCCGAGCGCGAGCGCGAGGTGCTGGCGCTGACCGCCGAGGGCTACAGCTCCGGCGAGATCGGCAAGAAGCTCTTTCTCTCCCCCAAGACCGTCGACACCTACCGCGCCCGCCTGATGCAGAAGCTCGGCCTCAGCCACCGCGCCGAGCTGGTGCGCCTCGCGCTCAACTCCGGCCTCCTGAAGCCCGCCAGCCAGGCGTAGCGATCAGGATCGATCGACGTCCCCGGATACGACCGCGCCCCCTCGCTGAGCCGAAGCGAGGGGGCGCGGTCGTTTCCGCAGATGTCGCCAAGTCTTTTGATTCGCCGCAGTTAAGCTGTCATTCTGAGGCCCAGGCCGTGTCAAAACCTCCCGCGGGCCTTCGCCCAGGAGCATCGGGGGGGTGAATGTGCGTCGCGAGGCTCGGAAACGGTGCAGAGCCGTCCAGGGCGTCCTGAGTGCGCTTGAGGGGGCTGAGAGGGCCGTAAAGGGGCTCCAATCGCCCCGAAAACCGCCCTCAGGCCGCTCGCGCGAGCGGCTGGGGAGCCATTTTCCGCTTCCGGAGCACTTCCAGGACACACTTCACCCCAAGCAGGTTCAAAACTCGCCTCATGTTGTACGCCAGCACCGCGAGGCTGAGCTCGCCGCGTACGTTCCGCAGCCCCTGCATCAGGAAGTAGCCCCCGTCCCACGCCCGCTTCATCGTCCCGAACGGATGCTCCACCGTGCTCTTGCGCTGCAGCATCAGCTCACTCCGCTCCTTCAGGCGCCGCGCCATCGCAGCCACCTGCTCCTCCTCCGGCGTCCGCATGATCCGCCGCCCATCCTTGGCTTTCGTGCACTGAGACCGAAGCGGGCAGTCCCGGCAGGCGGACCGGTTCGCGTAATACTTCAGCTCGCGGCCCTTCTTCACTTCCTTCGTGCACGGGCTCAGCCACTGCTTCGCGGGGCACTGGTACGCATCGCGCTTCGCCGAGTAGTTGAACGAGCCCTTCGTGAAGCGGCCCTGCTTCTTGTTCTTCGACGACGTTTTCGGCGCCGGCACGTACGGCGTGATCCCGTTCGCCTCGCACTCCACCACCTGCCGTTCGCTGTGGTAGCCCCGGTCGGCGCTCGCATCCAGCGTCTCCACCCCAAGCTCCGCCTTCGCCGCCATGGCCATCGGCGCCAGCTGCTCCAGGTCGTTCGCCTGGTCCGTCACGTCGTGCGCCACGATCAGGTGATGCTTCGAATCCACCGCGATCTGCACGTTGTAGCAGACGTCGATGTCACCGCGGATCTTCATCCGGCGGCTCTCCGGATCGGTGAGCGACAGCTGCGTCTCGCCGCTCTCCTTCAGCTGCTCCTGATAGCTCGCGTACCGCTTCTTCTTCTCTTGCAGCGCCTCGATCTTCTTCCGCAGGTCGGCGTCGGTCGCTCCCCCCTCCCCTTCCTCCGCCGCGTCCGCCTCCTCCAACTCCTTCAGGTATTCCGCGGCACGCTCGTCGATCATCGCCAGCAGCTTCTCCAACCGCGCCTGCGTGAAGTTGCGGTCCTTGTTGTTCACGGCGCGGAACTTCGATCCGTCGATGAACACCAGCGACGACCCGAACAGGTTCAGCTCCTTGCACAGCAACGTGAACTCGCGCGTGACCTGCTTCAGCGGCTCCGGATGCGCTCGCCGGAAGTTCGCGATCGTCTTATGGTCCGGCCGCAGCTTCCGCATCAGCCAGATCACCTCCAGGTTCCGGTGCGTCTCCACCTCCACCCTTCGGCTCGACCGCGTACGGTTCAGGTAGCCGTAGATGTACAGCCGCAGCAGGTCCCGAGGGTCGTAGGCCGTACGCCCGTCGATGCTCGGGATCGCCCGCGCGAACCCCAGCTTCGACATGTCCAGGCCGGCGACGAACGCGTCGATGAACCGCACCTCGTTGTCCTCCGATACGTACTCGTCCAGCGTCTCAGGAAACAGCACCTGCTGGTGCCGGTCCATTCCTGCGATGTAGCCGCCCATCCGCGCTCCCCTGGCTGGATCCGTCTCCTCCACACCAAAGTAGCACGCTCTGGGCACTTTTGACACAGCCTGGGCC
>NZ_DASQZC010000045.1:0-15094 GCF_035638895.1 Nostoc sp. | reverse complement strand
AGTTTATTTATCGCAACTTGGGAGTAATTACAAGAATTGTACCTACTCTAGATACCCACACAGCAACACAAATTTTCCATCCCATCTTTTGGGTGAATGCCGCCGGAGAACATCCTATTCCAGCAGCTACTAACATTACTCCAAAAGATATCGAGCAAGGTATTTGGAAAGTTAACCCAGCAGTTGCTGATACTGTTACTAATGGGGATTATGAATTATTAGAAAAACATACTTACCATTACGTTAAGCAACTTAGTCAAGACGGTAAATACCCCCTGACAGTTTGGCCTTATCATTCTATGTTGGGTGGTATTGGTCATGCTTTAGTTTCATCAGTAGAAGAAGCGATATTTTTTCACGGTATTGCTCGTCAGAGTCAGACGCAATTTGAAATTAAAGGTGAAAATCCCTTAACAGAAAACTATTCCATCTTACGTCCAGAGGTGTTAGAAGATTTTGAGCAACGTCCACTTGCTCTAAAGAATACTCGCCTGATTAAACAACTTTTAGAATATGATGCAGTAATTATTGGTGGTCAAGCTAAAAGTCACTGCGTCGCTTGGACAATTGACGATTTATTAACAGAAATTAAACAGGTAGATGCTACCCTTGCTCAAAAAATCTATTTGCTAGAAGATTCTACTTCACCTGTTGTTGTTCCCGGTGTTGTGGACTACACAGAACAAGCAGATGCGGCATTCGCAAGATTTGCAGAGGCAGGAATGCACATTGTAAAATCTAGCGAAAATATAGCATCTTTTTTTTAACGCATAGGCGCTTCGCCTTCCCGCAGGGTAGGATCGCATTCGCAAAGCGTCTCGTAGAGAAGGTTTCGCAGAGGAACACAGAGATTTACTCTGCGTTTCAAAACGAACTTTATTTTTTCAAATAACCCTTTGGATCTTCTGCTACCCAACCTAGAGATGAGCTAGAACGCACTTCAAAATGGAGGTGCGGTTGACTAGAGGTTGGTTGTCCGCTAGTGCCTACTGTTCCCAGTAAGTCTCCTTTTTTTACTTGTTGACCGACAGAAACCTTGATGCTGTCAAGCTGGGCATAGCGGCTTTGGAGTCCGCCACTGTGGTTAATAATGACCAACTTGCCATAAGAACCTTGATCGTTGGCAAAGGCTACGGTTCCAGGCGCGATCGCTAGCACATCTGTACCAACTGGTGCTAATAAATCAACACCACTGTGGAAGAAAACTTGACCTGTAGCAGGATTAATTTGCCAGCCGTAAGCTAATCCCACATTTGCCACTTCCCCCAAAGGATATCCAGATAAGGATGCACGGTTTGGCGTACCTGCATCAGTAGGTAAAGGGGACTTAGTTACAACACCATTGGGCGACCAATTTACCCCCGGAACAAACACAATTCTGGGGTTTTGTTGGCAGCCATTCACCTCAAAAAGGCTATCAGCACGAACTTTGTATTGTGCCGCTACTTGTCGCCAAGTTTGACCACGAGGCACTTCGACTACAATCCCATTGTAGGGAGGAATTTGAAGTACACTCCCAACGGCTGCGATTGCACCGCTCTGCAAAGCTGGATTCATGCCGATAATAGTTGTAGGTATGAGATTGTAGCGCTGCGCTATGCTCTCCAAAGTTTCGCCACGAACAACTTTATGGCGTTGGAAGCGAGATAGGGCTGGAGTTGGGCAATCACCCACAGCAGCTTTGGCACTGTTGATGTTTGGCAGTATGGATACTAAGCTCAAGGCGCTAACTAAGCTACAGAGAATCAGTTGACGAAAGGGTAAAGTCATGTATACAGGTCAAGATCGCATTATTAAATTTTAGATGGAGAGTGTGGGAAGTGGGGAACGAAGGAGCAAAAGAGCAGGGGGCAAGGGGAAGAATAAAAATTACCTCTTTCCCTCTGCCCCCTGCGCCTCTTGTGCCCAATCCTTAATTCCTCGTAAATTGATCTGTCCACTTGCCGTTAGCTTGACTACACTTAGAAATTAGCAACTGCATTTCTGTCCTTAAGCAGAATGATTATGAAGTTATCCTTAAAGCAACTGGCGGTTTATGTATTTTTACTGGCGTTTGGCTGTGGTGCAGGTTTATTTGGCAGTCGCTATCTCCTGCTCAAAAATTCTTCGTTCCTACAGTTAAGAAATGTAACAATGGCTTCGCCTCCAGAATCTGTAGTGCCAAATTCTTCTAACGGAGCAATTGGGGCTACTGGGGGCGATAATGTAAATTTTATTGCCACGGCAGTACAAAAAGTTGGCCCGGCTGTGGTGCGAATTAATGCCACTCGCAAAGTCGCTAATCCTATCTCTGATGCCTTGAAAAATCCTCTCTTGCGGCGATTCTTTGGAGAGGATGAGCAACCAATTCCCCAAGAACGCATTGAGCGCGGTACAGGATCGGGATTTATTTTGAGCGAAGATGGAAAATTACTCACTAACGCTCATGTGGTAGCTGACACAGATACAGTACAAGTCACCCTCAAGGATGGTCGGAGTTTAGAGGGGAAGGTGGTAGGAGTTGATTCGGTGACAGATGTGGCGGTGGTAAAAATAAAAGCGGATCATTTACCCACAGTGAAGTTAGGCAATTCGCAAAATTTAATACCTGGACAATGGGCGATCGCTATTGGCAATCCTCTTGGTTTAGATAATACTGTCACTATCGGCATCGTCAGCGCTACAGATCGCACCAGCACTCAAGTTGGTGTCCCAGATAAGCGAGTCAGCTTTATCCAAACTGATGCCGCAATTAACCCTGGTAATTCTGGTGGCCCCTTGTTAAACGCCCAAGGCGAAGTGATTGGTGTTAACACTGCCATCCGCGCTGATGCTCAAGGACTTGGTTTCGCCATCCCCATTGAAACCGCCGCCCGCATTGCTAATGAACTTTTTACCAAAGGGCGTGTGGAACATCCTTTCTTGGGTATTGAAATGGCAGACCTTTCTCCCACTAGAAAACAGCAGATTAATCAAGAAAATCAAATCAATATTCAGCAGGATGCTGGGATTGTGATTAAAGGAGTCACAGATGATTCCCCAGCCAAGCGTGGAGGACTGCTTCCTGGAGACGTGATTCAAAAAGTTAACGGTAAACCAGTCAAAACCTCAGCCCAAGTTCAGAAGCTGGTAGAGTCCAGCACAGTTGGCGAGATATTAGCGATCGAAGTCAACCGTAGCGGTAAAATTCAAACCTTCAAAGTCCAATCAGGAGCTTATCCCGCAAGGAAGTAATCAAAATAATTCGTAATTGATAATTCGTAATTGCAAGACGCTTTCTAAGAGACGCCGCGCGTAGCTTGCTTCTTTGCAGCATTAAGCGAACTTGCTAACAATAGGTTATCAGTGGAGGCTTTAACTCTCCACAAATGTCTTGTTAACCACTGAATTTTTAATTCTGTATGGGCTGCTATAACCTTTTGAATTACGAATTACGAATTACGTTAGCGCAGCGATAGCGAGTCCGCGAGCGTCATTAGTAATTATTTGGTCAATAGTTCCAGAATATTTGACTACTGACTATTGATTATTGGCCATTAGACAAATGCTCTAACTGCATTCTTTGTTCCATCTGGCGCAGAAAATACCCTGTCATCATGGCCGACGCTAGAAGCCCAGCTAAATTCTCCCGATCTGTTGTGATTTGCACGTTGAAATTTTCTGGCGGGAGCATTCCCACAAGCCCTTGGACATTTTGCGAGATGATTTGTTTAATTTCAGGGCTGGCGGACTGAGCAATCCTGGCTAAAACATCAGGAGACTGATGCTGTAGATATTTGAGTAGCTGATTCGGGTATTGCTCAGAGTGGTCTGAAAGAAGTTGATTAGGGTGTTCCTCAGAGTTGTCATTTAAAAAGTCAGGATTAAACACCATTGGCAGTTTTATTTAGCTTAATTGCTAACTCTACTCTAAACCATAGTACAAGGGTAGCGCATTCACCACAGGTATAAGTCAAGAGGAGGGGAGTGGGGAGTGGGGAATGGGGAATAATCTAATAGTCCTTCTTCCCCTATCTCCCCTGCTCCTTAATCCCCCTCATCCCCCACTCCCTACTCCCTCCAGTTCTAGTTCTAGTTGTTCTTCCTTCTGGCTAGTAGAAAGTATTTGGGGAAGTTGTTCGATTTGGAAATATTGATGGAATTTTGGGGTTACTTGGAGTGAATAGGAGCGAGAGTCGCTGTCTCGGCGCTTGCGGATGAAACCAAGTTCTACGAGTTCTGGAACGTGCTGATATACTCCTGAACCGCGCAGGTTAATCAAGTCGCTCTGGAGTATGGGACTATTTAAAGCGATCGCAGCTAAAGTCCGCAATGCACCTACACCCAATTCTACTGGTATCATCGTTTGCACTAAGTCATGAAAATCAGACCGTAGTTGCAAACTGTAACCATCTGGAGTTTCTACTACCTCTAGGGCGCTGTCTCGGTGGGCATAGTTGTCCATTAGTTCAATTATGCCTTCTTTGACAGTGGCGCGATCGCACGCGGCATACTCGGCAATTTCGCCGAGCGACAAGGGTTTACCCTTTAAATACAGAATTGCTTCTATCTTCGTCGCTGTGGCTGTAATCATTTAGTTATTAGTCATTTTTCATTGGTCATTAGTCATTTGTCATTGGTCATTAGTACATGACAACTAATAATCAACAAGTGTGTGGCATTGTATCGTAAATTGTCAAAATATTGTTTGATACTCTCAAATTGGGCATGGGGCATTGGTTATTAATTCTTCTCCCTCATCTCCCTCATCGCCCCACTCCCCACTCCCCACTCCCAACTTTCTCAAAAGCCTCTAGTTGTGAGAATAAATTCTGCGATCGCTAAATCTTGGGGAGTTGTCACTTTTAAATTTGTCTCTTCTCCCTCGACAATTCGCACTTCAATACCACATTTTTCAAATAAAGCCGCGTCGTCAGTTACTTCCCAGCCTTGACGGACACCTTCAGCGTGGCACTGTTTCAACAATTTGACATCAAATCCTTGGGGAGTTTGTGCCGCCCATAATTGCCGTCTATCAGGTGTTTTTTGAATTATGCCTTGTTCATCGACAACTTTAATGGTGTCTTTAACGGGTACACCAGCAATTAAACCGGGACAATGGCGAATGGCTTGGGCACAAGAATCAAATAAATCTGGTGTGGCCAGGCATCTAGCCCCATCATGAATCAAGACTTGTTCTGCGGCTACTGGTAACGCCTGCAAGCCATTGTAAACAGATTCTTGACGGGTGGAACCACCTGTAATCAATTCCACTGGTTTAGTCAGCTTCAGATTGGCGAGAATTGCGTTGAAGTCTGGCCAATCCGTAGGCTGAGAAATAATTCCGATCCAACTGATTGTACTAGCGGCTTCTGCGGCTAATAAAGTCCAGGCAATAATTGGTTGCGATCGCACGACTAGCAGGAGTTTATTGCGGTTACTCCCCATTCTTTTTCCGGTTCCCGCAGCTGGAATTAGTAAATACACAGAATTCCTCAATCTTTAAGCTATATATTTTCCCCTAAAATAGGGAGCGAGTAAGCGTCAATAAATATTATGCGAGTAGTAGCCCTTGTACCTGGCGGAATTGGCGACCAAATTCTCTTTTTTCCGACTCTAGATGACCTCAAGCGCAATTACCCTAACGCTCAGATAGATGTCGTTGTTGAACCCCGGTCAAAGGCTGCCTATCGAGTCAGCAAGTCAGTTCACGAGGTACTGACCTTTGATTTTCAAGACCGTAACAGTCTGGCAGATTGGGGTAACTTGGTGGGGACAATTCGCGATCGCGAATACGATGTTGCCATTGCTGTTAAGCAAAATTGGTTGATGGGTCTTTTAGTCTGGTTGACAGGAATTACCACACGCATTGGCTACCAAGGCAAAGGAGCGGTTTTTCTGACCAACGCTGTGCCATTTAAACCATCCCAGTATGCGGCGGCAGTATATCATGATTTGCTGCAACCATTAAGCATAAAAACCCCTGTCCCAGAATTAGCTGTAAATGTACCAAAAACAGATATTGACTGGGCAGAAAAAGAACAAAAACGTTTAGGGGTTCATGAAACAGGTTATATCTTGATTCATGGCGGTTCTGGCCAGTTATCCCAGGCTAAAGAACTGGATAAAATCTACCCTGTCCAGAAGTGGCAGCAAATTATTCAAAACTTCCAAGATAAGCAACCGGATTTGCCTGTGGTGGTAATTAAGGGAGTTGACGATGAGCAGTTTGTGCGATCGCTTCTGGGGTATTCTCCAGATATCAAAGTGACTGCCCCAGATGATATTGGTAAGTTAGCTGCTATGATTGCCGGGGCAAATCTGATGTTGTCTACTGATAGTGCGGCACTACAACTAAGTGTTGCAGTCCAAACCTATACCATCGCCCTATTTGGGCCCACTGAACCAGCGAAGTTGTTGCCGAAAAACGATAAATTCCTGGCCATTGAATCTCCCACGGGAAAAACGGCGGATGTTTCACCAAATGCAGTTTTGGAGAAAATTTGGGGCGGCTAAACCAGCAGTTTGTCTCAATTTCTGCAATTAGTCTATTGGATATCCAATATAGTTATGCGTTTGTTGAATGACCGCAAAACCTGGACGTGACAGCTAGATTTTGCGGTTATTCAGAAGAAGAATACAGAATTTAGAATCAAGACGTTCTCTATGAGACGCTGCGCTATCCACCAGTCGCTTAACCTTCTTCTGAATTCTGGCTCCTGACACCTGAATTCTTATTAAAATATCTCAAAAAAAGCATCCTCTAATTCATAACCCAGCATTTGGGCCATAGACTTCAGCCGTGAGAGGCTAGGGATGTTTTGTTGTTTGAGCCAATCACCTAAAATAAAGATTTTGTGCATCAAGAATATTTCTAAGGCTTCAGGATTGTACTGAATGCCTTCTTTGGAACTGAACTGGTGTGGTACAAGCATGGCGCTATAACGAGCAAATTCTCCAGCTTTCCAATCTAGTAAAAATGGTAGCCACGGGTATTTGGCATCTAGGCGCACAAACCACAGCCGCACCTCTGGAATTTCTGAGAGTTCCCGTGGGTCGCCAGGTTCGAGTTCATAATTGATATCAAAATGTAGCTGCTGTTCATGGGATGCGGGCCCATCTTGCAGCAGTTGTTCAATCACCGTTGACGCAGGCAACAGATCCAGATTGTTAATGAAGTCATTATTGAGTGCGATCGCAATTGTCTTTGATTCAGCAGCCACTTTTTTGATGCTCAACTGTAGGATCGACAATATACAGTAGCAGCTTTCAGGGATTGACGCTAGATTGACCTTTAGGAATAAATTAGTATTTACTAATACTTTATTTGCTGATAATTGGTCAACCTATACAAGGTCTATACACAAGTCTGACCTTCTCTAATTTATTTGATACCTTTGCTTAGTTTTCGCTGGTTATCACAAATATACATCTAGTTGCTAGCCTTGATATGAGCAGATGGCGATGCCTGCGGCGGGCTACGCCTACGCCACTCACGTATACTGAATTTTTAAAGTTAAATGTTACTTTTGCAATGGCGATAAATACTTGCCTTTAACTAAAAAATTACTACACGATTAATATGGTGTGACATGAAAATTAGCCTACTTGGGGCAGGCGTTACCTTTGCCAAGGTGGACATTTACAGCAATTTTAAGTTAAAGTTGTAATGAGTTTGTTTTAGATTAAGGTCTGACAAAGTAGCCGTCAATAAGCAAAAAAATCATTATCGCAACCTGTAACTTCCGCAGCATCAAAAGCCAAAACACAAGTACAGGTAGAAAAAGTGGTATGCAATATCATTGCATATATTAAATAAGCAATAAACATTTAACTGGGAAAATTCCCTCAACAGTTAAGAAGCTGTAATATGCAAAAACAAACAATTTCTACAAAACCAATTCGTTCTCTAGAAGATGCGCTTGACCAGTGCCAAATTCTGGGTATGCGCGTCAGCCGTCAGCGTCGTTTTATTCTGGAATTACTTTGGCAAGCAAATGAACATCTTTCTGCTAGAGAGATTTACGATCGCTTGAACCACCAAGGCAAAGATATCGGTCATACTTCTGTTTATCAAAATTTAGAAGCATTATCCAGTCAGGGCATCATTGAGTGTATTGAACGCTGTGATGGGCGTTTGTACGGCAATATTAGTGATTCTCACAGTCATGTAAACTGTATAGATACAAATCAAATTCTTGATGTCCATGTAGAACTCCCAGAAGAGTTAATCCGCAAAATTGAAGAAGAAACAGGGGTGCGGATTACTGACTACAGTATTAACTTTATTGGCTACCGTAATCCGCAAGAGGAGTAGGGAGCAGGGGGAGCAGGGGGAGCAGGGGAGGTAGGGGAAGTAGGGGAAGAAAAACTATTGATTGATTCTGAGCAATGCCCAATGCCCTATTCCCCAATAGAATTATTACCAAAAATTGTCTCATCATCGACATTATCATATAAATCTTCTGGTAAAATTGTGCCTTCGGAGCTTTCAATTAGTCCGATCACAGGGAGTTTGTTCCAATTATTATCTGTATTTGTCGAAATTTTAACGGTGTTTAAGAAAGGCTGCTGCGATGCCTGCGGCGGTAAACTACGCAAATGTTTCAATCTTTGAAACGATTGGGAGAAGAAAGCATCATTATCGCTGGCTAATTTTTTATTAGCCTCAGCGAGAATGGCATCAAATAAGCAGGCGTTAGTGAGATTAGCAGAATTAAGATTTGTTCCCATAAGATTTGCTTGTTGCAGGTTTGTACCTGTAAGGGTTGCCTGTTGGAGGTTTGCGCCTGCGAGGTTCGCCCCGATTAACTCTGCATTGGATAAGTTTGTCTGCAAAAACTGGGGTAGATATAGCGTCGCTAACACAACACAAAGTTAACTTAATATGCGAAAACTCAATTAAACTTTTTTGCGCGGCAGTCGCTACAACGAGGGGAACCCCCGCAACGCGCTGCCTTGCCTCTTTGGCTGTGCGTGAGGTATCCGAACCCTGAATTTTAAAGTAACTGCCCAAAGTTGACAAAAACTAGTTTTTCTATAACCAGGTTCTGACTCAATCACAGCGCTCGTTTCTAAATCAGCTAGCTGTTGCTGCGCCCATGTCTTTAAATCAACTGGTTTAACACCGAAAACAGGTAACAATGGGAGAGACAAAGTTTTGTGTCAAAGCTGTTTTTTGATTGGTAAAAAACAGTGCTTATGTAATTGAGTAGACTATGAGCGATCGCCCGATAAAATTATTGTTAATCGACCAAGACCCGATTTTTCGTCTGGGATTACGGGTAGCTCTAGAACCAATTCCTAACCTGAAAGTAACAGGAGTGGTAGAAACTGATACTGCTGCCTTGCAGATTTTAGCAGAAATTGCCCAAGAAGACCCAAACCAGGTAAATTTGCTAGTTTTGGAATTTGGTAATGGTCGCTCCACCACCAGTCAACAGCTAGGCTTACAATTGTGTCGGCAGATCAAAGCCTTATATCCCAACCTGCCAATTTTGCTTCTCAGTTATATTCAAGAACAAGGACTGCTATTGGCTGCGAAATCTGTTGGTATTAATGGCTACTGCCCTAAAGGTACACCACTTCCTGAATTAGTCACCGCCATGCAAGAAGTTGCAAATGGTAGTTCCTATTGGTTTCAGGACACAGAAGCAATCACAACTCCTAACTCCCCACTCCCAACTCCCCACTCCCAACTCCCTTTTTCTAAACTCCGAAATAATTTACGTTTGTCAGGAATTGCTCACATTGAAGCTACCCTAGCCGCAGTAACAGCACAATTACAAGTTCCCGGATTACCAGTATTAGAGCGAGCAATTTTAGCTGGACAGAGGCGAGAACTGCTAGCGGCTCGTTGGTTGCTAAATCGGTTGTTGGTTTCATCACAAGAAAAGCAAGAAGAAGATATTCCCGTTGCAGATGAGCCGCCTATAACTCCTTGGTTAAGTAATGCCATTCAACAAAGGCAAATGCTACCTTTACTTAGTCCGGGAACACTACAATCTGCATTATTTGCATCTTGTGTTACCAAACTTCAATTTCCTTTACGAAATGTCACAAATATACCTTTAGAAATCGACATATTTCGTGAAGATAAAAAACGAGAATTACTTTATCTTATCCTGCAAAAACTAGCTGAACAGTTGGATGAATTGCGTGCTTCTCAAATAGAGATAAATCAATTATATGAGGTCAAAATTAGCTTATTACGCGAGTTATGGCAAGCAGCAATTACAGATTTTTTTGGGAAGTTTTCTCGGATAAAATTAGAAAATAAAAATATAGAGATTGTTAATTATTTATTACCAAATATAGAAGTTGTGCAAAGAGATATTCTTAATAAAATTCCGTTAGTTTGTGAGTTGTATTCCTATTTGATGTTTCAAACAGAATTAAACATTGATAATACCTCCTATCCAGTAGCCAGTACTGAAGCCAAGTCCCAAGCATTAATGATTTTAGAGAACTTGTTGATTCAGGTAGCGAATGGGGTAGTGCAACCATTGCTAAATTCTTTAGCAGATGTAGAGTTGATTAAGCAAAACTTTTATGGAGGGCACTTGATTTCCACAAGAGAGATTGAACGATTTAGAAATGATTTGTCGTGGAAATATTGGTTAAAAAATTATATAAATGAACCAAAAGCCGTTTTTGAAAGTCGCTACGAACTATTTGTAATTGCGCCTCGTGGTATTGCAAATACATCAGTTTATGCTCCTCGAAATCAGGAGTTAGTAAAACTTTCTAGTATTCCTTTAGTTGTGACATTGCTTCTAGAATTTAGTGATGCGATCGCACCGCGTTTAAAATCACTATTAGCTTTTGCAGGTAGCGGTATAGTCTTCATACTCACCCAAATAATTGGTAGAGGTTTAGGTTTAATCGGTCGTGGTATTCTTCAAGGTATTGGTAATGCTTCGTTAATAGAAAAGAATTTTAGACGAAATAGCGATCGATTCAAGTGAAGAGGTAGGGGGAGAATTTTTAACTCTTGACTAATGACTAATGACTAATGACTAATGACTAACAATGATTTTATCGGACTAGCAATTTCTTATGTTTATGCTATTGGTCTGCTCGTTATTGGCGAGGGACTGCGTAGGCTGTTTGGTGTAAAGCCAGATTTGACCCGCAAAGTAATCCATATTGGTGCAGGGATGTGGGTTTTCGGTGTCCTGCTACTGTTTAAGCACTGGCAAATCGGAATTATACCTTTTGCCAGCTTTATCGGACTCAACTACCTGTTTTACCGCTACCGAATCATCGGCGCAATGGATACCCAGGATAGCTCCCCTGGTACAGTTTATTTCGCTATCTCAGTGACCCTGCTTTTCGGGCTACTGTGGCGACCAGATGGGCCAGTAGATAGCGTTGCGATCGCAGTAGCTGGGATAATGGCGATGACTTGGGGTGATGCACTAGCAGCATTAATCGGTAGACGCTTCGGGCAGCATAAATACCAAGTGGGAAATTCTGTGCGTTCCTGGGAAGGTTCAGGAGCAATGTTTGTAGCGAGTACAGTAGTGATTTTCTTAGTGCTGTTGCTGCTACCTGGTTCCTCGCTGAGTCCCCTAGCGAAACCTTTTAGTTTGGCATGGGCCTTATTGACGGCGGTAATAACTGCTACTTTCGCAACCCTAGCAGAGGCAGTCTCACCCCACGGCACAGATAACCTCAGCGTGCCTCTGGTAGCGGCTGGGATAGTGTGGGCAATAATGCAGGGGTTTTAAACCAAAATTTAACTTCCGAGTTCAAAGGCTCAACTTCCGAGTTCAGAGCTAATCATGAATACAAGACTCACCTTGATAGCATATAGTTCTAACTCCCCACTCCCCACTCCCTACTCCCCACCCCCATTCACAAATTCCAATTGCGGCGGAAATGGAAGAAGCCTTCTAAAAACTCTTGCAAAGCAATATTGCTATTTAACCTTTGCTTACTCCACTCTCTTGCAGCTTGTTCCAGAATTTCTGAAAAACTCGGATAAACGGGAGATAAATTTGCTAAATCTTTGACTTTAATTTTTTGGGACATTGCCAAGGCAATCAAATTAATCAACTCTCCAGCTTCTGCCCCCAATATCGCAGCTCCCAAAATTTCGCCGTTGTCTAGCACAATTAATTTACACATACCAGTGGTTTCGTCTCGAAGTTGGGCTGCTGCCACTGTTTTAAAATATTGTCGCAAAACTAAAACTTCATCTCGATTAAAGAGGCGTTTTGCCTGCGCCTCTGTTAAACCCACTTGCGCCATCATCGGCACAGAAAACATTGCCCAAGGAATGAAGCGATAATCTACTCGTAACCTGGGGAAAAAGAGGGCATTGTTCAGGGCAATTTTTGCTTCATAATTAGCGATATTGGCAAAGTCGTAACCACCAATTACATCACCACAGGCGTAAATGCGGTGGTTAGTGGTTTGCAGTTTATCATTCACTACCAAGCTACGCTGATGCCATTTCACACCTACTGCTGCCAAATTTAGAGATTCAAAATTCGGCTGTTGTCCAGTCGCCACTAAAATTTCATCAGTTTCAATAGCTTTATCTCCTGCTTGAATCCACTTTTTATCCTCAATTAGCCTCACTTGAGTCACTGGTTTTTCAGTGAAGACGCGCACACCTTCGACTTCCAACTGTGCCTGAAGCAATATGGCTATCTCAGGGTCAATATTGGGTAGAACATAAGGATGCTTGACTACCAGCGTCACACTGCAACCAAACCGCGCTAAAGTTTGAGCAATTTCAATGCTTTGGGGAATTCCGCCGATAATTACCAAATTTTTAGGTAATATCCCTCCCTGTAAGGATTGCCAAATATTAGATAAGGTTAGATAGCCTGTGGCTTGCAATCCTTCAATATCTGGAATTTCTGGACGCGAACCACTGGCTAGCAAGTAGGTACGGGCGTGTAATAGGCGATTGTTAACGGCAAAAGCCAGTTGGGGGGAAGATTGAAATTGACCACTGCCAACGATGATATCTACCCCCGACGCGGCTAGGATGGCTGGAGAATGCTGTTCTTTGAGATTTGAGGCGACGCATTGAGCATACAGCATAGCTTCTTGCCATGCCATAGATATGTGGCATTCTTCTGAGGTATCAGTGTGTGTGGCATGAATACCAAAACTAGCGGCATCATTCAACTTCTGCGCCAGCTTACCGATTTCGGTAAGAGCATGGTGATGAGTAAACCCGTAGTCTACTTTAGGTTCCACCAGGGCAACTGTAGCACGTAGTTGGGTTGCAGCAAGAGCAGCGTAGTATCCAGCAAGACTGCCGCCAATAATTACAACATCGTAGTCAATAGTCATTTGTCATTTGTCATTTGTCATTCATTGGGCATGGGGCATGGGGCATGGCTGAAGAATCAATAAATAGTTTTCTTCCCCTGCTCCCCCTGCCTCCCCTATTCCCCATTCCCCACTCCCCACTCCCCACTCAACGCTGTTAGTAAGCGTTGGTTATCAAAGTGGGAACGTATAGCAACCCGGAAAAAGCGATCGCCTAGTTCTTTAAAACTAAGGCAATCGCGGATTAAAATCTGGTGATGCTTGAGTAATTGTTGCTGTAACTGCAAAGTAGACTCTTGGGACTCAACTAGTAAAAAGTTAGCAGCGCTTACTTGGGGTTGTAATCCTGGTATTTCAGCCAAACCCTGAAAGAGTTGGTTTCGTGCAGGTGGTAGCCATGCCCAGGTTTGCTGCTGAAACTCCGTATCTTGGAGTGCCGCAATTGCCGCCGCGGCCGCTAGCGTGTTTACGGGCCAGGGGTCACGCCATAGCTGCCATTTAGCTAGGCAGTCGGGGTGTGCGATCGCATATCCTAATCGCAGTCCTGGGAGGCTGTAAAATTTGGTTAGCGATCGCAATACTACTAAATTCCTATATTCCTGCACCACCGGAATCAGGCTTTGTTCCTCATTGGGCGGCACAAAATCCATAAATGCTTCATCCACCACAACCAAAGCAAATTGCTCCAGGTAGGGCAAAATAGAGTCCCGTGAAAATAGTTTTCCGGTTGGGTTGTGGGGATTATTCAGCAATAGTCCTTTGTCCTTTGTCCTACCCTGCGGGAAGCCGCTGGGGCGTCTATGTCCTTCGTCCTTTACAAGTGACCAATGACCAGTGACTAATGACAAAGGACACTCCAGGACTTTAGCGTTGTACGACTTCAGGGTTCGGTAGTAGTCGCCAAAGGCTGGAGTGATTAAAATTGTCGCGGCTAATTGGGCTAATTCCCTACCTATGAGAGTGAGTAATTCTGCGGAGCCGTTACCCGGCAGAATCCACTCAGGCGGCAATTGATGGAAGTGACTGAGAGCTAGTCTCAGTTCACTATAGTTTGGGTCTGGATAGTGCTTAAGATTACCGATTTGGGACAGTATAGCAGCGATCGCGCTATTTGGAGGCCCCAACGGGCTGATGCTAGCAGAAAAATCCAGAATAGCATCAGGGGGACAGCCAGCCAGTGCTGCTGCCCAGGCTAAATTTCCCCCGTGTGCAGGTTGCCGCATTAAAAAAGGGTTCCCGAAGACAGAACCTATGCTTTTGGGGGTGCTACCTTTTCTCTAAACAGTTTTCCTGCCGAGAAGGCAGGAACCCTCGTGGCTGGAATTTCCATTTTTTCATTTGTTTTCGGGTTGCGACCTTCGCGGGCTTTACGTTCCCGTGATTCAAATGAGCCAAATCCTACCAATGTTACCTTATCACCAGAGGAAACCGCTTCAATAATAGTTTCCAAAGCAGCAGTTAAGACTGCATCCGCTTGTTTCTTGGTAACACTAGCTTTTTCAGCTACGGCATCAACTAATTCACCTTTGTTCATGTCAAACTCCTGAAGGTTTACTTGAGATTCTTTACGGATGCATCATGATACATCTGTACCGAAATCTTTGTTTGCGAAAATACAAAAATCATCCTTTGGGAGTAGCTTTACTCAAAACGGCTGTACATCCCATCGGCTCGACTTTTCAATGAATCATTCTAAGGTGTTGTAGCCTGATGTGGATAGATGAAACCATTAATTTATATAGATTTCAGGATTTTTTGTAATTTTAGGGTACTTGTTTCACTAAAAACCACCCCAAAAGTAGGAAAAAATACCTACTAAATGCTGCAATCGTCAAGAAAACGG
>NZ_DASQZC010000044.1:0-4064 GCF_035638895.1 Nostoc sp. | reverse complement strand
GGACAAGATTCTGGTATCTACTGGCGATTGACTGATCCTCCAGAGAAAGGGGCTGAAGCACCAGACTGGTTTTATGTACCTAATGTACCACCGACCCTTGACGGTAAAATGCGGCGTTCTTATGTGCTGTGGAAGGAGTATGTCGCGCCCTTGATTGTGCTGGAATTTGTCTCTGGAGATGGTTCAGAAGAACGAGATAATACACCGCCATCTCAACGGGAAGGTGGGAATGTTGGTAAATTTTGGGTTTATGAGCGGGCAATTCGAGTGCCTTATTATGGAATTTATGAAGTAGCAAAAGCACAGATTGAAGTATATCACCTAGTCGATAATACTTATCAACTGATGCAACCCAATGAACGAGGACATTACCCAATTGCTCCTATGGATGTAGAGTTAGGAATCTGGCAAGGATTTTATCAGAATGCAGAGTTACCTTGGTTGCGCTGGTGGGATGCACAAGGAAATTTACTGCTAACGGGTGAAGAACGGGCTGTGATTGAGCGAGAAAGGGCGGAAGTTGAGCGACAAAAACGGGAGAGAATTGTAGAGAAATTGCGTACTCTCTCTATTGAAGAACTCAACGCTTTAGGAATTGACCCAGAAATGTTGGATTAAGAAACATTTTTTTGCTATGAAATTATGTACTTAGTAATGTATAATTAAGCCCAATTCAGGGTGCTTGTCAAGTATTAAACTACTTGCTGGTACTGCCAAAGCATGTTATATGTCTAAATCTGCAATCACCGTTACCGTCAAATTGTTTGCTGCTTATCAAGAAGCCTTTAGGGTTTCGGAACTGGTGCTGGAATTTCCTAATAGTATCCCAGTCAAAACAGTATGCGATCGCCTCATAGCTGAACACCCGGAACTCTCCCAATGGCGTGAAGTCACCCGCTTTGGAATTAATCTAATATTTGTTGAACCAGATACCCTACTACAAGATGGGGATGAAGTCGTGCTGATTCCACCAGTAAGCGGCGGCTAGCAAAAAAGTTAGAAGTTAGGAGTTAAAAATTGAAAACTTCTAACTCATAACTAATGGCTATCCATTAGCATACATATTAATCCCTACTTTTAGTTAAGCCTGCAAACTCTTGTTTTAAGGGTGGAGAGTGAAAAACTACCGTCTAAGCAATAGCACTTATAATGCAGAATCCAATGCTAGTAATTGCAAATCTTTTTGAATGTATGTTTAAAGCTACGACTCCCAGCAGCACAGAAGAATACCAAGAGCAATACCAAGGAGCAGCAAACATAAATAATATTAAAGTAACCCATCCTATACTTATACTAAGATTAGTGTCGGAATAATTTTTTTTCCAATATGGTTTTACCAAAATAATCAAATAAGAAACTACAAATATAGAAAATATTATAGGTTTAATTATTGAGTATAAACTATCTTGGAAACTTAGAGAAAGGTTTAGAATTTTCAAACTTAGTAAACTCTTAACCAAAGCATATAATGAACCGCCTACTTTTTCTCCAACACCAGGATTTAAAAGGCTTTTCCAAGCATCCATTGTAGGTAAAGCTATAACATAAGTGGCAAAAAGTATACCTAAAGAGAGACAAACAGCACTAAAGATAATTTTCCAACGTTGTTGCTTAATCAAATAAACAAAGATTAGAGGCAACCAAATAATTGGTAATGTCTTAATTAAAAAACCAATCCAAGCTGTAACAATTGCAGCTATATAATTATGGTTTTTGAGGCATATTATTAAAATAATTAAAGCTGTAGAAATTAATACATCAATATGTGCATTTGTAACCTGTTCATACAGCAAAAATGGGTTAACTAAATATGCAATTGTTATATTAACTTTGTGAGGAGATGTTTTTAAATGCTGCCATATTAAGGAACTATTTAATATATGGAACAAAAGACATATTAATTTAAATACATAAATTCCCAAAATTGGAGTAATCGCTACGAAAATAGCGGAAAACATAAAAAATAGTTGAGATATAGGCCCATAAGTTGAAGTCTGTTTCCAAACCAGGAATGGAGATAACTTTGATGTAAATGTGCTTGCAGCATTAATAAAAGGATTAATTCCATTTAAATCCATCAAACCATAATGTACGTATAGATTAATATCAGTGGTTATTGGATAACTTATGAAAGCAATTAATAAAAAGAATGAACTATTTTTTAGGATTTTTATAAAACTTATATCTATTTTTTTGTTTTTGTTTATTATTAGCCATACAATATATATAACAATTAAACAACGGTATTCTATACCTACTCTTATTTTGTCAATAGTTTTAGAAAAATCAGGTATATATTGACCTGTAGAATT
Source organism: Nostoc sp. (assembly GCF_035638895.1). Classification (GTDB taxonomy): domain Bacteria; phylum Cyanobacteriota; class Cyanobacteriia; order Cyanobacteriales; family Nostocaceae; genus Nostoc. The sequence continues at coordinate 1,752 of NZ_DASQZC010000044.1, read as the reverse complement.
AGCTAAAGCTTCCAGATTAAAAGAATAAGCTCTAATTGCTAATTCAACACACAATATTAATGAGAATATTATCGCAAGACCTAACAATATTTGGTTTTTTTTCTGATTGCTATAATTATCAAGATTTAGCATAATCATCCAAAAATTATTCAATAAAGTTTTTACTTGTCTAATAGCTTTAGGACTTAGTAGCTAGCTTCACTAAGTCATCTAACTCTTGCTGCATTTGACTAACAACTAATTCATAACATTCATTGACATAGTAGCGATCGCTGGCTGCTTCAGGGCCGTAGCGTTGAAATACAATTGGCGGACAAACCCGGGTGTACATGGACACAGGTAATGGAATATTGGGCAACGGGCCAATTCCTAATCCCCAAGGCAGTCCGAGATAGATCGGAAAAACTTCCGGATCAATCCCCAACAGCCAAGGCATCCCCCATTCGTGGAGTTGCTGCACAATTTTGTAGCAGTCAGCCAGTATAATCAGCGTATCGTGAGCGCCCCAAGAAATCACAGGGACAATCGGCACATTTTCCCGCAACGCTAACTTGATAAATCCTTGTCGTCCCGCAAAGTAGATTTTGTCACGTAAATAATGCGGTCGGAAGATATCTTTGGCTCCACCTGGATAAACTAGCAGACTCGCTCCAGAGCGCAAGGCAGTGTAAGCCATTTTCGGATGAGCAATAATTGCTCCAGCCTTAGCAACCAGTTGCGCTAGTGGGGGGCTAACCTGCCAAACCTTAGGATGCATCAAACCATAAACAGGTTGCTCCACACCAAATCGTCGGAACCAGTCGTACATCATCATTGTCATATCGGGAGCCGCGAGTCCCCCATTATGCGAACCGACAAGTAGGACTTTTTCTTGGGGTGGAATATTATCCCAGCCACTAGTTTTAACTCGGAAATAGTAGTGATAGAAAAAGCCCAACAGAGGCATCAGAGATTCTATGAACTTTGGATCTCGCTCATCCAAAGACCAACCGGGTTTTTTGTTTAAGAAATGTTGTTTTTTTGACATCGATGCATTCTAACAGGATTGGGAAAGGTCAAACAATCCTTTGTTAGGTATGACCAAATTTGCTCCATGCACAAAACCTGATTCGTCTAAATACTTTAAGTCAGTTTCTTCTCTAACAGCAGCTAATTCAAACTTAATTACTTCTGCTTGGTCTTTGACTTTCTGTGGTAAGTGTGATCTTCTAAGGTTTAACAAACTTCGGTTTCGTCCAGCAGCCAAGAATCTCCTTAAAGGAGCGTGCATATTTTAAGTTACCTTGGTGGATGCATTTTCTCTATTTATTTTTACATAGTTTGGGTTTTTATTGCCTAGTTAATACCAAAAATATCATATAGCAATCCGATTTGATTTCTGAATCACTCGTAGAGGTAAGGGACTGGGGATTGGGGACTGGGGACTGGGAAGAAGGAATAAAGGTGTACTGAGTTTTGTTCAAAAATCAAATATGAGTTCTATATCTATAACATCGGTTTGCTGCTGATAAATACTCAATTCCAAGAAATGCAGTAACACTCCCCGTCCAGGTAGATAATTTCAAAAATCAAATAAGATTCCTATATGACTTAATAAAATTCGCTGTAATCGACATCCTTCAGCACTGTTACCAATTTTTCAATATGTGCTGCTTCATGAGTTGCCATTAAAGATATTCTAATTCGACTTGTGGGTACTGTTGGGGGACGAATTGCTGGGGCAAAAATGCCAGCATTTCTTAGCTGTTTTCC
>NZ_DASQZC010000043.1:0-2608 GCF_035638895.1 Nostoc sp. | reverse complement strand
CTCAAAGAACAAATCGGCAATGTTCAAGGCAAGGCAATGACGTTGTGGTGGTTAGGGCACATAGCAGAACAACAGGGCAATTACAATCAAGCACTAGATTATTTGCAGCCAGCCTTGGAGATATTGCAGCGTATCCAATCTTCTGATGCTGAGAGATTAGGGCAAGTGGTGGCTGAGATTGCAAGATTTAATTCGTAATTCGTAATTAAGAAAATCAGAATTTAATCTGGCTTCCCAGGCTGGCATCTGTCGCCTATTTTGCGTTAAGTTGATTTATCCACGAGTCTTTGAACTCCATTAATGAGCCTTTGATACTCATTAAAGAGGTTCTGAACTCCATTAATGAGTCTTTGATACTCATTAAAGAGGCTTTGAGCTTCATTAATGAGCCTTTGATACTCATTAAAGAGGCTTTGAACTCCATTAATGAGTCTTTGATACTCATTAAAGAGGCTTTGAGCTTCATTAATGAGTCTTTGATACTCATTAAAGAGGCTTTGAACTCCATTAATGAGTCTTTGATACTCGTTCAGCAGTTTTTTAGACTTGTGGCTTGCTTGTCGGAGAGTGCGATCGCCATAATAGTACACCACGGCGTAAATAGAGCAACCATTTAAAATACCTAAATAGCTTATTCCATAATACTTTTGACTTTCGCCTTGCGGTACTACCTACTGTGCTAAGAACGCCGTGCATTCAAGCAACACCATTCTTTTCGTTTCCACAGGGTAGCAACGACCCAACCATTTTGTTCTAAAGCATCAGCAACACCTTTAGATTGTTCTAGTAAAATACCACTGAAGATCGCCCAAGTTTCAGGTTTAGCGATCGCACTCATTTCTGGAATTAATTCAATAATTACATGAGCCAAAATATTGCAAACAATACCATCTACTGGATTTTCAAGCAGTTTTGTCAAAACGTCTACACTTCCCAGTGCTGATAATAAACGTTCTGGACTAATATCGTTCAGCCCAGCATTACTGATAGTTGATTGCACCGCTAAAGGGTCATTATCTACTGCATAGACTTTCTCTGCTCCCAGTAGCAGCGCCCCAATAGAAAGGATACCAGAACCACAGCCAATGTCCGCAATTACCAGATGTTCATGTTTGCCACTAGCACCCACAAACGACTGAGGAACTCCACTCAGCCGCATTTCCAGAGATTCCAAACATAGCTGAGTCGTGGCATGGTTGCCCGTACCAAATGCTACACCAGGGTCAAGACGAATCACTAACCGTTCCGTTGTTTCTGGTAATGGTAGCCAAGCGGGGTTGATTAGGAAGCGATCGCCTATTTCCTGCGGATGCCAATATTGTTTCCAGCTAGTCGCCCAATCTTCCTCATCAATTAACTGCCATTGCAGCGAGGGAGATGAAACTCCTACACAAAGAGCATCTTGACGCAGCCACAGCGACAGCGCTGCTAAATCTAGCAGCTGCGTTTGAATTGTCGATAAATAAGCTCTGACTAAAGATGAATTTCCTTTGTTTTCACTAGCTGTTCCCCGACAGCCAAAATCTTCCAGTCGCCAAAAGATCGAATCTTCTAGGTCTGGCTCACATAAAATCTGTAATTCCCACCAGGTGTTTGCCATAATTCAGAATGGGCTAAACGCCCCGCTACCGCTAACAGGAGTCAGAATTCAGGAGTCAGGAGGAATTATTTCTTCTGACTCCTGGTTCCTGACTCCTGACTTCTAAAGTGTTACTGTATACGCGTCCCGAATACCAGGGACTTTTATAATCTCATCCAAAATGCCCTCTGGTAAAGGATCATCTATACTCAGAGCCATTACGGCATCACCACGGACGATTTTACGACCTACTTGCATACTGGCAATATTCACATTGAAACTGCCGAGTAGGGAACCGAGTTTGCCGATAATCCCTGGCATATCGCGGTGCAGGGTAAACAACATATATTTACTGGGTGGGACGTTAATCGGGAAACCGTCAACATCAGTTAAATGGATTTCTCGTTCACCCAACAAAGCGCCGGTGACAGAATGAGTACCTAAAGTACCAGTGGCTTCTAGATGCAGTGTTCCCGCATAGTCTCGAATGGAAGCATCGCGGGTTTCAATCACCCGAATTCCGCGCTCTTTGGCTTCTATGCTGGCATTTACGTAATTTACTCGTTCTCGCAAAGCTTGGTGAAGTAAACCTTTCAGGGCAGCTACCACCAAAGGCTGACTTTTGTTAGTCGCAAGTTCCCCTTGTAGTCGAATATTGAGTACTTCCACCCGTCCGCCAGCTAGCTGTCCCACTAGATTACCTAGAGTTTCTGCTAGTTGCATATAAGGTTTGAGTTCTTCCAACACATCGGGGCCGAGTCCGGGAATGTTGACGGCTGAACGCGCTGGGAGTCCTAAAAGCACATCCCGAATTTGTTCGGCAACATCAATAGCCACATTCACTTGAGCTTCTGCGGTAGAGGCTCCCAAGTGGGGAGTGAGGATGATTTCTTTGCCTAGCGATCGCAATTCAGATTCACCCAGTGGTTCTGACTCGAACACATCCAAGGCTGCACCCCCGATTTTACCCGCTTTTAGAGCTGCTGCTAAAGCTACTTCATCAATGATCCCACCACGAGCGCAGTTGAC
>NZ_DASQZC010000042.1:0-31674 GCF_035638895.1 Nostoc sp. | reverse complement strand
ATACTTAATAATTGAGGTTCAAAGCATGGACTCAACAGCTAAGGTTCAAACTGGGGAATTGTCCTGGTGTCTTCCACTGCCGTTGAAAGAGTATGCAATGAGCCGAGTAACTGTCTACTTTTATAGCGACAGATGGGTTCCAATTAAATATTGTTCTTTGGGAAAGGCAATTTTGCTTCACCAAAAGGCAAAATTAGAAGACAAGGAAATCTTATTATTTCCTACTAATCTAGACCCTAATGAACTCTCAAACTCTTTTAACTAAAATGGATTGAGTAGACTATTTTTCAAACAATCTTGGCAACAAATGAATTAGCTATCGAGGCGTACCTATAGGACTCATATTTGATTTTTGAACAAAACTCAGTACACCTTTATTCTTTCTTCCCAGTCCCCAGTCCCCAATCCCCAGTCCCTTACCTTTACGAGTGATTCAGAAATCAAAGACACTCGATAGCGCAGCGTTAGCGACGCAGGAGCGTCTGACTCGCTACCGCTTCGCTATAGATAGATTTATTGGTAAGCTGAGATGGTAGCGATCTCCAATAACAGGCATGAACTGCTCAAGTAGCCCGTCATAGACATCGCTACTTGAGCAGTTCAGGAGGCAGAATATAACATAGGGCGACAATGCAAAAACTTCTTTTTAATGACAGAGATAGATTTAGAGCGCAGGCCCTATTCCTTGGTAAAAATATTAACTTACAAAACTTGGAGAATTACGTTTGCTTGGCGACTATGCCAGTAATAGTTTCAGTTGGTGAACACGGCTGTGCGGTACTACTGAACTATGGTGCAGTTGTCCTGTTTAACCTTGAGTCTGTGGAAAAGGTAGCCTTTTTGACCAAACTATCCTCTCAAGTTAGTGGCTCTTTCGCCAACCCAGAAACAGAAGAGGTAGAAATTCATCTCAACCTAGCAGAGAGTGAGCGAGTTAAAGAAGGAAAAATTTCGCTGCATGAATTTAGTGTAGAACGCTTGCAGATAGTGGCTGATATTCTCGCCAAGAGTGTTGTGCTGTCTCACTATGAAACTAGCCTAGCCGGTGTATTTGATCAAATTGAACCCTTTGCAGCTAGTCTCCAGCGTGAAGACAGGAGTAGACGCCAGAGCCGGGAATTACTGCGTCAACTTGGGACTACTTTATTAGTTCAACATAAGATTGTTGGTCAAGTAGAAATTATCGATAAGCCTGAGTTACTCTGGGAATCCCCACAGCTAGAAAACTTATATCTGCGCTTGGAGGATGAATACGAAATCCGTGAACGTCACCATGCTCTAGAACGCAAACTAGATTTAATTTCCCAAACTGCACAAACGGTGCTGGAGTTCATGCAGCATAGCAGTAGCCAGCGAGTAGAGTGGTATGTGGTGATTCTGATTGTAGTAGAAATTCTTTTGTCACTATACGACATCATTTTCAAAGGCTAACGCTAAATGTGGAGAGCGTAAACCTATTGGACTAAGTGAAAACTGCTATATTCTATCAGACGATTTATAATCATCTGGGCTAGGTGCAAAATGTTAATTAAAAACATTCCTCCCTACGAACGTGATAGAAAATACTTGTATGATTTATGATTTTTGACTCATAGTGTAAGGATTACAGATAATGCACGTTCTCAAAAGATCCATCAAACCAGCCACTTATATATCGTTTCTCCACATTTACCAAACTACTTGGGGGACTGCTGGTGATATTTGTTTAATCCGTGAATCTGTAGCTAATGAAAGTACAGCAAAGTTTATCGGTCACAAAATCCAACTAGCAATTCCAAGAGGGTTGGAGCGCGATCGCATCGCTAACTGTCCCATAATCAAAGTTGCAGGTAATGTCGGTGACGGACATCCTAAAGAGCATCCGTTGGAATGGGAGACTTATGAAGGTGTAGATCCAGAAATAGCTCTAGCGGCTCTCAAACCTTGGGGCTTCAAGTTAATTGAACTCTAATGCGGCGATTTGATTATGCCTAAGCATCTACACCAAATGAAAAAGCGATCGCCCACTGATGAAGTCAAAACACTGCTCACATGGCTGGGTTTTCCTGGCACAAAAACGATTTCTACTCAATTGAGTCATGCTCAAGGTGATAAAACTCTCCAAATATTTGCCCAAGCCTGGGAACCCAGCCGAGATTTCGCACGATTACGGTCAGATTTAGCAAACAAAATCGCTGTAGTTGCGAAAAAAGTCTCTTGGCGATCGCAAGACATTTTCATCCTAGAAACTCACTACAACAATCTCAAAAATGCTGGATACGAAGCTGATTCGCTGCAATCAGTAATAGTTAAGCTCAAGGGTCGGTAGTGGTTTTTCAGGTTTTGGCTATTATTTGCGTAAGTTTTGTTGTTGATTTAATAAAAATCTGACTTTTCAGGTCATATAGAAAAGTTAACGCTAAACCTAACCCTTGAGTAAGTTTCCTTACTAGAGAATACAAGCGAGGTTTTCTAGAAAAGAGTGAAAAGTCAGATATTGCAATGAGTGGAAAAAGAGATTGTGTCTGTCCTACCGCCAAGTAGAATCAATGCTCAGTTCACTTGAAACTAAGCTAATAAATAGGCAAAAGGATTAATCACGACCCCAGTTGCGATCGCGCTCATAGCGATAGTTATTGTCATAAATGCTACGGAAGTTATTATCGCGCTCATAGCGACGGTTATTATCGCGTTCATAGCGGCGGTTATTGTCACGCTCATAGCGGCGATTATTATCGCGTTCATAGCGACGGTTATTGTCACGCTCATAGCGATCGTTATTGTCACGAATGTTGCGAAGGTCGTTCTGGCGGCCATAATCACCATTTCTGTGGTGACGACTGTGACGTTTGTAGTTCCCATGATCGTTGCGTTGATAGCTGTAGCTATCTAACTCAGCAACATAAGACGCTGGTGTATTAGCATCAGCTTTTGGAGAAATAGCCAAAGCTGATGCAGATGCTATCAAGCCAGCCAGCAAAATAGAGGTAAAGCGGTTCATAATGTTAGTCAAAAATTATTGACATTAATTTATGCAAATCCAGTCTGTTTAGGAAGAGCAGATTCCACAAGTCTTTAAATCTATGCTATCAGTCTTGAATAACTCAGAAAGTTTTCTTGGGTGGGGTGATTGAGAAAAATTTTGTTGTCTGTGATACTTTCTGACCTTCCAAATCCTGTTAAAAGTTAAAATTAAAATGAGTCTTTGAACTGGATGAATCCACCTCTGAACTCCATTAATGAGCTTTTGAACTCCGTTAATGAGTCTTCGATATTAAATACGTTACGTAAGCGTACCCTTCGGGAAGCAAGCTACGCATAGCGTCTGTCTGCGACACGCTACGCGAACGTAGAGAAGCTCATTGTAGACATTGCACCTTTGCCGAAACCTACCAGCTAGCCAATAATCTAATCTACTAGACAAAACGCACACCAATTATAATTAGTGTGCGTCTGCGGTTAGATTTTAGAAATTCTCGAACTTAGCGATCGCATCCTTAATCTTATCCACCACCTCATCGACAGGGATAACTCCCAATTCCCCAGAAGCGCGGGTACGGATACTTAAGGTGTTGGTTTCCACTTCCTTAGCTCCTACCACAGCCATCACGGGTATTTTTTCTTTCTCTGCATTGCGAATTTGTTTACCCAAGCGATCGCCACTAGTATCAACTTCTGCACGGATGCCCAATGCACGCATCTTCGCCACCACATCTTTAGCAAAGTCTAGCTGTGTATCACCCACTGGCAGTAATCTAGCTTGTACTGGCGCTAACCACAAAGGGAAATCGCCCGCATATTCTTCAATTAAGATCCCAATTAGTCGTTCTAGCGAACCAAAAGGCGCACGGTGAATCATCACTGGACGTTTGCGAACACCATCTTCGGCGACGTATTCCAAATCAAAGCGTTCTGGCAAGTTGTAATCTACCTGTACAGTTCCTAATTGCCACTCCCGTTCTAGGGCATCACTAAAGATAAAATCGAGTTTGGGGCCATAAAATGCCGCTTCTCCAATACCTTCAAAGTGATCCATCCCCAAGGTTTCAACTGCACGGCGAATTGCACTTTCGGCTTTGTCCCAAACTTCATCTGAACCGATGTACTTATCACTAGCAGGATCGCGGAAACTGAGCCTAGCTTTAAAGTTCTTCAGTTGCAGACTATTGAACACCGACAAAATCAAATCCACCACACTGAGGAATTCACTATCTAGCTGTTCTGGGGTGACGAACAGGTGAGAATCATCCACTGTAAAACCGCGCACCCGTGTTAAACCGCCCAATTCCCCTGATTGTTCGTAGCGGTAAACAGTGCCAAATTCCGCCAAGCGCATCGGTAGTTCTCGATAAGAGCGTAACTCACTCTTATATATTTGGATGTGGAAGGGGCAGTTCATCGGCTTCATGACGAAGCCCTGTTCCTGTGCAGCAGCTTCGGAGTTATCTGCCATTAAAGGGAACATATCTTCTTTATATTTCTGCCAATGTCCAGAGGTTTTAAATAAATCTACTCTGGCAATGTGAGGCGTTACTACGGATAAATAACCCCGTTTTAACTGTTCTTGCTTAAGGAAGTCTTCTAAAGTACTCCGTAATAGAGTACCTTTGGGTGTCCACAAAGGTAAACCCGGCCCCACTAAATCAGAAAATACAAATAATCCCAGTTCCTTACCCAGTTTCCGGTGATCTCGCCGTAGCGCTTCTTCTTTACGTCGCTTATATTCAGCGAGTTGTTCTGGACTTTCCCAAGCGGTAGCGTAGATGCGTTGTAATTGGGCTTTAGTTTCATCCCCACGCCAATAAGCACCAGCAACGCTTTCTAGCTCAATTGCCTTGGGGTTTAATTCGCTGGTATTTTCCAGATGAGGCCCCGCACACAAATCCCACCATTCATTCTCCAGGTGGTAAATCGTGATTGGTTCCTCTTTGATATCTGCCAGGATTTCTAGCTTATAAGGTTCGTTAATTCCCTGAATCCGGCGTTCGGCTTCTTCGCGGCTGACTTCTTCTCGAATAACCGCCAACTTGCGATTAATAATCTTCGCCATCTCTTTCTTGATGGCTTTGAGATCATTTTCGCTAAATGGTTCTGGATTATCGAAGTCGTAGTAAAAACCGTTTTCAATCCAAGGGCCGATTGTAACTTGCGCCTTGGGAAACAGCTTTTGTACTGCCATTGCCATAACATGGGAAGCAGTGTGGCGAATCTTCTTTAGGTTTTCCGATTCGCTGGTACGCGGTAAATAAATTTTTTCAACTTGTTCTGACTGTTCGGATTGATTTGATGAATTTGGCGACATTGGCTGCTGAACCATTGGCGAAGTGATTACAAAAGGTGATTTGTCTGAATCTGTAGGCTTATTCAACTATAGCGACTTTGATTTTTGCTTTTTTCACCTTTATCTTCTAACTACTGACTCAATTTGTGATAGGGGATAAAGATAAATTTTTCATCGGTTCGCTGAGTATCAAATTCAGGATTCCGCGCGCTCGCTAAATTATCTTATGAATTGCAACTTGCTGTCAGCGATACCTCTAGATGCCTCTCCAAAGGAACTGTACAAACTCATTAGCAAGACTATATAATGATTTATGTATTCTTTGTTACAAGTTTTTACCTGCTCGGATTATGAGAGAATGGAAAAAAATGTTAAGAAACGTAAATAACGTTAATATTAGTAAGAAAGTTTGAAATATCCTTCTCATTTATGTCAGACTCAAATTTACCAGGGACTGATTTGCTAGAAACGGTTTTAGAACCCCTGCTGGAAGATTTTCAGCATTGGTTTACGCGATCGCGTCATTTACTCGAAACCGAGCAACTATCATTTATGAGCCACCAAGAGCAATCTGACTTGCTTTTGCGGGTTAAGCAAGCGCAGGATGAACTAAATACGGCGAAGATGCTATTTACTGCTACTGATAAACAAGTCGGGATTGATATGGCAACGTTAATGCCTTGGCATGAATTAGTAACAGAATGCTGGAATGTTGCAATGCGCTTTCGCCAAGGGCGTGAAGTCTAAGCAACAGATGGGAGCATCTACTAAATTTTGGCAGACTACTTAACGATGTCTCAAGACTTGCCTCTTTGCGTCTACACAAGACGGTAAATCAGCCGTCAAAAAATAGTAAATCCCTCTTAAGAGTTTCTTAACATTTTTTGGATAAACAAAGTAATGTATCCTATGCTACCGTAAGTGGAATAACGGTTGACAAATAGCTCCATATAAATGTAACCGCACAAAGAGTGCGTCAAATACCCGTCTTAACTGTGAGTTACAGTGTCGGCGAAACAAAGCGTTACAAAATCAAAATAAAGTTTTAAAAATTGTTGTCCTGGAGGAAAATCCAATGTTACACCTGCTTTACATTCTTGCTTTTACAATCCTTGCATTTATAGCTGTTGGCAACTTAATTCGTAACTTGATCATGTTCAGTTTTGATCGGGAGCGAACTTACCCGACGAATTCCTCGCCAATGAATAATCAAGGCAATTATGGTTATTATTCATCAAAAAAACAGTTTGTACCCCATCCAGAGTTATTAGATAGCGCGGGCAAGTTAATTAAAGAGCCACTTTTGGTAATGCGTTCGATTAACGTTGAAGATGCGCGTCAACATCTCGATGCACTTTACGAAGCATCCCCAGGACATAAAAGAGATAATTCTGAGGAAGCATAAGAATTAGAAATTAGAAGTTAGGAGTTAGGAATTTGGGTGTAAATTATTGTTGTTTTTACATCCTTAACCCTTACCTGAGAATAAATTTATTACCATCCTTGAACTTGAGGCGATCGCGTCGTAGGCTGGTAAGTTAATATTGTGTTGTCCACTTGGCACAGGTTTAAGTTGCTATGAGTGACAAAGAAGCCGTTATTGAGTTGGTGAAACATTTACCCCACGATGTAACCCTACGAGAAATTGTTCAGAAAATTGAGTTTATTGCAGCTATACGGGAAGGGTTTGACCAAATTGACCAAGGGCAGGGGATTCCAATTGAGCAGGTTGAGCAGATAATGGATACATGGACTACCAAGTAATTCTCTCGCCAAAAGCAGTTGGAGATTTAGAGACTATCATTCGGTACATTGTTCAAGATAATCCTGAAGCTGCCAGAAAGCTTAGTCATATTACCAAGCATAAAATAGAGAGTAGTAAATTCCCTACTCCCTATTCCTTACTCCCTACGCTTCAATAACTACCCGCAAATTACCCCGTTTTTTCGCAACGCGACAAGCAGTCGTAGTTCCAGAACGCTCGAATTCTAAATCGAGGATAGTGGGGCCGACTCGCAAATTATGAAATGACAGACGATTAATCGATTCTGGCAAAGCGGGGTCGATTATTCGCAAGCAGTTATTTTGAGCATCAGGCACCAAGTTAACCATCATTTGCAGTAGTTGGAAGACACTACCAGTAGCCCAAGCTTGGGGAGTGCAGGCAACTGGATATTGCACAGGGGCATTATCACCGTTCCGTTCGTAGCCGCAGAAGAGTTCTGGAGGACGTTGATAAGGCTGCTGACTAGTCATGTCGAATAAACCTTGGAAAATTTCCAGGGCTTGATCGATAAGACCCAGCGATCGCAATCCCATTGCAATCAAAGCGTTATCATGGGGCCAAACCGAACCAGTGTGATAGCCCATTGGATTGTAAGCGGGTGACAAACTACTCAGAGTCCGAATGCCCCAACCATTAAACATATCTGGTGCCCGCAATCTTTCTGCAACACTATAGGCTCGTTCGTGGGTGAAAAGACCCAAATGCAGACAATGACCAGGATTTGAGGTAATACTGTCTACTGGCTTGCCATCTCCATCCAAAGCCAAAGCGCAAAAATCCTGGTTTTCTACCCAAAAATCTCGATTAAAACGAACCTTGAGATTTTTGGCCTCTTCTTGCCAACGATCTGCCAAATCAAGGCGCTTCTTCATCCTAGCTATTTCTGCTAGGCGCATTTTTGCAGCATAGACATAAGCTTGCACTTCACAGAGAGCAACTGGGCCGTTGGCTAATTCTCCCTTATGGTTTACGATACAGTCGTCAGAATCTTTCCAACCTTGGTTAACAAGACCGCGTTTGGATTTACGGAAGTAACTGAGGTAGCCGGTTTCTTTCGTATTGCGATCGATCCACTCCATTGCTGCTAGAGCATTTGGCCAAAGTTGCTCTAGAAGTTCGTGATCGTGAGTCCAAGCATAATGCTCGGCATACAGGATCAGCCACAGGGGAGTCGCATCAACTGTACCGTAGTAAGGTGTATGGGGAATTTCTTGACAACGAGCCATTTCTCCCAAACGTAACTCGTGCAAAATCTTACCTGGTTCTTCTTCGCGCCATTCGTCGTCGATTTTACCTTGGTATGCCGCAAGCAATATCAGGGTTTCTTTGGCGAGTTGCGAGTTTAACATTAGGGCTTGAGAAGCTGTAATCAGCGAATCCCGCCCAAATAGTGTCGAAAACCACGGCACTCCAGCCGAAACAGTCTTATGCTTACCAAAAGACTGGCGCAACAAATACATATCTTGCTCGGCCCGTTCAATCACTCGATTGAAGGTGCTTTTATCTGAGCTAATGCGTGTAATTTGCTGTACCCAGTTTTGCTCCTCCATCAACTCAGCAGCTTTCGCCTGTCCTAAAGTGAAGGCGGCGCTCACGGTTGAACTAGACTGGTTGTTTTTCAACATGCTCACCCGGTAGCCCAGCTTTTGAGTTTCGTGAGAAGCTAACTCTAGCTGCCAAACCGCAGTGTAACCCTTGAAATAGTCTGGTTGGCGATGCTGGAATAAAATACGGGATTCCATTACTGAGCCATCTAGACCTTGATAGGCAAGTGTTAAGGATTCTTCCCTAAAAGTTGGTGGCTCTTTGGGTATAGAGGAAATACTATCGGCTAGAGAAATTCCTTCTTCAGTCGTCGGTTCTACTAGACGTAAAAGCCGACCGCGTTTTTCTCTGTTGTAGCCCCGGACTTCAAATAAATCAACAAAATCCGCATCAAAGCTGATGGTTAGTTCAAAATTAATAGTTGTTGTGCTGTAATTAGATACTTCTATTTCTTCAAATAGTGCCCCATTCAGCACCATTTCCCGGCGAATTCCCACAGTTTCGGCTCTAAGGCGTTCGTCGATTCTGGGGTTGGTACACAAAGCTGAGAGTGAAAACCCTTTTTCGGCAGTACTACTCAGAAGTACAGGCGATCGCCCTTCAATTTGCAACTCCAAACGATTGAGAAATCTCGTATCACAGCAAAACAATCCCATGCTGGGATTGCCATCATTAAGGGAAGAGCCAGAAATGTTCCCAATAGTATCCGTCACAAAAAATAAATCATCATCTTTAACCGTCAGTGTCGGTTGTGGTCTTTCACTCACAACACAAGGCCACTCCGGGATAGGTAATTGTTCGGCAGGAATAAAAGTTTTTCCATCCAGGAAAATTTTTTCCGGGGTGATTAGCGTATCCGGTGTCATTAGCCAAAGTTCCGTATACAGGTCTATATTTTTGTGATCTTCTGAGTAAAGATTGCTGACCCTCACAACTTTCAAAAAAAAGACGCTTTCTAAAACTTGCTTGAGCCATTGGAGCCAAAATAACACTTAACTACTGCTGACAACATAGCAGCGCTCAAACCCGTATAAGCAGATATTTATAAACTTACATTTTATAACTCTAAATTGACACTCTCCGCACTTATAGGGCGGAGATTATTTTTTTATACTATTATACGATTTTGCTTTAAAAATCTATGGTATTTGATTAGACTAATTTATGATAATTCAACGTAGGCAAATGAGCTACTTTGCCTATATGTGGACTATCAATAAAGAATCAGTATAGGACTCCTATTTGATTTTTGAACAATCAAGCTGCTTATAAGCTTGACATACAAAGCTTAAATTCTCAGTATACTGAGCAAGATTCAAGTAGGATTCCTATAGTTATTAATGAATAAAACATTTGAAAATATACAAAAATTAGTAATTTGGTACTTAGTACGGAAAAATTTTGGTTGTGCAAGCATATTTCAAACTTGGTCGAGAATGTATATTGGGCATAGTAGGTTGCCAATCAACAAATCAAGTTGTATGCACTCCTCCTAATTGGTAACAAAGTGTTGCGCCTGCTTTGGCAGAAAGTGCTTAAGCGCGTTCTTTACATATTGCAACTCTCTATTTAACTTGAGAGTCCCTTGGAATTTGTACAATGCAGCTGTGACTTTTGATCTTGTCGAGGTTGAGCGTTTAACAATAATTCATGAGCATTTCTACTTCTGTGCTGAGTGATTTGCTAAAGTCCCTAGCATACTTGCGGCCCCAGCTATATTTTAAGGCTTCACTAACGGCGCTCTCCCATGCGATGGAAGATCAAGTTTTGGCTGCGACTTTAGCACAACCCCTTGTAATTGCTAGTTTCCAACGAGAGCGATTCTACCGCCAAGAAGCTCATCGCTACCAGCGACTTGCCTTGCGGAGTAACCAAATATACGTATTAGCCGCTCCTGAAACGGATTTCGTCAACAGTTCAGAATACTACGAAAAGATCGCTTTTGAGCCAACGGATGGCTTAAGCCATGAGTGGCATTTGGTAGTGATTGCTGATAATTATGCAACTTGTCTAGTTTGCCGGGAAAGCCTAGGTTCTATTGCCAAAAACAAGCAACTACCAGAACTAAGCCCTAATTTGGATATAGACGCAGCGCGAAGATTTGAGGGAGTTTGGACATCGGAAAGGGGAGTTAGTCTCAAAGCAGCTGAATTGCTGTTAGACAGGATTTTGGTTTACAGACCAGAACTGGCAAGTAAAATTGAGAAGGCACGTCAGAGGTTTGGTATAGGAGAACCGAGAAGCCACTCTGGAGCAGAAAAGATCAATGAATATGCTTGTGACATCGATACAGATCCCTTTGTGCAGCGCTTAGTAACTTATTTGCAAGCTAGTCAGTACAAATTGCACAAAGCCTACCGTTCTATTGCTGCCCAAGCACGAAAAGAACGATTAGTCAACTCGATTAGCACAGCCATTAGGCGATCGCTCGATCCTCACGAAGTTCTCCAGGTGGCGGCACAAGAATTAGGACAACACTTAGAAGCTTGTCGCTGTCTAATTTACCGCGCTCAAGCCACAGATAGCCAAGCGATAATTGAACACGAGTTTTTGAATCCCGGTGTTTTATCGCTTCGTGGGCAAACCTGGGAGTTAGAGAACAATTCTCTATTTCGGGACATAGTGCAACAAGGCGAAGGGGTTTGTATTAGCGATACGCTGAATGACCCTCGTGTTAACAATTCCCCAGCCCTCTCCTTGATCGCCAAAAAGTTTGCTATTCGTTCTTGGCTGATGGAACCAGTATTTTATCAGGGGCGATTATTGGGCATTGTGGAGTTACACTATTGCCGAATGCCACCGCACGAGTGCCAACCTGGGGAATTGGATTTGGTAAAAGCGATCGCCACCCAAGTGGGAGCAGCTCTCATCCAAGCGGAAGCTTACGCCAACCTAGAAGAACTTAACCAGCAGCTAGAAGCCCTAGACCGCACCCGCAGTAACCTCATAGCAATCACCGGGCACGAACTGCGTACCCCCCTATCCACCATTCAAGTGTGCCTGGAAAGCCTTGCTACTGAGCCTGATATGCCTTTAGAGTTGCAGCAAATCATGCTCAACACTGCTCTTTCCGACTCAGAACGGATGCGAAAACTGGTACAAGATTTCCTCACCCTTTCCAACTTGGAAAGCGGCCGCGTGGAATGGCATCCAGAATCCCTCACTTTACAAGAGTGCATAGATTTATCACTCAGCCGCAATCGCACGCGTTCTTCAACGGAAAAGCCGCCGAAAATCAAGACTGAAATTGCCGAAAACCTACCTTTGGTGAGAGCTGACGGTGATTGGCTAGTAGAGGTACTGGCAAAACTCATGGACAATGCTTTTAAATTTACGCCACCCCAAGGAGAAATCACCATTAAAGCGATTTACAACAGCCATCAAATGGTTGAGGTGACTGTAGCAGATACTGGACGCGGCATTGAACCAAATCGTTTAGAAGTAGTTTTTGACCGCTTCTATCAAGAAGAGGGAGCGCTGCGCCGCACCACTGGCGGAACTGGACTTGGTTTAGCTATTTGCCGTCAAATTGTTAATGGCTGGGGTGGGGAAATTTGGGCAGAGTCAACAGGCAAAGACCAGGGTAGTCAGTTTCACTTCACCATCCCGATTGTTCAAAGTAGCCAAGAGGAAAAGCGGACAAAAGTCAAGAGTAAATAGGGATTGGGTAGGGGAGGCAGGGAGCAGGGGGGCAGGGGAGAATGACTAATGACCAATGACTAACGACTAATCACTAAAAACTGTTACAGTCTATGACGCGATCGCAATATGATCGTGGTTGCGGTGTTAGGATTCCCTAAAAACGTTGAGAGAATCATCTTATGGCAGAAACACTCTCTGGACAAACCCCGCTATACGGTGGCAGCACCGGTGGCTTGCTCACAAAAGCAGCATTAGAAGAAAAGTACGCTATTACTTGGACTAGCCCGAAAGAGCAAGTTTTTGAATTGCCTACAGGTGGTGCTGCTACTATGCGGCAAGGTCAAAACCTGCTGTACATAGCTCGTAAAGAATATGGAATCTTTTTGGGCGGTCAGCAACTCCGGAAACTCAAAATTACAGACTACAAAGTTTACCGGATTTTACCCAACGGAGAAACCACTTTAGTTCACCCAGCTGATGGTGTATTCCCTGAAAAGGTTAACCCAGGTCGTGACAAAGTACGTTATGTAGACCGTCGGATCGGACAAAACCCCAGTCCCTCTAAAGTTAAGTTTAGCGGTATTACTACCTACGACGCTCCGTAACTAGCTGTTAGTAGCTAATGGGTAATTAGTAATGGGTAATTGGTAAGCAAAAACCCATTACCCATTACCAATTACCAATTACTTTTAAAAAATAATGATGTTTCCGGATTTCTCCCAGTTTTGCACCCTAGCGCAACAAGGCAACTTTATCCCGGTATATCAAGAATGGGTGGCAGACCTAGATACGCCCGTATCTGCTTGGTATAAAGTCTGTGCAGGTGA
Source organism: Nostoc sp. (assembly GCF_035638895.1). Classification (GTDB taxonomy): domain Bacteria; phylum Cyanobacteriota; class Cyanobacteriia; order Cyanobacteriales; family Nostocaceae; genus Nostoc. The sequence continues at coordinate 18,614 of NZ_DASQZC010000042.1, read as the reverse complement.
ACCCTATAGCTTTTTGTTGGAATCGATCGAAGGTGGGGAAAAACTGGGACGCTATAGTTTAGTAGGTTGCGATCCTCTGTGGGTTTTGGAAGCAAGGGGCGATCGCACAACCCAGAAAAACCGTGATGGTTCACAGGTGGTTTTTCCAGGCGACCCTTTTACAGCTTTAGCTGAATGTTTAGCACCTTTTCACCCAGTCAAGTTACCACAGCTACCGCCAGGAATTGGCGGTTTGTTTGGGTTTTGGGGCTATGAATTAATTCGCTGGATTGAGCCGCGTGTGCCAATTCACCCACCAGATGAGCGAAATATCCCTGATGGGTTGTGGATGCAGGTAGACCACCTATTGATTTTTGACCAGGTAAAGCGGAAAATTTGGGCGATCGCTTATGCTGATTTACGTGATCCGAAAGTAGATTTGAAAGCAGCATATCAACAAGCGTGCGATCGCGTTACCCAAATGCTTGAAAAGCTATCTCTGCCCCTATCGCCAGAAAAAACTCGATTGGAATGGAAACCGCCAGGGAGCAGGGCAGCAGAGGAGCAAGGGAGCAAAGGAGCAGAGGAGTACAATAGTAATTTCACCCGCCCTGATTTTTGTGCCAGCGTCCAAAAGGCCAAAGACTACATCAAAGCAGGCGATATCTTCCAAGTAGTAATTTCCCAGCGACTATCAACAGCATACACAGGCGACCCCTTTGCCCTTTATCGCTCCCTACGTCAGATAAATCCTTCGCCTTACATGGCTTACTTTAACTTCCAGAATTGGCAAATCATTGGTTCAAGCCCTGAAGTGATGGTGAAAGCCGAAACCGATTCAGATGGTGGAGTCATAGCAACAGTACGTCCAATTGCCGGGACACGTCCACGGGGTAAAACTACTCAAGAAGATGCAGCTTTTGCTAAGGATTTACTTGAAGATCCCAAAGAAGTTGCCGAACATGTGATGCTTGTAGATTTAGGGCGGAATGATTTGGGGCGTGTTTGTCAAAATGGTAGCGTCAAAGTTGATGAATTAATGGTAGTTGAGCGCTACTCCCATGTGATGCACATAGTCAGCAATGTTGTGGGTAAATTAGCACTTGGTAAAACAGCATGGGATTTGTTGAAAGCTAGCTTCCCAGCAGGTACGGTAAGCGGCGCACCCAAGATTCGGGCAATGGAAATTATCCACGAATTAGAGTCTAGCCGTCGGGGTGTTTATTCCGGTGTGTATGGATATTACGATTTTGAAGGACAATTAAATACTGCGATCGCAATTCGTACAATGGTAGTGCATGATAATACGGTAAGTGTGCAGGCCGGTGCAGGTTTGGTAGCTGATTCTGAGCCAGAAAAAGAATACGAAGAGACGCTGAATAAAGCTAGAGGTCTATTAGAGGCGATTCGTTGTTTGTCTTAAGTAAAAATCCAAAATCCAAAATCTAAAATCCAAAATTGATTGACTCTGTGCTTACTCAGTTACCAACTATCAACGCCCTGAAACAACCCACTAGCTCTGCTTGGGTTGAACAAGCGATCGCTAATTTAGATATCATCTTACTCGACCACTCGCACTGTGAACGCAAAGCAGCAGGCGTAGCCTTGAACATGATGTTTCGCTACCCTTCTAATACTAAAATGGTTCGGGAACTAACTGCGATCGCCCGTGAAGAACTAGAACACTTTGAGCTAGTTAACCAATGGTTAGAACGCCGGAATATTCCCCTGGCTCCCCTACCACCACCACCCTACGGCGCAGGTTTGAAAGCTCAAGTCCGCCCCAAAGAACCTGAGCGATTCCTAGATTCCTTACTAGTCACTGGTTTAATAGAAGCTCGCTCTCACGAACGCCTGGGACTATTAGCTGCTCACTGTCCAGAGCCAGAATTAGCAAAATTTTATCGTGGGCTAATGGCATCCGAAGCGCGTCACTACGGTATATATTGGGTATTAGCTGCTACTTACTTCGACAAAGAAATTGTCATGCAACGGCTTGATGAATTAGCAATTGTCGAAAGTGAGTTGCTGGCGACTTTGCACCCAGAACCTAGAATTCACAGTTAGTAGACTAACCCAACAGATATGAAGCTTCAGCTAACACACCTGAGACTGCTTGTATCCAACTACAAAGATTCTTTTCTGTTCTACCGGGATCTGCTGAAATTTGATGTCGATTGGGGCGATGAAGATAGCGGATATGCTGAGTTTAATGCCGGATATCTTAAGCTGGGCTTGTTTAAAAAAGAATTAATGGCTGAAGTAGTTCCAAGAATCGAACAGCCTTCTTATGTTGTCAATCGAGATAAAATTGCCTTGATTTTCGCAGTCGATAACGTGGATGAGGTCTATGAGCAAGTAAAAGATCAGAATGCGATCGTTGTGACTCCACCACAAGATCGCCCAGACTGGGGAATCCGCACAGCTCATTTCCGCGATCCTGATGGCAATCTCATCGAAATCTACAACAATCTGGGAATTGTCAGTTAAAAATTCGCTCTCAACAACTATCCAATATCTGAACTACAAACTTGGCTCTAACACCAAGCGTATTGGACTATCTATCTATATATAAATAGGGGACTTATAGCAAATATGTCCCCTACAAATTTTAGGCATTTTTAGCCTTTCAAATTTTTTAGTCATTAAAGCTAGAATAATGTTTAATTACAGTTCTAATCAGGCTAGCTTCAACTATTCAGGTTCGCTGTCTATGTAGATGCTGGCTTTTTCTTCAGGACTTTATTCATCAAACCAACGACCAACAGACCGAAAATTGCGCCAGGTTCAGGAATAGCAGTTGCTGTCAACTTACCTCCAAGATCCAACCTACAGTTTGGGTATGTGTCGCATACTTCTGGTGAAAGGTCATCCTTCAAGAATATTTTAGCCGTTGGCAATCCTTGATCAGGATTCAGGTAAGTATAAAAATCTAACCCTGCTACATCTCTTCCAAAGTCAATTCCCAAATCAAAACCATTGGATGTGTCAAAGTTGTCCCTTTGTAGAACAGTCTTTACAAGTGTATCAAAGTTGAAATTGAAACTACTGTCTGGTTGCGGAAAATCGTAGTTGAAATTTTGCAACAAAGTTCCTTGTGGGTCGAAGAAAGAAATGGCAAAATCAGTCAACTGATCCTTTGTGACAATACTTCCCAGGAAATTATCATCATAGCTGAACTGCCCTTTTGCTGAGTAACCTTTATCACCTAGCCAATCAAGCTCAAAAGAAGCAGCATTAGCGCTGGAAACGTTAATTAAAGTAGCTATAGAACTGAAAGCGGCAACAGCTACAGTAGCTTTGATTTGGTTACGAATGCTTTTCATTTTCTTGATAAAAGTAATAGATTCTGATGCTGTCTTCGTCTGCAAACTTTTCATCAGTATGGAACTCAATACTGATTATTCCTTAAAATATGAACTATATAAAGTAAATTTATCTACCTAAATAGTGAGATTAAACACAGCATTAATCACTGAAATTAGGTTAGAAAAATTGTATCACTCACAGTAAAAAATCTGCTGGCATCTGCTGATTGTTTTTTGTAATACAAGCTAGAATATATAATTTATACTAATAATATTACATTGTATATTTTAAGTAATTCTTTAACTTTTCTTAAACAAACAATGTTTTATTCACGCTGATTTTTATTACATTATTTCAATAATTATTTGTGCTGAATTAAAATGTTAAAACTCAACAATTCATAAAATCTATTCTTTTATTTACTTGTTTGTATATAGCCCTAAACCTTAGATAGCTGGTTTGAATGCATCAATTTGCCAAAAATTAGGAAGATTTTATATAAATTCACCTTTTATTTACTAACTCTAAATTAAATAAAGCATTACCCAAATTTAATCAAGATCACATATTTTTGCTTTAGCATTCTTTTTCAAGTAACCAAACCCTCCTCATGACATTCTCAAGACGTAAATTCTTTGCAGTAGCAGGTACAACTGCTGTCGGCACCTTGATGGTGTCTCCTCTGGAAGGTCTTCTAGCCAGACAAGCCTTTGGTCGAAAATTTGGTAAAGGATATGGGCCACTTGTACCAGATCCCAATGGTTTGTTAGACTTACCAGCCGGATTTCAATATCAAACTTTTTCTCTAACAGGTGAACTCATGAGCGATGGCAATTTAGTGCCTGGCGGTCATGATGGCATGGCGGCTTTTCCCGGCCCCAGAAACACAGTTATTTTGGTTCGCAATCACGAACTTAGCCCTGATTCAGATACACAAGTTATTGGGCCAAAACCCTACGATCCACTTTGTAAAGGTGGTACAACAAACTTAGTTGTTGGGTCTAATCGTCAGTTAATTAAACACTTTACTTCCCTAAGTGGAACCTATCGTAACTGTGCAGGTGGCTTAACTCCTTGGGGTTCATGGATTACCTGTGAAGAAAACACTTCCACTGTGGCTACAAATGACCCAAAAGATCCCGCCAATAATGTCTCAACTTCCCACGGTTATAATTTTGAAGTTCCAGCCAGTACCACTACTCCTGTGCAGCCTGAGCCTCTAATAGCTATGGGAAGATTTAACCATGAAGCTGTTGCCATAGACCCCAAAACTGGAATTGTCTATGAGACAGAAGACCGGGGAGATAGTCTCTTCTACCGTTTTATCCCAGAAGAACGTGGCAATTTAAAAGCAGGAGGAACCCTTCAAGCTTTAAAAATAAAAGATATTCCTGGAGCACAAACCTTTGCTGGTTTCCCCAAGCGCAAGCCTATGAAAGTAGAATGGGTGACCATTACTGATCCCAATCCGCCTGAAGATACTGTACGAGAAGAAGGTTTCGCAAAAGGAGCAGCTCAGTTTGCTCGTGGGGAAGGTATCTGGTACGGTAACGGTGAATTTTACTTTTGCTGCACAAGTGGTGGTGCTTTAGAGCTTGGTCAAGTCTGGCGCTATATTCCCGCTAAAGAGACAATTGAACTGTTTGTAGAGTCTACATCTGCTGCCGAACTCGAGAATCCTGATAACATAGTTATCTCACCCTATGGCGATCTCATCCTTTGTGAAGATGGAGATGACCAGCAATTCTTAGTAGGTGTTACTCCAAAGGGTGAACTCTATCAATTCGCCCGTAATGCTATCAATGAGAGTGAGTTTGCTGGTGCTTGCTTCTCACCTGATGGTAAGACTTTGTTTGTCAACATCCAAACTCCTGGTATTACTTTCGCAGTTTGGGGCCCTTGGACAAGTCATAGAGATTAATATCAAGTTGTAATATCAATCTCAGCGTAGGCGTACCCCGCCGCAGGGATCGCTACTATATCGTTCGTTGAATTGCCGTTAGTAAAGAGACAAGGGGAGGGGAAGACAATTGCCCTCCCCTTGTCTGTTAATTTATACCTTGAGAGTACCGCCTGAAGTAAACTCTGCAAGAATTGCTATTTGCTGGGTAAATTGGGATATAGAACCAGAAAAATTTTCTGTGTAAACTTGACCAGCAAATGGTAATGAAAAACTATTATCAAGATTTTATAATTCGTGATTGGGTGCAAAGCGATCGCACCAGAGCCGCCCAAGTCATCAGTTATGTATTATCAGAATACGGTCTGGGTTGGGAACCAAAGGGCGCTGACCGAGATGTGCTGCGAGTAGAGGAATATTATTTAGCTACTGGGGGAGAGTTTTGGGTAATTGAACACCAAAGCCAGCTAGTGGGTACTGGAGCATACTACCCCATACACCGAGGCAAAAAAGCTGTAGAAATCCGCAAAATGTATCTTTTGCCCAGCATTAGGGGTTTAGGATTAGGGAAATATTTGTTACAACAGCTAGAAGCAGCGATCGCAGAGCGTGGTTTTGAGCAAATTTGGATTGAAACTGCCAGCGTTTTGGTGGAAGCAGTCAAGCTGTATGAAAGCAACGGCTACACTCCAGCAACTGGAGTAGAAACAACAAGGTGCGATCGCGTGTATTTTAAGTCATTGGTCAAAGACAAATGACTAATGACTAATGACAAAGGACTATTCTAAATGCACACTTGGATTAAAAATCTTACAGGCTTACTCGATCTTTTTCTCCAATCCCATTGCCCTCTGTGCCAACGTGCAACCTCGCAAGAATTCTGTCAAAATTGCACCAGACAACTGCAAAAATGTCAACGTAAAGACCCAATTTCTCTATGGCAAGAGCCAATACCAGTATTTGGCTGGGGGGAGTATGGTGGCCCAGTGAAACGAGCGATCGCGGCGATGAAATACGAAAATCAACCCCAAATAGCTCGTCCTTTAGGTCACTGGTTAGGAGAAGCATGGTTATTAAATTCACCAAGCCGAGATAGCCAACCTGTAGTAGTTCCCATCCCACTCCACCCTAGCAAGCAAAAGCAACGTAAATACAATCAAGCCGCACTTATAGCCCAAAGCTTCTGCGAAATAACTGGCTTAAAATTGAAACTAAACGGTTTAGCAAGAGTGCGAGAAACTGAAGCGCAATTTGGTTTATCAGTATCTAAACGAGAAAAAAACTTGGTTAACGCTTTTGCTGTTGGCCAAGAATTTCGCCATCGTCCCCCAAATGTCCCAGTGCTGTTAGTGGACGATATTTATACTACTGGTGCTACTACTAGGTCTGCTGTGGAAACACTTCGTCAGTATGGAATTGTGGTCTTAGGATTAGTAGCAGTAGCCACTGCCGTCAAAGATGGATAAATTAAGAATTAATGGGCAGGCTTTAGCAGATTAAGTACATAAATTGACCGAATTACCCTATTTCTGTAGAAAAAATTACTTGAAATGTATGAATAAAGTTTTTGGGGCAGGTTTAAAACAACTCATCATTATTCCTGCTACATTGCTGGCAATAGGCATAAGTACAAGTGCAGCTTTTGCTCAAAGTAAGTTGTATAGTCCAATACCTTTATCTAACAGTACTGAATTTTCCGATAACCTCTCAAACAAAGACATTCCCACAGGTCAAGGTGGGTTTGCCCGTGATTACACTGTGAAGTTACAGAAGGGCGATAATTTAGCAGTTGATTTGTCATCCGAAAACTTTGACAGCATCATCACCCTCCTAGCACCTGATGGATCGACTTTGGCAGAAAATGATGATGGCCCTGATGGTAGTAGCAATTCCCTATTATTTACTCGCATCGTAGAGACAGGAAATTATGTGATTCGTGTTCGGTCTTTTGGGGAAACTGGGATTGGGGCTTTTAAACTCAAGGTGACAAAGCTGCAACCGATTAAATGAATTAGTCATTAGTCATTAGTCATTAGTCATTGGGCATTAATTATTCTCTCTTGCTCCCTGATATTAAAAAACGGTCAGTACACAGAGAAATAAGGCTTCAGTCCATTCAACGACTGCGCCGTAGGTATCTCCTGTGTGTCCGCCTAATTTCTGGTTGAACCATGCACCAGTTAAAGTGGCGATCGCACTTCCAGCAATTATCATTGCCAGTGCGAGAAATAGTTGTTGTTTATCTATCAACCAAACTAAACCACTCAAACCAAGCAGCAACAACAATCCTGGTAGTAAATCTTTGTAAGAACGAATGGCTTGTTTGTGAAGCGCACCTTTACCAGTTGGTTTCAGGTAAGGATATTGCGCGATCGCTACCTGTTGCCCCCAACGTCCCCAGCCACAAGCAGCCATCAGCAACAACCAACGGTTTTCTGGCATATCCGTCAAAGCTGCTATTTTCAGTATTACCAAGGCGATCGCAGCCATTGCCCCAAATGCACCTGTGGCACTATCTGCCATGACTTCCAATCGCCGATTTGGGTCGCCTACTGCCAAACCATCGGCAGTATCCATTGCCCCATCTAAGTGCAGTCCTCCAGTTATGGCAATCCAAACGCTGACTACTAAAGCACTACGAGTTAACACTGGCATACCCAGATAATCCATCCCCGTATCCAGTAACCCTAAAATTCCCCCAATCATTAACCCTACAACCGAAGCAAGACGTGCCACTCCCCCAAAGTCTAATCCGTCCAAATACGGTACTGGAATACTTGTATAAAATATAATACTAGCTGCCAGCTTTAACAGCAGCTTTTTCCACCACTGTTGCTGTTTCGTCATCTTAGTAAGATTAGTATATGGTTAATTGCTGGATAATAGACTTGGGTTCAGTAGAACCACCATGAGCATACTTTAAAAATTTAGATAAGATTTACTTCTATTAGAGATTCTTCTTGAAAATTTTGTTATGCTGTTCTAAGTGGTAACAAATAATTAAAGGACTTTTTATACAAAAAACGAATTATTCAGGAAATTAAAATTCCATCAAGGAGCAAAATTTGTGTTTTGTATTCGTTAACTAAAAACTTACTCAAAATTATTTAGACGACTGCCCCACAAATTGATATTTTTTAAATGTAGGAAGTAAACAAGCTATTCAATTATGACAGTTTAGCTATGTTGTCGCTCTCCTTAGCTCAATCGCTATTTTCCTATGAGTCACCATCTACCCGACACCAGGTTACCAGCTCCGTGCATTATTAACACGGGCATTATTGTGAATAAGCTCGACATCCGGCGATTGCTGACAGACTTAGGTCGAGTCCACTACATCTACACCCAAGAAGATAAGGTACTGAGCGAGGGTGAAGGGGATGTGATGGAAGTTTTCGCCAATCCGCAAAGGTCTACCTTAGTGGCTAACCACGCGCTATATCTGAATGTTTGTAGTTTTGATTACTTGGAACTCAAACAGTCGTCGCAACAAGAAACCTATTTTGATTTGATGCAAGAAGGAGTGTGTCTGCGGTTGATTCCCCGCTCAACCCCCCTACAAGAGCGACGAGAGCGAACCTTCAATGTCAGCGCCATAGAAGCGATGATGGAGCAAGTCCTCTCAGCCAGGTGGGATGCAGAAATTGACGATGATTCTGATTCTTTCTAAATAACAATTAGTACAGTATATACTCGTAAAGTTGGTAACTAGGTTAGTAGTAAACGCTTAAGTGTTCACGAAAACTCAATTGCCAGTTCTTATGTTTGTCCATAATTTAGCCAAATAATATTAATCTTGCCCTAATACCATTTGGTTTTATGGCTGCTAGTTATGGATTTGTGAAACTCTTTACCAATTAGCATTTCCCAATCCAAAATCTAAGTTGCGCTGAAAGCGCACCAAAGGTGCGACCTAAAATCCAAAATGGCATGAGTGCGAATTTTTCCTTTGAATGTCTTGCTTGTTGTAGTCAAACCAAAGCTAGAGCAGGAGTGTTTTTCACTCCTCACGGCGTCGTAGAAACCCCCAGATTTATGCCAGTGGGAACCCTGGCGAATGTGAAAACCATCACCCCAGCCCAGCTACGAGATACTGGGGCGCAAATGATTTTATCTAATACTTATCATCTTCACCTACAACCAGGGGAAGCGATCGTGGCTGGGGGTGGTGGGTTGCACAAATTTATGGGTTGGAATGGCCCAATGCTCACAGATTCGGGTGGGTTTCAAGTCTTCAGCTTAAGCGAGATGCGGAAAATTACTGAAGAAGGCGTTACTTTCCGCTCACCCCATGATGGACGAATTATTAACTTGACACCAGAGCTATCCATTGAGATTCAAAATACTTTGGGGGCCGATGTGATTATGGCCTTTGATGAGTGTCCGCCTTACCCAGCGACTCGCCAAGAGGTTGAAACTGCAACTGAGCGCACTTATCGCTGGTTAGAGCGCTGCATAACGGCTCATCAACGTAGTGATCAGGCGTTGTTTGGCATTGTGCAAGGGGGCGTATATTTGGATTTGCGTTGTCGTGCGGCTGAAGCTTTGGCTAAGTTGGATTTGCCCGGATATGCCATTGGTGGCGTGAGTGTGGGAGAACCGCCTGAAATGATGGCTGAGATTGTGAAAGTGACAGCACCGCTTCTACCGCCTGAAAAACCACGTTATTTGATGGGTGTGGGTACTTATCGGGAAATGGCGATCGCGATCGCATCTGGTATAGATTTATTTGATTGCGTCATTCCCACCCGTTGGGCGAGACATGGGACAGCAATAGTACAGGGCGGACGCTGGAATTTAAAAAATGCTAAGTTTCGTGAAGATTTTACGCCATTAGATGAAACTTGTCCTTGCTACACTTGTCAAAATTTTAGCCGGGCTTACATATCTCATTTAGTGCGATCGCAAGAAATTTTGGCTTATACATTGTTAAGCATTCACAACATTACCGAACTAATTCGCTTTACACAGCATATTAGAGAAGCAATATTAAGCGATCGCTTTGTCACAGAATTTGGTCACTGGCTAAACTCATCTGAATCAGCACCAGATGAAGAGGAAATTGCAAATGACAAATAACTATTGACCAATGACCAAGACTCAAACCATGTTAAGATATTTCTCAATTATGAACGCTGTGTTGGATAGTTGGATTTAAACAAACATGGAAGCAGCACTTTTATTAGCAAAACTGCCTGAAGCATACCAAATCTTTGATCCTTTGGTGGACGTTCTCCCAGTCATCCCCGTATTCTTCTTGTTGCTTGCTTTCGTTTGGCAAGCAGCCGTGGGATTTAGGTAAATTAATCTATTTTCCAATTTATAGGACAGGTACTGTACCTGTTCTATTTTTTTGTGGCGCTATATTTGATGAAGTTAATATTTATTAATATTTTGTAATGATTTAATATAATAAATAAGATGTGAATCAAGCCATGTCAATATGAAGCCTTGAAAGCCAAGCTTAGAGTCAAAGAGAAATCACTTATGGGTAATATCAAATTCGTTAAAGAGAATAAAGAAGTAGTGGCGGCAGATGGTGCAAATCTCCGGCTCAAAGCGATGCAAAATGACATTGATATATATAAATTCATTGGCAAGATGACCAATTGCGGTGGTAGTGGTCAATGTGGTACTTGCATTGTCGAGATAGTCGAAGGACTAGAAAATCTTTCCCCCCGCACAGATGTAGAAAATCGCAAATTCAAAAAAAAGCCGGAAAATTACCGCCTTGCCTGTCAAACTTTAGTGAATGGCTCAGTCAGTGTAGTCACCAAGCCTTAAGTTCTCAAATCTGCCACTGCTTGAATTTGTATCCACTCAGTAGTCAGAATACTTACCAAAATTAAGTTTCCTGATTTTGAATTTTGAATTGGTATAACTGTGTCGTCGATGATGCTATCCTAATCTTGTTGACTGGAAATTTAAGAGAGGTTTTCTTGCCATGCAAGTTAATGACCTGGGGTTTGTAGCGAGCATTTTGTTCGTACTAGTCCCCACTGTGTTTTTACTAATTCTGTACATCCAAACTGCTAGCCGCGAAGGTGGAAAAGATAATTAAGAGTTTGTGTATCAAATAAAGAACCCCTGCACCAGTAGTGTAGGGGTTTTTATTTTATCAACCACTAACTCTATTTTGACTTTAAGCGATCGTCCGCGCCAACAATACCGGACAAGCGGCATTGACTCGAACATAGTCAGACAAGGAAGATCCGATGAGTCGGTCTATATCAACAAAACTCTTGGCGATGGATGGACGACGATCTGGAGAACCGAGCAATAATAAGTCTATATTTAACTCCTCTGCCAACCGACAAATTTCTTCACCAGGTTTACCACTGCTGATATAAGAACGAGATTGGATGCCCTGTTTTTGAGCTTCTGCAACTGCGGCTGCTAAAACCGGATTTTTGTTTGAACTAACTTCAGTTATTTCCGATTTTTTCCCGCCTAAATCTGTGGCAACATTTGCCAAAATTAACTCGCTGCCCTGAATATCGCGCAGTAAAAACAGTGCCAATTTCAAACAGTTTTTTGCGGAATCAGAGTTGTCTATGGCCACCATAATGCGCTTAATTCTTTTGACATAAATATCATCTTTTACCAGCAACATGGGGCGAGAAGATAACTGGAAAACATACTGACTGACTGAGTTCGATAAAATGGATTGCAGCCGCTTAAGTCCGCGTGAACCCATAATAATCAAGTCAGCGTCGATTTCATCAGCTACTTGGCAAACAACATCTTTCGGGTCACCTTCGCGCAAAATTGAAGAAACCTGGCTAGGATCTAAGTTCAAAGTTTGAATGGCATTAGCTAAAATTTTACCGCCATTTTCCCATTTAGCTGTCATGGTAGCAGCAGTATTTTGTGCCTGAACAACATGCAAAATTGTCACTTTTGCAGATTGAATTGAAGGAATTTCTCTCAGGGTTTTGAGCATTTCTTCTGCATGTCCCAATCCCGATACAGCCAGCAAAATTTTTTCTATCATTTTACGTGATTGTTGTTAAGTTTACTTTAGTTGTCGCTGTTATTACTTGGCTAAGGTCAGATTTTTACTACCTTGCTCAACAACCTAGTTAGTAACTTGGCACAAATAAACTTTCTTTTTTAGTATTTAACACTCAAACAAATGACAAAGTACAAAAAGCTCAACAAATGTTTAAGTTCATTTGCACCTATTTACTTAAAATGATCAACTAGACTGCAATTGTTAAGCATAGTCTTAATTTAGCTTGGATAACCTAACCAATTATGATGTTAGTTATCATTTTTTATCTATAGTTAAGTATTGCAAAGAAATACCAGAATAACTCTTCAAAAAGAGTTTTTTACTGTAAGTCGATACGCTTGGGTTAAAGAAACTTATTTGTTGAGGTACTATAAAAACCTCTCCCTGGTTTTACTATGTAAAACCGTCCCTCTCCGAGTCTGAGAGGGAAAGGCTTGAACTTTAGTTTAACTTAGGGAGGGTTTATCGAACTTCCCTTAAGTTAGATGCGCTCCTGGTTGTCCGTTTTGGACTACAAAGGAAGCTAGGGTTTTGACAGAGGCATTCAAATCAATGATGCTTGATACAACACGGTAGTCACTTTGCCAGCGTTGTGGGGTAAGCTTGCAGCGCACGTATCCCCGGTAAGCACCATCAAAGAACCTAGTATGGGGATTGTTGGGTAGGGCAGCTTGAACTGGTGCGATGAATTGGGTAGGAAAGTCAGAGGTAATTGAGGTTCCTACGAACTCAGTGCCTACCGTCGGTGAGTTTGGGTTATTAAAATCAAGCTTCAAGTCATGTACCCAACTAGAATGGATGTCTCCGGTAATCACCACTGGATTAGAAGGTTGACGCTGGTTTAGAAAACTCAAGAGCCGATTACGTTCAGCCACGTAGCCGTCCCACTGATCCATATTGAAGACACCTGCACCTGGACTACTATTAAAATTGTACTCGGCTAGCATCGTCTGTTGAGCAATCACATTCCAGCGCGATCGCGACTGATCTAACCCTTTTCGTAGCCATTGCTCTTGCTCTGAGCCGGTCATGGTAGCATTTGTATCAAAAGCTTCGGGACAGCGAGGCTTAAGTTCGTCATTACAAGGTTGGTTAGTGCGGTACTGCCTGGTGTCTAGGACATTGAACTCAGCTAAATTACCGAAAGTGAACCGTCGATAAAGCAGCATATCTGGGCCGTTGGGCAATGAAAACCGACGTAGAGGCATGTGTTCGTAGTAAGCCTGGTACGCATTAGCTCGCCGTTTTCTGAAAGCCTCTTGGGTTTGATTATCTTCGGGGATTAAGTTGGCGTAGTTGTTGTCAACTTCATGATCATCCCAAGTGACAATCCAGGGAAAAGCAGCATGAGCAGCTTGAAGATTCAAATCAGTTTTGTACAGGGCGTGGCGATCGCGATAGTCTGCAAGAGTGATAATTTCTGGACTATTATGCTGGCGGGGGCCACCGGATTGTGGCCCGTATTCGTAAATATAATCACCCAGATGAACCACAAGGTCGAGGTTTTCATCAGCCAAATGCCGATAAGCCGTATAGTAGCCATTTTGCCAGTCTTGACAAGAGACAAAAGCAAAGTTCAGTTGTGACATAGAGCCATAAAATGCTGGTGCTGTGCGAGTCCGTCCAATGGGACTAACTTCCTTACCCGCTTCAAATTGATACCAGTACCAACGGTCAGGGTCTAGTCCACGGACATCAATGTGAACTGAGTGTGCTAACTCTGGTGTCGCCAGCACTGTTCCTCGCCGCACAACCTGTTTCATGTTTTCATCAAGGGCAACTTGCCACCGCACTGGAACATTTACCTGTGGCATTCCACCTCCAGAGAGTGGATTTGGAGCCAGTCGTGTCCAGATAACAACACCATCCGGCAAAGGATCGCCAGAGGCAACACCAAGACTGAACGGATAATCAGAAAACCTTGAATTAGCCAATACCGGATGCCATTGGCTAGCTATTGTTAACCCGGTTAAGAATCCTGCACCCAGCAAAAAACTCCGCCGTCTGCAACGATTTGCTAGCAGGCGCGTACCATCCATAAGTTCCATATTCACCCCTACCTAGATGTAAGTACAGTTGGCATTCAGGAGGGTCACTTGTGAAAAGCACAAACAGTAGCTTGATTTGACTTGTCTCCTAATTGCTGCTCAACCAAACACAAGGAGCCTAGCAACCCAAAATCAAGCAGTAATTAAGATTTTGTTAAGTTTAAAATTTTGATTGAGGCATGTAGCATTAGGCATTGAGAGAATTTTGTGGGGGATTTAGACCCCAACTGAAACAGAACTGCCGCTACAGCACTCTTGTCAAACCCTCTTCTAATTACGAATTACGAATTACGAATTATTTAAAACCTGCCATTTCCCTGAACAATGTGCTTAACGGTGGTCAAGGTTTCCAGGCTGATAAATCCCCGGCGATGACCTTTTTGGTTAGACATGCCAAGAAACACTGAATCTCCCCGTGAGGGGTTGCGGGAAAAACGCGGGGAAGTATTGATGTAGGTAGATGCACTGGTAACTCCTAAAGCAAACTGCCGACTTTCCTGATAGGATTCAGTAACGATAGAGTCGGCATGACCACTGCTGTATTCATTAATCCAGGCGATCGCAGCTTCTAAGCTATCCACCAATTTAAAAGCTACTGTCCTAGTTAAATAAGGGTTTCCCCATTCGCCTTCCTTCACCAACTGCAACTGGGGAAAGGCTTCTACTAGTTCTGCATCCCCTTTAATTTCAAAGCCTTTTTCCATCAAGCTGTTCCACAGAACGGCTAAAGATGATGGCAAGGCTTGGCGATGAATAAGTACTTTTTCAATGGCATTAACTTGGTCTGGTTCGCTTTGATGGCTATTAAGAATCATCAAGCGCACCATTTCTAAACTGGAATTTAGCGACCAGTAGAGATAACAGTTACCCATCGCTGACTTTAAGACCGGGCAAGTTGACTGTCGTACTACCTGCTGTATCAAACTAGAACGTCCGTAGGGAATCACTAGATTCACGTACTGGTCTTGGGTGACTAAATCCCGAACCGAAGCACCATGTTCTGCTGTGATCAGTTCTATACAGCCCGGAGGTAGGCCAACCTGAGCGATCGCACTTTGCAGTATCTCAGCGATGACCGCGTTAGAATGGCTAGCTTCAGTACTGCCTTTGAGAATTATACTATTGCCAGTTTTGATACAAAAACCTGCTGCGATCGCTCCTAAATCTGGGAACGCTTCATAAATAAATCCAATCACTCCCAAGGGCATTAACTGGGTATAACTCTGGGAATCTTCGAGTTGATAATCAGCCGTTCTGACGCGCCGCAGTGGATCTGATAATTCCCCCAACCGTTGCAAAATGTCCACGGTCATCTCTAACCTTGTGGGAGTCAGCTTCAGCCAGTCTATTATCAACTCAGGCACTGCCATTTCCCGACTGGCTTCTAAATCCAAGGTATTGGCTTCTAGAATGTCGTCAAATGAACGCTCAAGCGCTTGTGCCATTGCCAATACTGCACGACTCCGGTCTGCTCCCTTTGTGATCCCCAACTTTAGGGAAGCATGATAGGCGCGTTGGGCACTAGTAATTGGTTCGGGGTAATCATCCAAAACTTCAACAGTCATTGAGTTAACGTCTGTAGGTAAGCCAGACCATTAGCGCTGGCAGAATAGCCAATAGCACCGCCACCATTGCCCAAGCAACAATGCTGGAACTATTTGCCAATCGCAGTGCTAATGGCAGCCATATAATCACTAGCACGAAAATAATGCCAAGTGCTATAGGCAGATAGCTTTCTCCCAAGCGCGGATGGACAACATGCCAACTATTTCCCATCCAACGCCAAGCCCGTTTGTAGGGATAGGTGGTAGAAAGCTGTTCTAGGACATGACCATTATCTTCTACTACAAAGATTTGCTGACAGCGATCGCAACCAAATGCTTCTGTCAACGTAATCGGAATTAACTGACCCCGGCGACGACAGGGACAGGGGTATTCAGCATTGAAATCTATTTTTTCGGGTTTTTGAGATTGCACAAGCGTTCTAGTAACTTGAGCGTGTTTTACACGAACTGTGAGAATATGATTCCTTGGTAAATGCCTGATAAGGCTTCTCTTTTTATGAAAATAAACAGACGATGTTTAAATCGCCATCATTGCAAACAGTAGATGCAGCAGGCTCTAAATATCTTAATTGCCATATCAGTACGAGGTTCTCTGTTTGTAATCTTTCCCGATAGCTGGCAATCTTATGTAAAAATTTCCTTCTCTTCATTTGTCGCTTTAAAGTGTGGTTGCGTTTTTGGGCATTTATTGTGGTGACACACAAAGATTGTAGCCAAGCTAATCTATATCTACACCAGTCTAAAGCTGGGTTTTATATTTCTTAGCAAGTGGGTAACGCTTCTTTTTGTGGGCAATATTCAAATTGAGACAGTAGACGATTTGTTTGCTCGATTTGCCCACATTAGGAGTGATTCACAAGAGTTTAGTGCCAATTGCCGAAGACTTCAACAGTTATCAATTATCAGTTAATTTGTCCGTTGGGAGTCAGAGTCCCCCACAAATATAAGTGGCGTGCTTCAGTCGGGATCAAATCTCCGACTACTTCCAATGATTAACTGTTCACTGATTTAATGCACCCTAAAAACACTAAACCTCTTGGAGTTAAAAACTGCAAGAGGTTTAGTTGGAAGCGGGTGACGCGATTCGAACGCGCGACATTCACCTTGGCAAGGTGACGCTCTACCACTGAGCCACACCCGCAATCAATTGCCATATATCAATATCTCAGATTTATCCCTAATTGTCAACCCCTTAATTTAGTCATTGGTCATTAGTTTAGTAGAGACGCGATTAATCGCGTCTGTACAATGGTCATTAGTGAATAACAAAGGACAAATGACTAATGACGCCCTAGCTGAGTTCTTCTGATTCCGCAGTTAAATTGCCAATACTGGCACTTTGCAAAGAGGCTGGCAAAGACTGGCTATTACGAGAATATGGCTCTGCCAAGTTAGAACGCAGTTGCCGCATAAGACTTGCCATTTCTAGGGCATTCAGGGCATAATCCCAGCCATGATTACCTTTGATGCCTGCGCGTTCTAAGGCTTGTTGCATAGTGTCTACTGTCAAAATGCCAAAAATTACTGGCACTCCAGTTTGAAAGCTAGCGGCAGCAATGCCTTTAGAAACTTCGGCGGATACATAATCAAAATGGGGTGTTTGTCCTCGAATAACTGCACCTAGACAAATTACAGCATCATAACGATGCGAAAGTGCTAGTTGGCGAGCTACTAAAGGTACCTCAAAACTTCCTGGAACCCAAACATAGTCTACCTGATTACCTTGGGGGTTAGGATCTACACCGTGGCGTTTCAAGCAATCTTGACATCCCTCTAGCAGCTTTCCGGTAACTAGGTCATTAAATCGACCAATCACCACTGCAAACCGCAAAGGCTCCGTTTGGGTAAAAGTTCCCTCGAAAACTGCCATGACTGCCTCTTAATCAACTATAGTTCTGGTCAATATACATTTCTTATTTAAATGTAGAGGAGCAGGAAAGCACGGTTAAAAAAAGGAAATCGGAAAAAATCTTTCCTTTTCTCCTTTGGTCTTTGACCTTAGCTTTTCTGCTCCCCTAGTTCTTATATTATGTGCCTGCGCCAGAGTGAAGCCGTTGCCTACACGACAAAAAAGTTTAACAAACCAACTAAAAACACCAAACCAAACCAGGCGGCGGAACCAACCCAGAGCAGTTTTTTAGATTCAACCCAATTTTGGGGAGTGGCGTAAGCTACGGGAACGCCAACAACCAGGACAAAAGACAATAGAACTAGGCTTATCAAAGCGAATTGGAATATTATGGTCATTTTTGTTTCTCCCAATACAGCGAAATAGTGATATGTCTTACAGTGACATACTCCCACGCTGACAGCAAGCTGTACAGTGCAGGCTTCTCAACCAATCCGGCTATTGCTTAGGAGGCGTTGAGCTTTGTTTTAAGTCCACGGAATGCCCTACCGCAGACTACAAGTTCTTACCTTGTACCCTACAAATTTTACTATCCTGGATGATGTGCTGGCTTATTCGCGCTATTGGACAAACCAATCGGTAATTTGTATTAATCAAGATGTGCCGACTTCTTTTCATGCTGTGCAACGGAGTCGCTTACCAATAGTCGCTATGCTACTGGACAGAGGCTTATCAGACACCAATGTGGGTGAAGCAAACCACAAGTATTTTACCAGAAAAAAGTCTTAATACTATGGATTTAATTCTTTGCCACACAACAGCAGATTTTGACGCACTAGGGGCTGCGGTAGGGTTAACACGCCTACTACCGGGAAGTAAGATTGTGCTGAGTGGCGGTTCTCACCCTCCTGTAAGGGATTTTTTAGCATTGCATCGGGATGAATATCCC
>NZ_DASQZC010000041.1:0-2908 GCF_035638895.1 Nostoc sp. | reverse complement strand
AAGCTGGTTGCATGGAGAGGCAGACCAAATGCAGGCTACTGTTTACGCTGCTTGCCCTTTAACTTGTGAGATTAAAATGTAGTCATTACAGGTGAATACGACAAACAGTGCGTCTGCCCGGTTAAGCCGGGTTTTTTCATGCTGTTGTGATTTTACTTGTGAGATTAAAGTCTAGTTATTATAGATAAATTCGATAAACAGTGCATTTACCCGATTAAGCCGGGTTTTTTTATGCTTATTGTGTGATTTATCCTTTTAAGGAAGTCGGCACAATAAAACTAAACTTTGTGAAGAAAAGGCTCAAACCCTTTTTCGTCCTGCTTTATCCCAACAATAATTATTTACGTTGACTTATATCATGTCCGCTTGATTGCTTATTAAACCAGAAGTTCCCCACCCCGCCAAAGCTACGCTTTGTCTCCCCCCGCTTGCGGGGAGGGGTTGGGGGTGGGGTGTAATGACTGTGGTTAGCATAACCAATTATGCGGACATGATATTACTTATATTTATAGTTTGTGTGATGATTGATCGCTAACTATTGACTATTTACCATAGACCATTGACTATAACCATTGGCAAATGACAGATGACTAATGACTAATGACTAATCAAAAACGTGTTTGCATTATTTTGGGTACTCGTCCAGAAGCTATTAAACTAGCTCCTGTAATTCAGGTTTTCCAACAGTCTTCAAGTTTTGAGTCGCAAGTAATTCTAACTGGACAGCATCGAGAGATGGTTGAGCAGGTTATGCAGCTGTTCAATATTAAGGCAGATTATGACTTGGAAATTATGCAGGTTCAGCAATCTCTAAATGATATTACCTGCCGTAGTTTACAAGGGTTAGAAGCATTATTTAAGGATAAAAAACCAGATTTAGTGGTGGTGCAGGGAGACACTACCACGGCTTTTGCCGCAGCTTTGGCAGCTTTTTATCAAAAAATCCCTATCGGTCATGTAGAAGCAGGTTTAAGAACTGATGATATTTTCAATCCTTACCCAGAAGAGGCTAATCGACGGTTGATTTCTCAAATAACTCAGTTGCACTTTGCGCCGACTCCTTGGGCTGTGGAAAATTTGCACCGTTCTGGTGTTTTGGGTGAAATTCACATGACGGGTAACACGGTAATTGATGCGCTGTTGAATGTAGCTGCAACCCAAGCAGTTTGTAATGTACCAGGCTTAGACTGGGATTCATACCGCGTTCTGTTAGCAACAGTTCATCGTCGAGAAAATTGGGGAGAACCTCTGTTAGCGATCGCTCAAGGCTTTTTACAAATCTTAGATAAGTTTCCTGATACAGCAATGCTCTTACCATTGCACCGCAATCCCACAGTACGAGTTCCGTTACAAGAACTTTTAGGGAATCATCCGCGAATTTTCTTGACAGATCCTCTAGATTATGGGGAATTGGTGGGTGCAATTGGGCGATCGCATCTTTTGCTCACTGACTCTGGTGGGTTGCAAGAAGAAGCCCCCAGTTTGGGAAAACCAGTATTAGTTTTAAGAGATACCACCGAAAGACCAGAGGCTGTTGCAGCCGGTACAGCTAAACTTGTAGGCACTACGAGTGAGAATATTTTTGCAAATGCTGCTGAGTTACTTAGCGATCCAGATGCTTATGCAGCAATGGCAAATGCAATTAATCCCTTTGGAGATGGTCATGCAGCAGAGCGCATTTTGCAGATTGTACAAAATTACCTGGGTCTTTCATCAGAAACATCAACTTAGGTAACTTAGAGTAAACAAAATGCAAAATTTCTGTTTTTCAGGGTGCATAAAATCGGCTTTTATGCCGATTTTTTTAACTCAAAAAGCTCCACGTTTCATATTATGTCCGCATAAATAGTTAGTTATGCTAACCATAGCCATTACACCCCACCCCCGAACTCCTCCCCGCTCTTCGGGAGGGGAGACAAAGCTACGCTTTGGCGGGGTGGGGTTCTTCGGGTTTAATAAGCAATCAAGCGGACATGATATCAGACGATAACCGAGTGTGGGATAAATGATTTATCTCCAGCCCACAAAAAAATAGTAGAATCAACACATTTTTAACAAAGAGGCAGTTCTTAAAGGGGGCTAAAAGCTTGGGAAAATGACCTTATCCAGAACTGTTCTATCCCCCTTGCTCCCTGCTTCCCCGTGGCTAAATACCCAAAGCCGATCGAGTTTGAGGGCCGACCACACCATCTACAAGTAAACCTCTACTTGCCTGAAAGTTTCGGACTTGGCTAACAGTTTCTCGACCGTAAATTCCATCAACTCTGAGATTACCTAAAGCTGTTTGAACGTCTCTTACAAGCTGACCTTTAGAACCAGGGTTAAGAATCACCGAACCGCCAACACCACCAGGTCTAGTCACAGGAGCATAGTTAGGTCTATTACCAACCCATCGAGCAAAAACGTATCTACCCGTAGAAAGCCTAGCAAAACCGTTTTCATACCTTTCAATGACTGGAAGTGTTGCGCCATTTGGTACACAATCTATATATGAGTAGTTAGTGCTTGGGCCTGTACGGATACGTAAACAACTGCCGTTAGTCCTGACAAATGCAGCCGTACTAACTTGAATTTGGGCAGCAGCAATAAGTAATACACCAACACCAGCTAAAGCTAGCCAAGCTGAAGATTTAAGAAGTTTTTTCCAATTGAATTTAGCTTTAGTGATTCCAAATGTCTCTTCTTTAGTAATAACTCTGTCAGAAGATGTAAGAGGTTTTTTGCTATCTAATTGAGATTTAGACGGATTATATTTGGTGTTTCGAGATGCCTCTTCTTGAGCAATAAACATCTGAGAATAAGCAAGATATTCCATAATGCACCCCTTTATATGAAAAAATGAGTAATCAGAGATAACTATTTCAGTTTTCTCTGTATTTACTCTTAGTATATTTTATATCTCTGTGTT
>NZ_DASQZC010000040.1:0-1572 GCF_035638895.1 Nostoc sp. | reverse complement strand
ATAGGAGAAAATTTTTGCAAACAGTCGAGGGAGAACTCCACACTCGTTCTATCTGCCACTACCACGCTCACCACTGTAAGTCACTAACATTGTTATCTCAACCCAAAATAAATTAAAAAATTTTGTAACAGCAGCTTTATTACTACAATAATCAGTTAAAAAACTGATTTAGATGGTGTATAAATGAAGAAAATGTAACCTGTTGTTGGGTTAAATGAGAGTTTCCACAAAACTTAGTCAGCTTGGTTTTAGGATTGGTTCTCTACTGTCATTAAAAGAACAAATCTGGATTATTCAGCAGCCAAAGTTAATAGAGACAAGTTAAACAACATCAAGCAAGGTCTATAGAAGTTGTCTAACTTTTCCTTATCCTCAATATACCCGAACTAAAGTCATAATATATACACATAAATACTGAACTTTCAAATATTTGAAAATTAATTTAAATAGCAATAAATTATTCTATTCACATCTGTAATTAATACTGATATCAATAAATTAAATAAAACATCTCGTATTTCTACATAACTATCGTAGAAATATGAGATGTTTTTTCCTTTACTAGTTGATATTAATATGTCTACGTAGATGCACTAGTTATCTTTAATAAAAGAGGCGATCACCTCCTTTATCGGAGAACCAGAGTCGTGTCTAGTGAAGTTTTGACTTGAAACACTTATAAATAAATTTAGGGTTTCAAGTTGCAATCTCTGATACAGCGACTAGTCAATACCTTTGGGTTAAAAGGGTAAAGGGAAAAAATAAGGATTGTCGTCTTTTAGCTTTAAGCAAACGGCATTGATCTAGTCTTAACTTGGAATAGATCATAGAAAATTATCTTGCCAAGTTTGCGATGATGCCGGAATGGTGTTTGTTGAAGAACTAAACTTGGTCGGTTTATCTCGTGGAATGCTAGGTAAGCATTGCTATAAGAAAGTTAAAGCTTGACCCCGCACTTGTGTATTTACCTGACCTTTGTCATAAACTACTTCACCACCAACAATGGTGGTTGTAGCCCAGCCGGTGAGGTTCCAGCCTTCAAAAGGACTCCAACGGCATTTAGTTAACAGTTCTTCGCGCCGGACTTGACGGTATGTGTTTAAATCTACAAGCACTAAATCGGCATCATAACCAGGTGCGATCGCTCCTTTATTGGGAATGCCATAAGCCACAGCTACATTTTTTGACATCCAGTTAACAACTTGAGCAACAGTACACTTTCCCTCCATCGCCGCAGTTAACATCAATGCTAGAGAAGTTTCCACCCCTGGCATTCCCGAAGGGGTATTGGGG
Source organism: Nostoc sp. (assembly GCF_035638895.1). Lineage (GTDB taxonomy): Bacteria > Cyanobacteriota > Cyanobacteriia > Cyanobacteriales > Nostocaceae > Nostoc. The sequence goes on along the minus strand of NZ_DASQZC010000040.1, from coordinate 279 downwards.
TATTCTTGAGCTTTTTCTTCTAAGGTGTGCGGCGCGTGATCTGTAGCAATGAAATCAATCACGCCATCGCGCAAAGCTTGCCAGAGAACTTCGTTATCGTGGGGCGATCGCAAAGGTGGATTCATCTGTGCTAAAGTACCAATCTCCTCGTAAGCACTGGTATTCAACAACAAATGCTGTGGTGTCACTTCTGCTGTTACCCAACTAGGTTTCTCCTGACGCAGCAAATCTGCTTCTTCAGCAGTTGACATGTGCAAAATATGCAAACGACGTTGATAT
>NZ_DASQZC010000039.1:0-32259 GCF_035638895.1 Nostoc sp. | reverse complement strand
TGATAATGGTGCTTGCATGTGCGGACAGATGTTATCAAGGGCAAACACTTCGCCTTTTTGGTTTTGCCAAATGACATAATCCTGTCCATTTAATGTGATTTTATTAGGTTTATTTATTCCCAATATAGATTTATGCGCGATTAACCAAGGCGCACCTGGTAAAATTGGTTCCATTTTTCCTCCAAAATATTGATAATTTTTTGAAAAATCGCTAGATGAGTTAGTAAAACGTCACGCAATATTAAAACTTGGTGTCGCCTGTCCTACATCAGTCTTTTGAATATAAATTTGGATAATTAAAGTCTTGTCTGCAATGGACGAACTAATACAACCGCGCATTTGCTCGGCTAATTTTGGCTAGTGCATTACTGAAGTATACAAATAACTAACTAAAAAATTAGTTAGTAAGCATTAATTTAATAAATTTCATCTTCTATGTCAACTACTAATCAATTTTTTAGTTAATATATTTTCGTTATGATGATGGAGCAACGTGGGTCGTTCAACGCAGTCAAAATTCTCAGGTAAAAAGCCGCGTCAGGTGCGCGATGCAGAAGCGACGAAAAAACAGATTCTCGATGCGGCGGAAGCAGAGTTTGCCAGAAATGGACTTCAAGGGGCGCGGACAGAAGCGATCGCTAGAGGTGCAGGTGTCACCAAAGCGATGATTTACTACTACTTCCAGAGCAAGGAAGGACTATATGAAGCTGTTCTGCAACGTCCGGCGGTGGAGATGCACGAAGGGTTTGAGCAGCTAAATTTGGATCAGTTCCCACCAGAGGAGGCGTTGAAGGTACTTGTCAAAGAAGCGATCGCTTATGAAGCTGCTCACCCGCACCGGGGAATGCTTTGGTTTCAAGAAGCAAACCAAAATCAGGGAAAGTATTTCAAACAGGGGAATTGGCAAGAGAATTTTAGCTATCTCATCAAGATTTTAGAGCGGGGGATGGCTGAAGGTTGTTTCCGTCAGATCGATCCATTCCTCACCACCCTGCATATTATTGGGGTTTGTAATTTATACTTCAACGCTTACGAAAACATCAAGCATACTAGACCCGATTTGCAACTGCTGAGTCCAGAAATGATTGAGCAGCATACTCAAGCAGCAGTTAATTTTATTTTGGCTGGTATGCGACGTACTGAAGATTAGAGATTAAATATCGGGAAACTGCATAGGCGTAGCCTGCCGTAGGCATCGCGTGCTAAAGGGTACATCCACAAATATCTGGCAATTTGTGACATATCTTCTCGTGTTAATCCTAAATTTACCAGTTGATTATCTTGCTATTTGGCACCCAGAATATTATTTAGGGACTTCCAACTAAAAAATATACCATCGCTATAGAGGCAGGGGGCAGGGAGCAGGAGAGGGTAAAGTCGTAGTGAACAGAAATTGAGATTATTTATTTTTTGGAGTTCTCTTAACATTGCTAAAGCTTGTTCAGTCGAGACATCTTTGAGCGATCGCTTCTCTCCCAGTACCGTTGGTTAAGACTGTCTTGGTTGAAGCAAGCAGGGGGAGAGAAGAATGACTGAACATATACCCTCTTGCCTCCCTTGCTTATCCGAACCGTATTGGCTTCTCAAGAAGAGGTTTAGCTGATGCTTCGAGTGATCGCGTTGTCGCAATTCGTACCAAATTCTGATTTCCAAACATCAAACTTCGAGTTCCAGACATCAAAATTTTAGTTTTCAAACAAAAGGACGAACTCATGGCAAATTCAGTTTTCAACTTATCTAACCTCAACGGCACGTCAGGCTTTGCCATCAACGGCATCAATCCAGATGACCGTTCAGGCGACTCTATTAGCAGTGCCGGAGACATCAACGGTGACGGTCTAGACGACCTGATTATTGGGGCACCCTTTGCTAAACCCAACGGCACCAATTCAGGGCAAACCTACGTGGTGTTTGGCAGCAAGGAAAGTTTTGATGCCCAATTCTACCTCTCCACCCTCAACGGCACGTCAGGCTTTGCCATCAACGGCATCAATCCAGATGACCGTTCAGGCAACTCTATTAGCAGTGCGGGAGACATCAACGGCGACGGCATTGACGACCTGATTATCGGGGCAGATGGTGCCTCCCCTAACGGCATCACCTCAGGGCAAACCTACGTGGTGTTTGGCAGCAAGGAAAATTTTGCTGCCCAATTCAACCTCTCCACCCTCAATGGCACTAATGGTTTCACTATCAACGGCATCAATCAATATGACTCATTAGGCAACTCTGTTAGCAGTGCCGGAGACATCAACGGTGACGGGATTGACGACCTGATTATTGGGGCACCTTCTGCCGACCCCAACGACATCATCTCAGGGCAAAGCTACGTGGTGTTTGGCAGTAAGGAAAGTTTTACTGCCCAATTTGACCTCTCCACCCTCAACGGCACAAATGGCTTTGCCATCAACGGCATTAATGAAGAGGACTCCTTAGGCAACTCTGTTAGCAGTGCCGGAGACATCAACGGCGACGGTATTGACGACCTGATCATTGGGGCACCCTTTGCCGACGGCAACGGCGACAATTCAGGGCAAAGCTACGTGGTGTTTGGCAGCAAGGAAAGTTTTGCTGCCCAATTCAACCTCTCCACCCTCAACGGCACTAGTGGTTTCACCATCAACGGCTTCAATAAAGGTGACGGCTTCTTCAGCAGTTTTGTCAGCAGTGCCGGAGATATCAACGGCGACAGCATTGATGACCTGATTATCGCAGCCCCCTTTGCCGACCCCAACGGCAACAATTCAGGGCAAAGCTACGTGGTGTTTGGCAGCAAGGAGGGTTTTGGTGCCCAACTCAACCTCTCCAACCTCAACGGCACAAATGGCTTTGCCATCAACGGTATCAATTCAGATGACCGTTCAGGCTACTCTCTTGGCAGTGCCGGAGATATCAACGGCGACGGTATTGATGACTTGATTATTGCAGCACCCTTTGCTGACCCCAACGACATTAGCTCAGGGCAAACCTATGTCGTGTTTGGCAACCGCGCCCCCGTTCTCGACCTCAACGGCAACTCAGAGGGTATTGATTTTAGTACTACCTTTAGCGGTACTCCCGTCTCCATCATCGATAGCAACTTTACTCTGGACGACAATGCAACTACCCTAGCTGGTGCCACCATCACCATTACCAATCTCTTGAATGGTGCAACCGAAAGTCTTAATGCCACTGCCATCGGCAACATCACCTCTACCTACAACCCCACCACAGGCACTCTCACTCTTAGTGGCACGGATACCATTGCCAATTACCGACAAGTCCTCAGCAGCGTTACCTACAACAGTACAGCTACCACTGTTAACACCACAATTGAATTTGTCGTCGATGACGGCCAAGATGTGAGTAACACCAGTGCAGTAGCAACCACCACTTTGGGTATTGTCCAGAAATTGATCACGGGCACGCCTGATGCAGATATCCTCATCGGCACATTCAACAACAATATCATCGAGGGCAAAGCTGGTAACGACAAGCTCACTGGTAATGGTGGTCGAGACACATTCATCTTCTCAAGAGGCGATGGGATCGACACCATAACCGACTTTGGTGGCGTAGATATTGTTTCAAATCCATCAACGACGGCAATTGCTGTTGATACTTTAAATCCATCAACGGCGGCAATTCCTGTTGATACTTTAAATCCATCAACGGCGGCAATTCCTGTTGATACCTTGGATTTTACTAGATTAGGATTGACTGCTAAAAATCTGCAATTAAATCAAAATGGCAACAATCTAGAACTCACTTTTGAAAATACAAGCAATACCCAAATCATCCTAGAAAACTTCCTGTTAGAAAAGCTGAATAATTTACCAGCATCTGATGTCAGCCCAGCTATTGGCAATATCCTCTTTGATAACCAGAGGGGCATCGTTGACAGTTTTGATGTCTTTGATGCCAACTCCATTCAAACTGAGCTATTTAACCCGAACACCGTTACATTCCTCAATGGTCTTAACAATAACATTACGGGTTTTAAAGACTCCGGCGATGTGATTAACGGTCAGGGAGGTGATGACATCATCAACGGCAATAGTGGCAATGATTTGCTACGGGGTGGAACTGGTAATGATACCCTCATCGGTGGTGCTGGCGATGATACTCTGGTTGGTGGTGCTGGCAATGACGTACTCACAGGTGGTGAGGGTGTTGACAGATTGCTTTACAATACCGATGCTCCTTTTAACAGTACTGATGTTGGTCTAGATAGCATTAGTGGGTTCTACAGTGGATTTTTTGCAGCCACTACACAAAGTGACAAAATTGTACTGGATAAGGCTACTTTTAATACAATTACTTCTGTTGCGGGAATAGGTTTTAGTAACGAGAGTGATTTTGAAATCACTTCTTCTGCGGGGACTAGCACGGCGACAATTGTCTACGATCCTGTGAGTGGGCAGTTGTTCTACAACGAAAATGGCAGCACGGCTGGTTTCGGCACGGGTGGTCTATTTGTAACTCTAACTGGTGCGCCAATTCTCAAAGCATCTGATTTTATTATCCAAGCGTAGTTCGCTTGAAACAACAAACTTTGAGTTCCAAACACCAAACGACTCTGACTTTTCACGGGATCTGGAAAACCTCTCTCTTTGCAGGAGAGAGGCTTTGAATTCTCCCCCTTGCTTACCCTACGGTGTACATACAAGTTAAAAAAAGATCGATGCAACAAAGGTGTAGGTCAAAAGACTTGTGTGTACACCGTAGCTTCCTTACCAGGGAAGGGGGTTGGGGGATTAGGTTTCGCGTTAGTTTTTCCAGATAAGGTGAAAAGTCAGAAACGAGATTAAAGCTAAGTACAGCATTTCATTAATTCGTAACGAATTAAATCTGACAATGGCAATGCATCCCCTTGCATTAAAAACGCTACAATAATTTTACGCAAAGCTGTACTAAGTTTCTTAATTACGAATTTCGCACAGCACTATTAGCCTTCAACTTAGGATAAGCAATCCGTTTGTGATGAAATTGCTGCCAAACATCTACAAATATCTGGGCAATTTTTGACATTTCTTCTCGTGTTAATCCTGAATCTACGAGTTGATTGTCTTGCCATTTGGCACGCAGAATATTATTAAGCATTGCTAAAGCTTGTTCAGTCGAAACATCTTTAAGCGATCGCTTTTCTCCCAGAGGTTTAGCCGATGCTTCAAGCGATCGCAGCGCCGCTTCGCAAGAATCTGCTAACATGACAATTCCTGTTTCTCGTGATTGGGGAATCGGCCCATCGTAGCGAAAATCTGCGTCGTCTACTGTTAAACTTGGATCTTCTTGAGCCATTTGCTGGGCTTGGTGATGGAAATATGCAATCAGCATCGTTCCCTGATGCTCTGGAATAAAAGCTTGAATCGCTGTCGGCAAAAGGTGTTTACGCGCCATCACTAACCCTTCGGTTACGTGCTTTTTAATAATTTCTGCACTCTTCCAAGGATCTTTAATCTCTGTATCATGTTTATTCGGCCCCCCCATTTGATTTTCAATAAAGCCAAGGGGGTCGTGCATTTTGCCAATATCGTGATATAGTGTGCCAGCCCTGACTAGTTCAAGATTGCATCCTAGTTCTTTGGCAGCAGCTTCAGCAAGCGTAGCCACAAGCAACGTATGCTGAAAAGTTCCAGGAGTTTCAGTAGCGAGTCGTTTTAATAAAGGGCGGTTAGGGTTCGCCAACTCCGCTAAACGGATTGGGGTAACTAAATCGAAAACTTTTTCTAGATAAGGACTCAAGCCTAAAGCTACAACACTCCAGCCTAAACCGGATAAAGCAAACAATCCGGCTTCTCGGAGGACGAGATACCAAGTTGAACCAAATGCTTGACCAATTAAAATTTTAACAACCAGATAAATGCTGCCCTGAGTTAAAGCGATCGCAACACCCAATAATGCCAATTCTTCACGCGATCGCAATCGTTGCGCTATATAACTACCTAATATTCCTCCCCCTACACCAGCTAAAAGCGCAGCCTTGCTTATATCCAAGCTAATAGCTAATATAGGCAACAGCAGTCCGACAACTGTTAACGCCAAAGTGGGGCCATAAAAGCTTCCCAACAATAAACCAAGGGCACTCCAGGTGGTATAAGGCAATCCTATAGTTATCAATCCTGGCACACTCAAAGTCAGCAATAACACCAATAAGCGATCGCGTTGTCGCAATTCGTAATCGACATGCCGTTCTACCCAGACAAAAATACCAATGGCGATCGCAATTACACCTGCTAACTTCACTAACTCGCGCCATTTTACCTCCCGGCGAACCAGGTGATAATGCTCCAGCACCTCAAAGTTCCATGCAGTAATCTGCGCTCCTTTTCTGACAATCACCTCACCATACCGTACCTTCACCATCACGGGTGACACCCCAGCAGCAGCCTTTTGAGCGTTTTCTCTGGTTTGTTCTTCATCTTTTTGCAGATTCGGCTTGAGTACAGCTAACAAAAGCTTCTTTGCCAAAGATTCGGCGGATTCTGGTACAAAGGATTGCAATTGTAAACTCACCGCATCCTGTAAGATATTTTTTGGCAGTCCTTGTGGGATACCTTGGGTGAGAATCCGCTCTGCACTCTGATGGATTCCCATTTGTGTTGTTTCCCACTCCCCATCTAACAAATTCAAAAGTAGGGATTCCTCATATACTGCTTCTGGGGTAACAGTCTCTAACTGTAAAAGTTTGGCAATGGCTTGGGTATATCTTTGGCGTGCTTGGGAAATTTGGGAAATCAATAAAGACAAGTTTTTCTCAGAAGTGACGCGGTAAGATTCTAGTTCTGCTACTGCTTGAGTAAAGTCAGTGTTTTGAGAAAAATCAATAGGCTTTGTTTTCTGTGGCGCTGGTGTTGTGCGCCGTTGGTGTTCCTGATTGGGTGCGGATGAGGCGGTAGTTTGTCTTGTTCCTTTCTTCTGCTGATTTTTACTATTTTCTACAGCTACTAGCAGTGCTTGCCATTCCGAATCAGGACAAGAGCGGAGGTAACGCTGGGTAGAGATGGACAAAACTAGAGGATCGAAAAAAGGAAAAGCTCCAGCAACGGCGCGAATTTCGTTGCCATCATCTAGAAGTCGTTGCAAATTTTCCTTGATTTGCTCGTTCATTCGCACATTAATCATCAACACCTGTAAGGATGTTTGACTAACGGCTTGGCGCTGTGATTCTGTTTTTTTCTGATCTTCGATGCTAGCTGTGTAAGGCGCTGTAATTGTTTGGGGCGCGGGATTTCCTACTTGAATTTGAGTCTGGTTGTATAATCTATGCCCAATAACACCAGTGAGGGAGATTAGAGCGATCGCTAAAATTACCAAGGAACGCTGTTCATGTACCCAATCTAAAGCAACTGCATAAATAGTACTCTTAGTTTTGACCGATTTTGTCTTTGACTGAAACGCTCTTTCTTGTTTTCGGCGCTCGCTTTTATCGTTGGTTTTTGATAAAAATAAAATTATATTCTTAAGCACAGTCCTTAAAAGTTCCCTTCTATGGGTTTTGCTTTTGGGACTTCTCATTAACTTTCCCTTACGGCGTAGTCCTTTGTACTGTCGCCGCCAGTTAGTCAATTGCTGAGTTAAGAATTGCAAAAATTGCTTTATTTTCATTATTTCTGCCTGCAATTGCTGACTTTGATGGTTCAAAATAAGACAATCATCAGGGAAGTTTGATTAGCTGCGATCGCAATTCCAGTGACAGAGCCTAATTAAAGCTGATTTGCCACAATAGCTACCTACATCAGTCCAAAGTTTTTCTGAAAAATTCTAGTATATAAGTTTTTTAGTTTTTAACTAGATTGGTAGTCTTCAGTGTTTAGTACCTGCACTGTTATTCGGTAAAAATAGGATTAACGCGACCGAATAACGCGAGGAGCTGCGTAAACTGAAAGCAAAGCCACCTCATATCCCTCCTCAGTTAACTCCCTTGGATTTAAGGTAAGATCATACACTCCCGACCACACCGCCACAAATGCATCCGTCAATTTTAACATTTGGGAAAAGCTAGTTAATCCCCATGTTGGAGAATTCTTCTGCAAGAGCAATTGCCAATTTATGGGAATTGTGCCTATACCGTTATATGCTCCTGACAAAGCACCAGTAATTGCACCTGTAGCCTGTAAGTTTAGAGGCGTAGTATGTTGCATGAAATTGCCATTGCGAGTAGCCTGCAAAACTGATAGCCGAAAGTCTTCCAAGGTACTCAAAAAGCAGTAGAATGCCATAGCAATAGTGTTACTGAGTTGTTCTTCTTTAGCAAACTCAGCTTGCACCCTTGACAATCCCGCCCCTTGCTGTAATAAATTCTGAACTGTTAATAATTTTTTTGGTATTGATGTCGGCGTTTGTCCGAGAAAAGAAATTGTTTGTGGGATGAGGGTTCGGGGGTTAAGTTTTTCAGTTAAGGCAAGAGCGATGGCATATCCTACTGCTAGCGTCCCATCCCTTATTATTGGGTCATCCTCCCAGATTTTGAGGACATGCAGCAAGTTTTCCCGGAGCTTAATCGGATTTTCGTGAAAAAAAAGTGCTACTGGTAGTGTCGCAAGAATTATTTTGATCGATATGTCATCAGTTACTGCTAAATGAAGAGATTCTTGTTGCTGACGCGCTATCCAATCATCTAAATCTAATCTACCCAACGCAATCAAACTTTCAGTACCTAGAACCGCCATTCTGCCCAAATCCAGGTAACTCTGAGACTGTATATCACCAGTACCTAAACTTTCCCCCAGGAATGCTCCGAGTAAAGTACCTCTAAACCGACTTATAGGAGAGTAACGCATAAACTATGTAGTTAAAAGTGAGGAGTAAGGAGTGAGGAGTTAATGAAATACTGCTAATTCCTAACTTTACTACCAACTACCAATTCCTAACTTCTAACTTTTAACTCTTAACTCTCAAATGATTTACCAAAGCTTGTAAGCCCAACAAGTAACTTTGTTCGCCAAAACCACTTATTTGCCCGATTGCTACTGGGGCGATGTACGAATGATGCCGAAAATCTTCCCGACGGTAAATATTACTTAGATGTACTTCGACTGTGGGCAAGTTAACAGCCGCGATCGCATCTCGCAATGCCACACTTGTATGGGTATATGCCCCTGCATTAATCAAAATCCCCTGATGTTGTCCTAATGCGGCATGAATAGTATCTACCAAAATTCCTTCATGATTTGACTGCATAGAAAAAACTTTCGCCTGTAACTTGAATCCCTCTTCATCTAACAGGCGGTTAATTTCAGCTAAAGTCAACGCACCATAAATTCCTGGTTCTCGCTGTCCTAGCAAATTTAAGTTTGGCCCATGCAGTGCCAGAATGCTTAAGGGTTGCAACGTAGAGTTGAGCACTTTGAGATTAGTGGCGACGACGCGAGCGATCGTTTACAGGAATCGGAATCAGTTCCGGTTCCGGTTCTGCCTCTGGCCCAAACAGGCTTTCAATTAGCCTCCGTGCTAATTCCTTAACCTTTTCCAGCACCTTTTCTATATAATCCATGAACTGACGGCTCCTGAGATACTACCTCAATTTTTGATTAACAGGTACGCAGAAATTGGCATTTTTTCGCACCTCTGGCTTCCAACCGGGCTGATAAACAATCCCGTGTTTGGGACATAAGCCACTTCTAAAATTTGGCGTTGTGTTTTCCCTTACTTTTTAGAGTATCACACTTGCACCTACTGAACTGCATCCTATCAAGGATGGATATCAAGGGTCAAGAGTTAGGGATCGGACTTTGGACTCTTGAGTGCCAATTTTAGATTTTAGATTGCCGATAGCGTAGCGTAAAGCCTTCTCTACGAGAGGCTCCGCCAACGGCATGGCTTCTCTACGAGAGGCTACGCGTAGCTTGCTTCTCCGTAGGAGTAAGCTTAGAGCGACGTAGGAGCGTCTTTTAGATTTTTAGATTTTTCGTTCATGCCGAACTAACGTCCAGCTACGCTAACACCTCTTGTGGTCAAAGAAATCCAAAATCCAAAATCCAAAATTGTTTGACTTGCAATTAACCTTCAGCGCCCTTTTTTTTCGTAGAGGTTGTTGACTTAGCAGTTGACTTAGATTTGGTACTCGTTGATTTAGTCGTTTTGCGAGTCGATTTCGCTGTTGATGCTTTAGCTGACAACAAGTTCAGCGCCTCAGCCAGGGTTATATTTTCTACCGTTTGACCCTCTGGGATACTCACATTAGTTTTGCCATGCTTGATGTAAGGGCCGTATGGGCCATCGTAGATGTTAATTGTTTCTCCATCATCTGGATGTGTACCCAATTCGCGTAAAGCTGCTTTGGACTTGCTGTTTGTAGAACTGCGTCCTTTTTTGGGTTCAGACAATAACTCTAATGCACGTTCTAAGCTAATTGTCAATACATTATCAGCAGCTTTTAGAGAACGGTAGTCTTTCCCCTCCTTACCCTGGTCATGTACCACATAAGGGCCAAAGCGCCCCAAACTTGCTTGGATTTTGCTGCCAGTGACTGGATGAACTCCCAATGTCCGGGGTAGTGCCAACAGACCAACAGCCATTTCCAGGGTAACGGTTTCTGGGGTAACACCTTTGAGTAGAGAGGCTTGCTTGGGTTTGGGGTTTTCGTCGGTTTTGTCACCCAATTGGACATAAGGCCCATAAGCACCAATTTTCACATAAATCGGTTCGCCAGTTTCGGGATGCCGACCTACCTGGTCAGGTCCTGTGATTTTTTGTCGCAGCAATACTTCTACCTGTTTGGGGTCGAGGTCGGCTGGTGTCAGGTCTTTGGGAATTGAGGCGGTGATAACTCCCTCACCATTTTCGACTTCAATGTAGGGGCCATATTTCCCAATGCGGACTTTCGCATCTAGATTCTCTAGTTCTACAGTCCTAGCTTTGGTGGCATCAATTTGACTTTCCCGTTCTCTTACCAGGGTTTCCAGCCCTTTCTCTCCCAGGTAGAATTGCTGTAAGTAGGGTAGCCATTTCGCTTCACCTGTGGCAATGTCATCCAGGGTTTGCTCCATCTTCGAGGTAAAACTGGGATCAACAACGTCCGGGAAATGTTTTTCCAGTAAGTCGGTGACGGCGAAAGCGGTGAAGGTAGGAATAAGAGCGTTACTCACCAAATGGGCATAACCTTTGTCAATGATTGTGCCAATGATGCTGGCGTAGGTACTGGGACGACCGATACCTTCGCTTTCTAAGGTTTTCACTAAAGTTGCTTCGGTGTATCTAGCTGGCGGTTGGGTTTCATGCCCAACTGCTTGTAGCTCGGTACAATCGGGATGATCTCCTACTTTCAGATTCGGCAAAATCACTTCCTGGTCTTCCAGTGCTGCTTCTGGGTCGTCTGAACCTTCGACGTAGGCACGTAAGTATCCTGGAAATTCAATCCGTTTGCCAGAAGAACGGAATCCAGCATCCTCAACTTGCAATTGCACGGTAATTTGAGTTTGGCGGGAATCAGCCATTTGACAGGCAACAGTCCGCTTCCAAATCAAATCGTAGATAGCAAGTTCTCGACCGCCCAAAGGAGTTTCTTGGGGCGTGCGGAAGGTGCTACCTGCTGGACGAATTGCTTCGTGTGCTTCTTGTGCGCCTTTGGATTTGGTCGTGTATTGCCGGGGTTGGGGACTAAGGTATTGTTGACCGTAAAGCTTTTCTACAGAACTCCGAGCAGCTGCGATCGCTTGATCTGACAAATGCACCGAATCTGTTCGCATATAGGTAATATACCCTTGTTCGTACAAATTCTGGGCAACCCGCATCGTGTCACGGGCTGAGAGGCGCAATTTACGGTTGGATTCTTGTTGCAGTGTCGAGGTAGTAAACGGTGGCGACGGTTTGCGCGTCACTGGGCGTTCCTCCATCTCGGTAACACTCCAGGTTTTCCCTGTTAAGCGTTCCTTGAGGGCTACCGCTTGGTCTTCGTTTAGCAACAAGACATTGCGACCTGTGGTAATTTGTCCGGTCGTTGCGTCAAAATCACTGCCGTTAGCGATTTTGGTTCCTGCCAATGTTATTAACTGGGCAGCAAAGGGGGTTTTTTCCTTTGACAAACTGGCTTTCAAATCCCAGTATGTACCCTCATGGAAAGCGCGGCGTTGGCGTTCCCTAGTGACTAAAAGTCGCACTGCTACAGATTGCACTCGCCCAGCAGATAATCCCCAGGCGATTTTTTTCCATAGCAGTGGAGACAGGGTATAACCTACGAGTCGATCTAAAATCCGCCGCGTTTCTTGAGCGCGAACCAACTGCTCATCGATATTGCGGCAGTTCTTCAGAGCTTTTTTGATCGCCTCTTGGGTAATTTCGTGAAACACCATCCGCTTAGTCGGAACTTTCGGCTTCAGCAATTGGTATAAATGCCAACTAATGCTTTCACCTTCCCGGTCTTCGTCTGTTGCCAGAATCAGTTCATCTACATCTTTAAGGGCTTCTTTAAGCTGGGTGACAATTTTCTTTTTGTCTTTCGGGACAACATATACCGGTTCAAAGTCGGCGTCCACATTTACCCCTAGCTGCGCCCATGATTCCCCTTTGACGGCAGCAGGAATTTCACTAGCCGACTGGGGGAGGTCACGCACATGACCCATAGACGCCTCCACCCGATAGCCTGCTGGCAGGTAGTTGCGAATGGTACGAGCTTTGGTTGGAGATTCGACAATGACGAGAGTTGACATGGAAATTTCAATAAAAAGAAGAGCTACTAAGCTAAACAGTCAAATTGAGGTAATTTTTGCAAATTGTCAAGATAAAAGGTCACGCTTAGGGCAGTGATTTAATCCTCACACAAACTGCCTGCTTGGGATAAAATCTGCTGAACTTATGGCCCAGTCTGTCCCAGAGGGTAGAGGAGGAGAACGCTGGGTGTGAATTTCCAGCTATTTCAATCTTTAACTTATCTAACGCATAATTGGCGACTACAGTTTTCAAAATATCATTGGGGAATGGGGAGTAGGGAGTGGGGAGTGGGGAGTGGGGGATGAGGGAGCAGGGGGAGCAAGGGAAGAATAACTATTGAATTGATCTATGCCCAATGCCCAATTTCTAAGAGCTTGTGCCAAGATTAAACCAAATTTGAAAGCAAAAGCGAAGTGGGGTTTAACCGATGTTAGGAAAGCAAAACCATGAAACCGATTCGCCAATGTGATGTAATTTTACTGCCTGTGCAGCAAATTGAAGGACAAAAAATACCTCACTTAACTTTGGCAGAAGGCGAAGTTACAGGGCATAAGCATCGCATTACTGAGGGAGACACAGAATTATACGATAAAGATAGCACACTCTATTTGCGTGTCTTTTCAGAGTCGGCATTGCTTGTCCATGAGGAGCATAAAGCTATTTCTATTCCCCAAGGTGACTGGATGGTGAAAATTCAACGGGAATACGAGCCTGAAGGTTGGCGATATGTCGCTGATTGAAAAGTTAACGCCTGAGCAAGAGGCTTTGATTCCAGTTTATCGGGAAAAGTGGAGAGCGATCGCGCTTTCAACTGAGCGAATTGATAGAGAGAAAGCGGCGGAAGCGGTAAAAGCTGGGTATATAGCAATTTGTAAACAAGACCCTGAAATTATTTTTTGTGATAGTCCGTATGCTGGTCTAAAAATTGTTATTCAAAGGCAACTAAAGCAACGATTGAATACTGAATTATACAAGCAATTATTGTACGAATTTAGCAATGAACTAAGCAAACAACTAGCATACCAACTAAACAGCCAAGTTATAAGCCAAATGCTTACTGTCGTATTAAAAATGACTTGTCCCAGTACAGGATTCATTCATGCCTTGCGAGTTCCACCGAATATGAACTCAGTGCGTGAAGCAATTCGCTGGGTAAGTTGGGGAATTGATCCAGAAGAATTTGCTGTGCAAACATAATTGCTTAAAAGACTTTCCCCATTTAAAACCTAATACGATTCAGTTAGTATCAAAAACCATAAACTGCTCCCGGTTGGATTGTAGCAACCGCGTAGGGGCAGGGCTATTTCATTCTCATCTAGCCCGCCTCAGAATGAATTCTGAGTCTAATAGCGAAAGTCATCTAAAGATGACTGAGAAAATGTTCTAGTCTGTTTTAACGGACTTTAGCTAAAAGCCAGTGAACTTTAGTTCTGGGCGGTTTATGTATAAAATAAAATAGCCCTACCGTAGTGGTACGAAGTGAAACCTTTACACAAAAGAAAAGACGCAAAAGTTAACTTTTGCGTCTTCTTTAGAGATTTTGAAAATTAGAAACTGAATGTGGTTCTCAGTGCGCCAATCACAACATCATCGTTGTCATTGTTATGATCTGGCGATGTTAACCAAATGACTCCTGGGGTAATGGTGATATTGTCAGTCAACTTATATTGGTAGAACGCCTCAAGATGATAGGATGTATCCTGATCTCTATCCAATCCTGCGATGTTAGAACTTGTTACTTTTGGCTCTACACCAGCGATGATACCTGCTAAGTTACCTTCTTTACCAAGGTCGGGGAAGCCCAGAGTGACGGCATAATTCCAAATGTCAACTTCTCCACGATCGCCATTTAATGTACGGCTGTTAGTGTATCCAGCCCAACCACCTAATACTATGTTATTAGTAATACCGATGGATGCTTGGACACCGTAAGAATTACTGGAAAATCGAGAATCTAACGTACCATCGCCATCTAAATCCAAGGGTGCGAGATTTGCTGCATTACTACCCGTGAGTAGTGGTTGGTTGTAGGAATTGATGTAAGTTAAACCAATAGTAATGCGATCGCTTGGTTTAACTGTCAATTGTGCCAGCGCACCATAAGAACCATTGAACAAACCATTATTAGGTGTAGGATCATTAGCTGTACCACTTAAATACCCTAAACTTAGTGCCAATTTGTCACCGAACTCGTGGGTTACTCCCAACCCCGCGCCGCCTATCTGATAATAAATTGGGTTGCGTGTACCAAAGGTAGATAAAGCACCAAAAGCACCATCACCGTCAAAGATATTAACAGTAGTGGTAAGGTCATCTGCTGCACCTGCGTTGGCAATAGCCACAACCTCTGTTTTTTCGCCCAAGGGAAATCTGTAGAACAGTGCATCTATAGCAGCATTGGTGGTACCGTCACCAGCAAAGAATAAATTGCCCTCTGGTGTACCAATGTTAGGGCTGAGAATATTATTAGCCTGGATTCTAGTGAACAGTGTATCTCGCCCTGTGAAGCTGGTCACAAGTTCTATCCGCGCTCGTACCCCTAAAGTTGTATTTTCATCTGTAATTTCCGCACCGTTGACTGTATTTCCTGACAAAACATCGCTAACGACTGCGATAACTTGTCCTTGCAGTTTGGTTGTGGTTGAGAACTGATTCGCCTCCAATTCAGCAGTTTTAGCTTCTACTGCATCCACACGACCTCGGAGTGTCGTCAGTTCGGCTGAAAAATCTTCTTGCAGCTTTTGTAATGTAGCTAAATCTTGTTTGTTAACTAAATCGCCGGTGGCTGTAGCAATAAGTTCGTTAACCCGATCAAGACAAGCATTCAAACCAGCAGCAAATTCATATCGCGTTAATGCCCGATTACCGCGATAAGTGCTATTTGGGTATCCTGCAATACAACCATAGCGCTCAACCAAAGACTGCAATGCTTGGAATGCCCAGTCTGTGGGTTGTACATCAGAAAATTGAGACACAGAGGTAACTTGCGCCATTGGTTGATCTGGCGCTATATTTTCAGCTTTTGTGTCTGGATTAGCTAAAACTTGCGGTTGATTGATTTCAGACTTACCCGATGTTTCACCTGCAAATGTAGCAGTATTAAAAAATAGCATGACACCGCAGACTGCTGGACTAACTAGCAGATATTTCCAGAATTTTTGCATTTTTCTCCTCACACTAATATCCAATTCACACCCAAACCACGTTTTTTTTAAGGTGTATTTTATGAAAATATTTGTCAGCAATCTTATCAGAAGCAAGCAAACTTTTTAATAAAAAAAGTCAAAAAATCCTAATTATTCACGGAAAACTAAATTCCAGAGGGCTGTACCGACTGAAAAAATTTTGTTGTTACTGATTAGACAGGAACTCCAAAATGATATTATGTACTTAAAATGAGAATGAGAATTATTATAATATAAAATTTAGAATACGTCTTATTGTCAATAGGAATTGTGGCAGAGGCAGAGTCAGCATCTGTTTTGAGGAGAAAATACCGTGATTGTGAATTGGAGAGAAATTAGAATAAGCAGGCAAAGAAGCCGCATCTTGCCGATAATTGCTTTGTTGATGTTGTCAATAACTGCTGGCTGTAGTCAATCGAATCCGAATCAGGGAACAACTTCCGAACAGCCGCCGCAAGCACAGGAAGCTGCTTCTACCCCATCGGTGCAGTCGGCAAAAACTAAAGTAGTGACAACATTTTTACCGATATATTTGTTTACTAAGGCAGTAGCCGGAAATGTGGCAGATGTAGAAATTCTAGTGCCACCTGGTACGGAGGTGCATGAATACCAAGCGACACCACAAAATGTCAAAGCGATCGCAACTGCGAATGTGTTAGTAAAAAATGGTTTAGGTTTGGAGGGATTTCTGGAAAGTACTGTCAAAAATGCCCAAAATAGCAAATTAGCTGAAATTGATGCAAGTATTGGTATTAAACCCTTAAATGAAATTTCACCCGTTGTAAAAACGGCCCAAGAGGAAGAAGACCACGACCATGAACACGCCCAAGGTAATCCTCACGTTTGGTTAGATCCAGTTTTGGCAAAACAGCAGGTAACTAATATTCGGGATGGATTAATTGCTGCTGACCCAGCAAATAAAGCTACTTATGAGGCGAATGCTGCGGCTTATGTTAAAGAATTAGAAAGTTTAAACAGCGAATTTCAACAGACTTTGCAGAAAACTCCTAGTTGCACCTTTATTACCTTTCATGATGCGTTTCCATATTTAGCTCAACGCTATAACCTCAAGCAAGTTGCTGTGGTACAAATTCCCGAAGATCAACTTTCACCAACTGATGTGCAAAATGCAGTCAATACGGTGAAAAAGTACAAAGTTAAAGCTTTATTTAGCGAACCAGGAGTAGATAACAAACTTCTATCCAGCCTTTCTAAAGATTTAAAATTAACTTTGCGTTCTCTGGATTCTCTAGAAACTGGCGAAACAGATCCACAGCATTATTTCAAGGCTATGAAAGCTAACTTGGAAATTCTGCAAACTGCATGTAAATAGGTTTGTCATTTGTCAGTTGTCCTACCCTGCGGGTACTCCGTTGGAGAACTCGAAGAGTAACCGCTAGCGCGTCTATGTCCTTTGCAAATGACTAATAACCAATGACCAATGACCAATGACTAATGACCAATGACTAATGACCAATGACCAATGACCAATAACATTGCTATTTTAAAAGTAGAAGGATTAACTGTCTATCAAGGCAGCTATCTAGCTGTTCGAGATGTTTCTTTTGAATTATTGCCAGGAACAGATACAGCTATCGTCGGCCCCAATGGTGCTGGTAAAAGTACTTTGGTAAAAGCGGTTTTAGATTTGATACCTCGCAGTTCTGGTACGATTCAAATTTTAGGTCGTCCAATTGCAAGGCTAGGGCGTTTACGTCACTTGTTGGGCTATATGCCCCAAAACTTCATTTTTGACCGCAGCTTTCCCATTTCTGTTAGCGAATTAGTAGGACTTGGCTGGGACAAGGAAGCGAAAAAAGGAGATTTATTTTTCTCCAGGCTGTGGAGACAAGACCGAGAAAAATCGGCAGCTGTAGGAGAAGCTTTACGGCGAACCGATGCTTATCATTTACAGCATCAAGCTATTGGTACTCTTAGCGGTGGTCAACTCAAGCGGGTTTTATTGGCTTATTGTTTGGTAATGCCTCGCAAACTGTTGGTACTAGATGAAGCCTTTGCTGGTGTTGATGTGCAAGGTTCAGCAGATTTTTACGCTTTGCTAAATGAATTAAAGCGTCAGGAGGGTTGGACGGTATTGCAAGTTTCTCATGATATTGATATGGTAAATCGCCATTGCGATCGCGTGCTTTGTCTGAACCAAAGCATTGTTTGTACTGGTAAGCCAGAAATTGCCCTTTCACCGCAAAACTTGTTAGCAACCTACGGCCCAGGTTTTAGCCGTTACCAGCACCAACATTAAAATAATTCGTAATTCGTAATTCGTAATTAAAGAATGAAAAATGCCAGTAATTATAGGTTTCTGCAATGATTGTCAAATAGCAAGGCTAGCGATCGCCAATACTAATGACTTGGTAGAATTGTTAACATTCCCCTTTATGCAGCGTGCGATCGTAGGTGCTGTGTTAATGGGAATACTTGGCGGGATGTTGGGTAGTTTTGTCACCTTGCGCCAGTTGTCCTTTTTCAGCCACGCGGTTGGTCATGCAGCATTAGTAGGTGTGGCGTTAGGGGTGCTGCTACAAATAAATCCGACTTGGATGCTGTTACCTTTCACGTTGGTTTTTGGGGTTATTGTCCTCTACTTCATTGACAAAACGGACTTAGGTAGCGATAGCGTTCTTAGCATAGTGCTATCTGGAGCATTAGCGATCGGTGTGATTCTCACTAGCTTAATTAAAGGATATCGTGGCAACTTGATGGCTGTGCTATTCGGCGATATTCTAGCGATCGATACTACAGATTTGATTTTGACGCTGCTAGTACTTGTGGGAGGCAGCATATTTTTATTATCAACTCTGCAGCAGCAAATATTATTGACTCTCAACCCAGATGTAGCGCAAGTTCAAGGTATTCCGGTGCAATTGTATCGCTACGTGTTTGTAGTGTTACTTTCACTCGCCGTTGCTGTAGCGATTAAAGCTGTCGGCGTTTTACTGGTGAATGCCTTTTTGGTGATTCCCGCCTCTACCGCCAAACTGATGAGTCACCACTTTAGCCGCTTTCTAATCATGTCGGTGATAGTTGGTTCTATCAGCAGCATTGCTGGCATCATTGTGTCAGGTATTTTCAACTTTGCTTCTGGTCCAAGTATTGTTCTTGTTCAATTTCTGCTATTTGTAGCCGTTTTCATCTGGTTTAAGTTGAGGTTAACAGCTGCATAAATCTTTTTTCTCCAACCCCTTGCTATATTCTTAAAGGTTTGCTACATTTATTAATCGTGGCTCACAAAAGCCCCAGCCGGGATAGCTCAGTTGGTAGAGCAGAGGACTGAAAATCCTCGTGTCACCGGTTCAAGTCCGGTTCCTGGCATACCTCACAGACAAAACAACGCCTGACATACGACATACACTGACATATTACTGACATAGAGTGCAAAAACACCGTTGGTAGCATTAATAGCGTTAACATGTGTTATTCGTACCGTTGACAGCAAGACACAAAAAAGGGTAAGGACTTTTAAAATCCCTACCCGATAAAAACAGCACACAAGTAACAATAAAAACAGTGATAAGCGAGAGAGAGAAGCGATAACACCACGAGAGGTATCTGTGAGGTGTGTGTGTGTCTGTTAGAGACAGTGATACCAGTTGTAGTGCTATACGGGTCATTCCCCCGCCCACACATGCCCCTAGCTTAAACCAATTCTCACATTACGGAAGGCACACCACAATTACGTCGTATAGCAGCAATCGCGCTATCGGCTCACACACGGCAATCGGTCATTCACCGAACCCTGGAAACCTATAGGTATCGGAGTAGGGCATACGTTCAGCGTGAGTTAATCGGCACGGTCATTTAAGCGGCGTTTTTAACGTGTGAGTTAGTACCATCGACGGTAGCGATCGCGGGAACCAAGTACGCACATAGTTGTCCTATTCCACTGTTTTAGCGGTTGAATAACAAGACCCTTGCAGGCACGTTGGTATAGCAAAATGGTTGAATGTTTGTGAAAAATGTATTCGACGAGAACTACAAGTATTGCTGTGTGGTGGTTTTGAGTCGTTATGCAATAGTCCTGGAAACTCTGAGAGATGGTGACATCTCCGCAGGTTCAAATCCTGTCCTCTCCGTATAGCCGGACTGGGTAAGGTTTACAGCCCTACCCATTTCTTTTTTGTCTGTTTTGTGTATTCAGAAGTGGTTGAATTTATTCGGGGTAGTTTTTAAAAACTGCTAGCACTTGTCAAGCGTGAGCATTGCTGTGGGTAGGTATATGACAAGTCTTGTATGCGGATACAAGCCCACCGCAAAAACAAGCCCCCTAGTGGCGATTCTAGATGGGGGTAATAATCTATTGGTGATGTGGTAGTAGGTCATCAAAAATCTATTTACCCATAACGCATATCAAAAAATTAGTATAAACCTTCAAGTTATCCTTAGCTGACTGACCATAGATTATCTCAAATATGTCCTTTAAAGGCAGGCGCACGTCTGGGGGATAGCCGAACGCTTCAATCATTTCATCTATAAAAAATTGCTTCCTAGACTCAAGTACCTCGTCGTGTGTTTCAGCCCTCGCGTTACTTGTAATCATTTTTACCTCGCTAAATAAAAGCGCTCAACGTATACCCCATATTTTGGAAACGACGTTGAAATACGTCGTGTAAAACGTCGTTGGAAAACGTCGTTAGCAGAATGAGGGTACTACAATGTCGGGGAAAGTGTGCTATTCGAGTGAACACGCTCAAACCCTTACTGTATAAGCGTTTCGATTGATTTATTGCATTCCTAATACGCCGCTATCGCCGTCTCTAGCATTGCTAGCAGTCGTGTGCTTTGTACTGGATATCACAATGGTATGCCGGTAGGTTCCCATCGTCAATAGAGAGTGCGTTCGTTCATTGGTAACGGTGTTTGGGGTATGTTTCCTGTTAATGAGTGAGACGTATATATAGCAATGCTCTAACAAGTGCAAGTGAAAGTTATGCAACGTTTCAACGATTCCAGGTAAAGGATGTCTATCCCTTATTTGGCGAACGACGTTTTCCAACGACGTTTTACACGACGTTCCACAACGACGTAACGGAAAAAGGGTGGATGTTACTCATGGTTAATATAGTCAATACAATCGCATATATGATATCGTTGTTCGTCGGTTTATTGATTGCAGACATTTTCAAACTCTTGTTATACATACATCTCAGGCATCAAAAGTTGATAGTATATAGATATAAAAATAGAGGGCTTTTATCCCTCTAATGTTTTTACTGCTGTATGTCTGCTAATAGTATGACGTAGTGATATTTCAATAACGTCGTTTAGTAACGTCGTTATAAACGTCGTTTTCTAACGTCGTTTTCAAAATAGGGATATCTACATTGGTAGTCTACTATCTGGCATTGCGATATCGCTGACATCACTAAGGTACTTTTTCGATATCATTGACGGTGAATTTCCTACCCATCGAGCAACGAGTATACTGTCAACCCCGCCCTTAATCATCTCTGATATTGCAGTGTGCCGCATTTGATAAGGGTTCTTATATACAATATCATCAGCCAGCGTTGCTAGTACTGCTCTCCATGCCCTGTTAGCAAAGTTGTGCCAGTCAATAAGACCACCCTTTTTAGCAGGGAATACTAAATCATCCTGCGTTGTAGTGTCTGTCCTTAAACCGTTCAGAACGCCCTCTATACGACTGGGGACAGTGATAGAGCGCTTGTCTTGTGTCTTTGTACCCGGTTCAGTTTTGCCGCTTGCGGTACGCTTCTGACAGAACGTCACCTTACTACCCTTGACATGTTTCCAATGAAGTGCTAATGCTTCAGACGGACGGCAACCAGTGTAGAACATAAACTCTACTAATGGGGCATAGTACCTGTAACGGTCACTGGCATAGAACGCTTGTATGATGGTGCTTCGCTCATTACCGGTGAACGGGTTAATCTCATCTTGTGACCGTGAGTGCTTTGTAGAAGGTATCAAAGTCTTTAGTCCATCAAATCTGTTTGTCTGTAACTTACCCGTGGACACTCCCCACTTACAGCAAGCCGACATTAGTTTTAAGTGCTTCTCAAGTGTGCTGGATGATGTGCCTTTGTGGTCATTCACAAGCCATTGCATGATGTCCTTAGCATCCCTCACAAGTTTGTGTGGGCATTTTTTCAGCTTGTTTTGAATACGGTTGTAATCAATCACGCTGTTTTCCTTTAAATTCTTGCGCTTGAACTGTATGTAGTCCTCAAACAGTTGTGAAAGGTCAACGGCATCAACAGACAGTCTTGCGGCGACAGTCTCCTTTGCTTCCTCGGCTTCCCGAATAGCGTCTGCTGCTGTCCTGCCTTTCGTAGCATTGGGCTTGTATTTTGTCAAGGTGCTATCGAAGTACCCTGTTATACAGTCTTGCTCGATACGGTGGGCGATTTCTTCTGCTTTAGCGAATGCCAGTTTATCGGAATACTTTGACCCCGGCGCTGGATTAAAACTGTATCGTTCACTGTTGACAGTGAAGCGTAGCATAATCCATCCGTTGTTATTTAGTGGCGTGATTTTAACCATACTGACCTCAAAAAGTGCTTGTTTTCTCCCATTCTGACATACTAATGACATAGAGAAAGGCATAGCAGATGAGGATATAACGTAAAATCCTTGTGTAGTATGTATTTTGAGTAAACTTGAGTTAGGACTGAAAATCCTCGTGTCACCGGTTCAAGTCCGGTTCCTGGCATAACATTAAAACCTCTGAAAGCCTTAGCCTTCAGGGGTTTATTCTTTATCCAAAAACTCTATTTCAGTGCTTGTTATTGGTGTAAAAATGGTGTGGTTTTACGGCACGTTGGCTACTTTTGGACATCCTGTGATATTGTGTCCGCTTGATTGCTTATTAAACTCGAAAAACCCCACCCCGCCAAAGCTATGCTTTGTCTCCCCTCCCCGCAAGCGAGGAGGGGTTGGGGGTGGGGTTCTTTTATTATGGGTAATTTAGCGGACATGATATGACCCGTTAAAAAACAAAAAGACCAGCCTCCCACAGCTGGTCTGGAAAATTTTTTTTGCGTTGTCTTCTCAAGAAAGTTAAAACCCAATTGCGCGTTCCCAAAATGCAACGGGCAACTTTTCTTAACAATATTGTAACAGTCAACACAGATTTTTCGTGAAACTTCATCAAAAAAGATACAAACAAAGGTTAAAAGCCTCTATCCATAAGGATAATTCAGCAAATCGCAGGGTAGAAAAGGAGTGGAGTAGACGAGCAGGGGGAGCAGGGGGAGCAGGGGAAGAATTCTTAATTTTTGACTAATGACTAATGACTAATGACCATTTGTGGTTTTCCCCAAAGTATGGTTTCCTGCTTGTAAATTGCAATTCCCGGTTTTGCTCCTTTAGGTTTGTAGACGTGTTTTAGCTGAGTGTAAACTACTGGCACTTGTTCACTCTGACGGGCGCGACTGTAGTAGGCGGCAAGATTAGCTACAAATTGCAAATCAGCTTCTTCTGCAACAGCACCAGGTTCTAGACGTAATAGTACATGGCTCCCTGGAATTTCTTGAGCGTGGAACCAGATGTCATAATCCCCAGCTACACGAAAGGTCAATTGGTCATTTTGGCGATTGTTGCGACCGATTAATACTTCAAAGCCGTTAGGGGTAAGGTAACGATGAAAGTTGGTGCTGGGGGGTTCATTGGCACTGCGGCTGCGATATTCTGGATCTTCTAAATACTTTTGTCCAATCAACTCTTCGCGGATTTCTTCTAAAGCTCGCAAATCTTCTGCTGTTTGGTAGGTATCTATTTGGCTGATCGCAGCTTCTACTTGTTCTAAATACTCAATTTCTGTCTGCACTTCTAATAGTAGCGGTTCGACGGCAGCACGGGCGCGTTTGAGCTTTTGGTGCTGTTTGTAAAGACCTTGGGCATTTTGGACGGCATTTTTATCTGGTTGGAGAGCGATCGCTACTGGCAAATTTGTATCAAAATCAGCAAGGATAATTTCTTTCATCCCCGGTTCCCAGTTTTGCAAGTGAGCCATCAATAAATCAGCTTTTTGCCGATACTCATCGGCTTGATCTGATTGCTGCAAGCGCGTCTTAAAGGTTTGAGCCTTATTCCGTAATTTCGCCAGAATATTATTCAATTTCTGACTCAACTGATGGCGTAATTGAGAAAATAATTGTTGGTCAATTTGGTTACTGTAGTAGCGGTTAAGTAACTCCTGAATATTTTTGACCTTTTTAACTGCACCCCAACCCATGACGGTGTAGCCATCTTTTGTCCAAGCAGGTTGAAATTTACTCGAATCCAAAGCTTGCAGCCACTCTTGCCAACGTTCAAATAGCCGTTGCCAATCGTCGGGGTTGAGAGTATCGGTGGATGTTTCTGGTGCGAGATTTGCTTCTAACAGCATTAACTCTAGTAGTGCTGCACTCAAGCCACTATAACTTTTGAGCAATTGCCGCTTGATTGCTCCTGGTACTAAACTTACCCGTTCTTGCCAACGTTCTTGTGATTCGTTCAAACTGGGGACAGTCCCAGTCAGTTTTGGCGGTGTTTCATAAGGTTGTCCGGTTTGGATGGGACGGACACTAGATTGTTGCTGACTGACTTGATGAGCTGCGGTGATAATTATATTATTGGCATCGGTGAGAATGACATTGCTATACTTGCCCATGATTTCTGCATAGACATGATATAGGGCGGTTTCTCCAGGACGACGGGCAAATTGCAAATCAATAACCCGCTCCCAAGGGGCGATCGCTTCAATAGCTACCAGTGCTAAACCATTCAATTGGTGTATCAGTTGTTGACTAAAGGTAAAGGTATCTGGCGATCGCGGTGGTGGATCGCCGATACAAATATGTGCAGCTTGAGGATGCCAAGAAATCTGTAGCCAATCTCGCTGTTTCAGGGTGCGTAATGCCATAGCAATAGTGTAGCGATCGCGCTGGTAAACCTGTTCTAAGCGTGATGGTAGCCAGTTAGCGCGGATTTCGCTACAAGCAGCTGTGAGAGTGGTAAAGTCAACTGGTTGCAAAGCGATTAGTTGTTAACATTCAAATGGTAGCGATCGCTATGCTTTTATCTTCGTTTAGTCAAAGCATAGCAGACCTCAACTATCATAGCGGTTACTTGGTTTGGTGATAGCTAACGCAGAAATGTATTATTCATACAGACTCCCAGTACTTAGATCAGAGCTTACCTTTTGATACATTTTTTAGTGCCAAGTTTTGTCAGCTAAAGCTCTATAAATAAACAAGCTAAGTTATATCTTGCACCTGCTCACTTTCCCGCCAGAGAATAAATTCTCTGGCTAATAGCGCAAGTCCACTTAAGTAGACTCTAATCTTTATTGAGTCTTCAATAGATAGACTTTAGCTATTAGCCTCAGAATGAATTCTGAGGCGGTTGTTGGGAATAGCGCAAGTTCTGAGCTAATTAAACTAATAATGGAAATCACTCAGCCTAGAGAAATCTTTAGAATAAATGAAATTATGCATTACCTGAAACCCTTGTAGAGACGTTGCATTGCAACGTCTCTACATTCATTTTTGGAAATGTTGATTGAGTAATGGTGAGTGACGACTAGGAAAATAAAATTATTGCTTACTTCCGAATTACCCATTCACCATTATCTGTTACCCAAGAGAATTATTTAGCAACCAAAATTGGCTGTTTTGCTGTTGACTGCACTAATTCGACTGTTGAATCTACTAGTTCTTTTGCTGCTGACTGCACTAGTTCGGCTGTTGACTCCACTAGTTCTTTTGCTGTTGACTCTACTGGTTGTGGTTGCAACAGTTCTGTGTAAAGTTCACTCAGTTGATATGCTACACCATCCCAGCTAAACTTAGTTTCGACGAGCTTTCTGCCAGCTTTACCCAATTCATCTCGCCATTCTGGAGCTAAAAGAATTCGGTCAATGGCAGATGCAAAGGCATCTACATCTTGTGGTGCTGCCAATAAACCAGTTTCTTCATTAACTACAGTAAACTGAAGTCCGCCGACATCACTTGCTACCACTGGTGTACCGCTTGACATCGCTTCGATCGCTACCAGTCCGAAAGGTTCGTAGTGACTGGGAACAACGCAAACATCAGCAGCTGCGTAATAAGTTGGCAAAATATCTTGACTCAGACGACCAGCAAAAGTGGTAAAGTCGCTCATCCCCAATTCGCTGACGATTTGCTCAATGCGATCGCGCTCAATGCCGTCGCTGTTACCTGGAGTACTGCCACCACCAATAATTAACTGGAGATTTTTGGAGTCACGTAGCTCAGACTCGTTTACTGCCCGCACCAAGGTTTCTATCCCTTTGCGTGGGTCAAAACGCCCTACATATAATACTACTTTGGCTTCTTTATCAATTCCCAATTCAGCCCTGGCTGCTTCTCGTGCAATCGATCCAAAGCGCTGAATATCTGTACCACAGGGAATGATGTCGATATTACCTTTAGTGGAAACTAGCGATCGCATGTGTTGCTGTTCTTGCGGACTTGTCGCTACAATTCGCTCTGCTTTTTCCAACACATCTTTTTCCACTGCTAATCGCACACTAGCAATCTGAGGAATATCTTCTATGGTGTTGTATTTGACCGCTCCCAAAGAGTGGTAGGTGTGAACTTGTTTACTATGTTGGATTTTATTTAACTGCATCCCCACCCAACTAGAGAGCCAATAGTTAGTGTGAACTAATTGGTATGTAAAGTCATTTTTTAATTGAAATTTGAGAAAATTATCCACAAATTCTGGCAGAAATTCAAAAATTTCATCTCGCGGCACAAACTCAAGGGGGCCAGCTTTTAAACGAATAGTTCGGCAATTGTTGCTGTGTTCAACAATCGAGTCTTGCTCCAGACTCACTTTGCGAGTAAACATATCAACTTGCCATCCCAGCTGCGCTAGTGCTTCACCCACGTTACGCACATAAACATTTTGTCCCCCAGCTTCTTCTTTCCCTATTTCAATCGCCGGATCTCCGTGGACGGAAATCAAGGCGATACGTTTTTCGGTGGTAGAGTTCATAGTTTGTGTGTTGCTGATTTTAACAAAGTTTTAAGCTGTTCCGAACTCGTGTATAGCACACTTGTCCGAATTTGTTCAGGAACCTTGATTAATATTGATTTTAATTTATTATGCCTAATATTGTTTTACATCTTCTGCCAGAAGTATACTATTAGATTAAATACAACAAATATTTAATTTCTTTAGATATAGAAAATTGTTATTTTTAGATTTCATGCTTTTGATAGATGAAATAATATTTTTCCTATATAAAAAATATTATTTATAGAAATCGAAAATTGCTGAAAAGCTTATAAATACGTACTTTTAGCTTCGGTACTTTCTCTTATTTCATTTCGGATTGCTATATTAATTCAAAATATCTAATGGTTTTGATAGAGAAATATTATAGTTTCTGTCTTGTTTGTGCAGATATAATCCTTATAGATACATGCATTAAGGTGAGTTTGGCGAAGTGAAAAAGCAGCCGGATGCACAGCCTCTTGTAGAGAAAGCAGTCCGATAAATTAAGCTTTTTGGCGATTTTTGCCTAAGTCCTGAATTAATGCCGTTGAACTCACGTTGTATTAAGTAGTGAGAATAACTGTTAAATATTGATGCAAAATCGGGTAATTTCTTGAATTTGCTTCGGAAAGTCTCAGATTATATTTGCAATCATTAATAAATTTCAGGAGCAAATCAGGTGTTTACTTCAACCTTAGTCGCTGCCGCAACCACACCTCTGCAATGGAGTCCGACAGTTGCACTGATTATCATTGTCGTTAATATCGTTGCCATTGCCTTTGGTAAATTTACCATTAAATATCCCAACGCAGAACCAGGACTACCCTCAGCCAATTTATTTGGTGGTTTTGGTTTACCAGCCCTTTTAGCAACTACTGCCTTTGGTCATATCTTAGGAGTGGGCGTCGTCTTAGGGTTGCATAACCTGGGAAGAATTTAGGTTTTACCCAAGCCTTTATCAAAGAGGACTTGGGGATGGGGAGACAAGGAGACTTGGGGAATTGTCTCCCCATTTCCAAGTCGTGCGGCAACGCCCAAGGGTTTAAGACCCCCACCACTTACTTTTTGGTGGACTTAAATCAGGTGGGGTCTGAATCCCCATCTGAATTCCTCCCCTTGTCCCCTTATCCCCTTGTCCCCTTGTCTCTTTCTTCAATCGATGATTATTTGTCTCCAGCTTTGAGCCAGAGAGTTAGTTCTCTGGCTCATTTTTATTGAAAAGCCAGAGAAACTTTTCCAATACCAAAAGCCCCCTATCGAGGCTTGAATTACTGACTATGGCGGAACTATCTAACTCTTAACGAATGTCCACTCTAGTACCTTGATGGGAGCTTCTTGTAGTGCTTGAGTTAGTTCAGCGCTGCTCTTAAATTTTATTTGGGAGAGGTCGCAGGCTTCAACGTTGACTGTAAATTTTTCGTCCTCGAAGGGCCAAGGTTTGACAACAACCAAGTTATCGCTGCGCTGCATGATGTCATAGCGTTGACCCTCAGGGCCCTTGCTAATTTCTAAAAATCGCTCATCATCAGGTAGTTCTTGCTGACATAAGATAAGAGAAAGGCGATCGCACCATTGCATAAATGCATAGGCTGCATCAACTTCTTCCTTTTTGATGCCTAGTTCTTTGCGCCAACGTTGCTGGTTTTGCAGTTGCTCATCCAAAAGTTTGTCTAGCTTGGAACCCTTACCCCGGCTTGACTCATTTAAACGGCTGATGTGCATGGAAATTAATAAAGCCACCCATCGTCCACGGTAAAGGGCATTCTTAGCCAGACCAGCCAATTTCGGGACACTAGCATCTACATTGGTATTTGAAGAGAGCATGAAGTCCAGTGGCGCACCCGCTTCAGTAAGAATGTCCTCTTCCCACTCTTTTTCTAGGTCGTCGTGATGGGAAATTGCAGCGACGGTTTCATATAACCTTACTGGAGCATCTTTACGCCGCCATTGTCCTGCAAGTTGAGCTGCTAATAAAGCATGGGCGCGGTGATAAATAACTTCCCAACCATTTGGCGTAGCGTTGACAATCACAAATCAATCTCCTGATTCTTAGTTTTGATTTTGAGTTGAATTAATTTCTGAATTCAGAAACGTCGGGGTAGATTTGAAGAGGCGATCGCTCTGACTTCTTCATTGTGGCTTAATATTTATAGCCATTTTCAATTGGGTGTAACATAGTCCATTCTGCATGGCGTAGAGATATGTATTCAAAGTGTTGCATCCAAATCAATATCAGCAAATACTGATCGGCTTAAATTCCCGACTTCTTTAAGAAATCGGGAATCTTGTGGATAAAGCTAAATTCTCCCTCACAAATCCCTGATGTAGACAAACAGTTTAACCATTGCTAAAGAAGGTGGGCAAACAGCCCACCTAATGATTGGGACTTTTCAAGAAGCTCTAACTGCAATCTATGAAATTAAGAGTGACTTTCTAAGGGATTTGCAATGTATTTGAATGTTGGCTCAGAATTCCAAGGGCCACGCTCATCTTGACCATTGCCGTCTGTAGATAGGTTGTAGTAGAGAGCAACAGTTTCATCTGGCTTAATATTACCAAAGAATGGATCTGTCAACTTACCTAGTGAATCTAGAGCTTTCATAAACATCTGGGTATGAGAAATTTCTCGTGTTAACAGATGGACTAAAGTCTCTTGGGTTCCTTTGTCAGTTGCCAACTTAATCAATTCTTCGTAAGTCTGACGAGCGCCAGCTTCTGCTGCAAGGTTAGCTCTTAAATCACGCACTACATCTCCACCCTCATTCAAGTAAGCTGCTGTCCAAGCCTGACCTTGACTATCTAGAAAATGAGGCCCAACCCCTCGGAGTGCAAATAGGGTACTCTTATAAGCCTCTGTTTGATCCACATTTTTGGTATGAGCTTCGATGAGTTTACCAACCATTTCTAAATGGCCAAATTCCTCAATCGCAATGTCTTGCAGCATATCTTTAATTCCAGGATTTTCGACATGGAAGGATTGAACCCAATATTGAAGTGCTGCACTAAGTTCGCCAGTAGCTCCACCAAACTGCTCTAAAAGCAACTGAGCAAAACGAGGGTTTGGTTCAGTTACGTTAACTGCATGAATAGGCTCTTTTTTGTGAAAAAACATAGATTTACACTTCCAAAAATTATGATTTTACAGAATTAACAAACTATTTTATTGTCTCCTAGTATCTTTCAATATTTACCTAGTTTAAGATTTAATAGCTTCTCAAACTGGTTCACTAGAAGACCAATAAAATACAGTAGTCATGTTAGTGTTGATAACTGACAATCAGCAATTAAGCAATGCTGCTTTTTTTGACTAATCCCCATAGATAAATAGCAACAATTGCGCCAATCACAGCTACTAAAATACCTGGAAGAGTTAAACCAGCGCCAGCCGCAGTCATTTGTAGAGTTCCTGTTCGTAGTAAGGTAAACAGACTTCCAGCGACGAAAGCCCCAACTATACCCAAAATCATTGTGGAGAGAATTCTACCACCTTGATAACTAGGATAAACAGCTTTAGCTTAGGCGTAGCCCGCCGTTAGGCATCGCACCTGCTAAAAGTCCTAAAACTACCCAAGCAAGAATACTCATAACTGCCTCAACAATCTCACTTGTATCTAAGTTATCAACTTTGATTCACAATTCTTTCTACCAGATGGGATAAATGCTAAATCCAAAAGTTAGACAAAAAACTTTACATCAAGGTTTCAGATGGAAATTGGTATTTTTATTCTATAAATAAAAATACTAAACGAAAGTTTTGTCAGATAAATCAGGAATTATTGAATACACAAGTCTAGACGTTACTTGCTCTCGAAGTAGATACTAAAATTATATTTTTTGATATCTACCTAAAGATGTAAAAAATAATCTAACTTTTTGGAGATGAATTAAAATAATTTGTAATTCGTAATTAGCAGAATTTATGCAAAAGGCAGTCAAAGCTTTAGAGGATGTTTGAAAAGTCAAAGCCAGTAAAAAATTATGTAAGTCGTATGACTCAAGAATTGAAACACTTATAGTTAAGTGTTTAAAAGATTAGAACTAAAGTCCCCACAACTACTAAACAGCTTCCTAATATTATCTTCAAGTTTAATGTTTCTCCCAGAAACATAACTGAAAATAATAAAACTAATACCAAGCTTGATTTATCAATTGGTGCGACAAGGGAGGCTTTTCCTATTTGTAAAGCTTGGAAGTAAAAAATCCATGATAACCCTGTAGATACTCCAGATAATAATAAGAAGAGCATCGTTTTTTGGGAAATAGCTAAGATATTAACTACATTTCCTTGAAAAAATACAATTCCCCAAGCAATTACTAAGATAACAACAGTTCGGATTGCTGTTGCTAAATTAGAATTAATATTTTCTATGCCAATTTTGGCAAAAATAGTTGTCAATGCTGCAAAGCCAGCCGAAAGTAATGCATATATCCACCACGGTATGGTGTTGCTTTCCATCTTGCCTCCTGGTTCACTAGTCAAAATTAGCAGTGTTATTTAGGCTTATGTTAGGTTGAATTACTTGTTGCAAACTGCAATTGCTTTTCAAAGTAAATTCCCGTTAACCCCTTTGGGGAATGAAAAATTTTTCTCAATTTTTCATTTGAGCGTACTCCTAGGTCGAAGCAAACTACACACAGCGTCTGTCTGCGACACGTTACGCGTACCCCTCCACGATCGCTCCAAATATCTCCAGAAACTTAGAAATTTTTGGGCGTAGGCGTAGCCCGTCGCAGACATCGCAAGCACTAGAAACAGACTATTAACCTCAGAATATTTTACGTTCTTCTAGATGAGCAAGAATATCTGAGCGATCGCGCCACACAGTCCGCAATTTTTTGTTGGCGAACATCTGTAACTGGTCGCTAATGTGGGGCGATCCGGGTTGAGATGCATTACCGTAGCTGGTGAGTGCCATTGCCCGTACAGGGTTGGAAAATTCAATTGCAGCCACATAAGAATCACCTGCAACGGCTTGGAACTGCCCATTTTCTCCGGGAGCAGAATTCAGTACCCGAAAAATTCCCAGTTCCCCATCTCCACCATTACCAGGCAAATCCACATCACCCAACCGTAGCCGAAAAACCTTTCCCCACGGTACATCAAGCGCCCCATAAGTCTTTTCTATCTCTGCTGCAACTGCTTGCAGAGTTGCGACTGCACTTTCAGGATTAGCTAAACCATCGGGTGTGGTGCGTGGATAATTTTCATTCCAAGGTTTACTAAACGTCTTATCTAAATCCATCTGTTGTACCCAAAAGGCAAATAATACAGCCCCACGACTATCTGCATTGGCTTGCCGATCCCATGCTTCTAGGACATTAGCTGCTTTTTGCCCTAAGTCCTGACCGTACTTGCGTGCAGCCGGAATTAAATCATCCAAAATCCGATCAGCCAGTTCCATACGAGTAGAGTGCTTGTATGCAACCATTTCATCAAAAGAGATTTTGTTATCCTCAGCCA
>NZ_DASQZC010000038.1:0-8031 GCF_035638895.1 Nostoc sp. | reverse complement strand
TCGCAAGCCTTCATAAAATGCTTGCGCTTCATTCTCCAATCCAAATGTTATTAAACACTTTAAGATACGGGTGATCCGAAGATAATTGTGGTTAAATCTACAGACCCATTCGCCTTTACGATTCGGATAGTCTTCTGACTGGCTGACAACTATTTTTCCGTCATTACTCTCTTGGCGTTGCAACCCATAAAATTTAAGCATAACTGTGAAGGAACGCAGCAAATTTTGACGTAGGTGTGGGTTGCTTTGAAATGCTTGAATTATTTCCTCATCAACGAGGGGCGAATCAGGATTGAATGCACTTCGCTCAGGCAAAGGGAACAACCACTGAATGTAATTGTGGACGCACTCCAATTCTTCAAAATTCCAAGTCCATATCTCTTGAATTGTCCGACCTTGTGAATCTTGTTGCTCCCCTAAGTAGAATGGAACAAGCATTGCACTGAGTTGTTTTTGATGATTCATTGCAAACTACCTTTACAACTCAACATCCTGATTTTAGGCGCGATCGCCTCACCAATAGACTTCAAATCACTGCGACAAAGTAGTAATATTCTTCCACCAGCAGCAAATTTAGCAGCCACCATAGCACAAAATTATATTTTTATACTTTTTGTTACATAAATTTTTATTTTATTTGAAGAATTTATACTTTTGACTTAACTGTTGGCTGTGATGTTTGTAAAGACTGGGGCAAACTCCAGTCGGGACGCAAGCTAGCGGCGTTGCGTAAATAAATATGATGAACCGAGGCGGAGGCTGGCAGATAAGCGTGGATTAAGAACCGAATGCAGCACTGTAAGCTACCTTCGACGTGCATTTGCTGCACATCCAACATGGCCACATTATCCCAACCAGGACGCGCTCTAGCGATCGCAGCTGGAAAAATAGCATCCAAATCGCGTGTAACTGAGAAAGTCACACTAATCATGTCCCTCGGTTGGAATTGATTCCGGTTTTCTAATTCATCTAGTAGTTCTGTTACTACCTCTCGCATTGCCTCAACGGTATTTTCTGAAACGGTTGTTGCTCCGCGAATAGCCCGCATTTGCCACTCCACGCCCAAATCCTCCTTAAAACAAAAAAGTTAGGGGTTAGGAGTTAAGAGTGAGAAATTGATAATTTTAACTCCTAACTCCTAACTCATATTAGGGTCGATATAACCACAAGGGTAAACCACTAGTAGACATTTCAAATTCGAGCCAATCAATTCCAGATCGAATTCCTGATGAAACTTGACGACTTCCTGGTAGAAGGCGATTTAATAAAGGTTTACGTTCTTCTAGGGTATAGCAGAGAGTTTTTTCTGGATCTAGTCCGACTAGTTCTGCTGTCCAGCGACGGGCATCTTCTTCTGTGCCCAGGCGATCTACAACACCCAACTCTAGGGCTTGCTGTCCAGTAAAAATCCGGCCATCAGCGAAACTTTTCACAGCTTCTACTGTTAAAGAACGTCCATCAGCTACTGTTTGGACAAACTGCTGATAACTTGTGTCAATCAACTCTTGCAAGATATTTTCTTCTGGTTGAGTCAGTTGCCGATCAAAAGACAATATGTCTTTGTAAGGGCCAGACTTAATTACCTGGAAGGAAACACCGATTTTTTCTAGCAAGCGTTCCAAGTTATTTCCACGCAGAATCACACCAATACTACCCGTAATTGTACCTGGGTTAGCGACGATATGTTCGGCTCCCATGCCGATATAGACTCCTCCAGAAGCCGAAATATTGCCAAAGCTAGCGACGATTTTGATTTTTTCGCGCAGACGCTTTAGAGCGCTGTAGATTTCTTGGGAATCTCCGACTGTACCGCCAGGGCTATCGATACGGAGCAATAATGCCGGAAACTTTTTTTCTTCTACAGTTTTTAAGGCTTCTAGGACGCGTTTGCGAGTAGCACCGGCGATTGCACCAGTAATTTCAATCCGCGCAATTTGTTTTCTAAACTTGGGCTTAAACGGCCAAATCATGATCTGTCAACATACCTCGTAATAAACTCAATATAAGATGCCCAAAGGTCAGACGACCTCTTTTGCTCTGTTAAGAAACATGAGCAGGCATTGTGATCATCAGTATTTTAAGGAAATTTTTATATTTTGCAGTGAGTTTTATTTGATATTCTCAATGGATACTAATCAAGTCCTTAAAGATTGCAGATAACACAAAACGCCAAACTCTAGTCTAGCGTCCAGCATGATGATTTAGCACAGACTATTTTAGCTGTTTTGCGGAATTAAAATCCTACAACCCTTGGCATTCTAGGTTTTTAACTTTTTAAGGATTGTTTTACTGGGGTCGCGCACCTGTAATAGTTGTCAGTAATTAATAACTAATAACTAATGAATAATAAATATTTAATCAATAATTTCGGCACTCAATTTAATTAATAAAATCATTGAGCAACACTAATCCCTATTTAGGTAAAAACCAGTAGTACTTTCACTTTAGGGAATATGACTTTTCCCTATTTTGTACAGCCCATGAGCATCTGACGAAGTTATTTTTACTTATGAATCAATTCGTAAAATTTGACACCGATAGTAAACGTACATATCAAACAGTGCGCCGACAAAACTACAGGTCAAACTAATCACAAATAATCCACGTAGGGGACTTCCACTGCCAAAGGTGGCAAGAAAATGCATAATCTGAGTAGCGATCGCCTCAGTTAACTCTTGTAAGCCGGGGAAGTAACCGATGAGGGGTAAAAGGAACAATACGCCGCCAACAAGTAACATGGGAGCGAGAAAGCTAAAAATGATCGTTAGTAGTACGGAGCGGAGAAAGTTAGTGAAAATAGCCATTTAAGACAAACTCCGTGAGTAGAGATGACAAGAGCTAGATAGCAGTTCGTCATTTTCTACAATACGTGCGATCGCTCCTGACCAACCAATCTGTCAAAAATCTTAAGTTTTCATTAAAATAAACGGTTACCAGCTACAGCACATGCTGGGTATCTTAAAAATAATTTAAATTTACAAAACCCTTGCACAATCAAGTTTATAGCTAAAGTTAGCCCTATTTAGTGGTTTGCAACACCTTTAATAACAGCTTCATTTTCTGAGAGCATCTTTAATCAAAGTTAATATTTAGCGCTGTGGGGAGTGGGGAGTAAGAAGTGGGGGGAGCAGGGGAGCAGGGGAGGCAGGGGGAGAAATCAATTAAAAATTAAACAATTAAAAATTAAAGAACTTCTGCCCTCTGCTTTTTGCCTCCTCTTTCCCCATTCCCCACTCCCCATTCCCCATTCCCCATTCCCTATCCCAATGACTTCCGCTATTCTTAAGGCAGTCACCGAGTTAGCTACAGAACATTGAACCAGACTACATCCAAATCCAGTTTAGGAGAATGGAGTCAGCGACTGCTGGCGGCGATTTTTCTGGGTGGGCAAGTACTAGTTCACCTATTGAGGGGCAAAATTCATCGGCGCAACACCTTGCAACAAATGGCAGCAGTTGGGCCAGATTCCTTATTTATTGCGCTATTGACGGCTATTTTCGTGGGTGCGGTGTTTACCATTCAGGTGGCGCGGGAATTTATCAACTTTGGCGCAGGAAACATTATCGGCGGAGTGCTTTCTGTCGCGTTGACACGAGAACTTTCTCCCGTGTTGACAGCAGTGATTTTAGCTGGGCGAGTCGGTTCTGCCTTTGCAGCCGAAATTGGTACCATGCGAGTCACAGAACAAATCGATGCCATGTTGATGCTGAAAACAGATCCAATCGATTACCTGGTTATTCCCCGCGTCCTTGCTTGCTGTTTAATGCTACCAATTTTAACCCTCCTGTCTTTGGTAACAGGGATGTTCGGGGGATTGATAATTGCGACAAATATCTACAACCAGTCTGATACGGTATTCTTAGACTCAGCCCGTAACTTTCTTGGTATCTGGGATATTGTTAGCGCCATGATTAAGGCGTGTTGCTTTGGCATTTTAATCGCCGTAATTGGTTGCAGTTGGGGGTTGACGACAACAGGAGGAGCCAAAGGTGTAGGACAGTCAACCACAAGTGCTGTTGTGACTGCCTTGCTAATTATATTCGTTAGTAACTTTTTTCTTTCTTGGTTAATGTTTCAGGGGACTGGCAGTGCATTCATAGGGCTGTAAAAGTGAGGAGACGCGATTAATCGCGTCTGTACAAGAGTTATAAGTTAAAATTCCTCACTTGTAACTCCTAACTCCTAACGCTTAACTCCTGACTCCTAAAATAAAAGAGAGAGATGCCTAGTAAATAAAGCAGGATTTAAGACTGTGACCAGTTCATTTGCTCCTAACTCCACATCTACAGTGGAACTCAAGCCTAGTTACAATATACCTATAGTGTTGGTGATTGCCGCTATTCCACTACTGTTGGTACAACCGTGGGTAGGCTCCGTTTTTACACTATTTGGTTTGTTTCTTATGTTTCAGGCGTTAACGCTGCGTTTGCAATTTACCGCCACCGACTTAGATATTTACAGAGGCGAAAAATTAATTCGGCGCTTTCCCTACCAGGAATGGCAAAACTGGCGGATCTTTTGGAATGGAGTCCCCATTTTGTTTTACTTTAAAGAAATTAAAAGTATTCACTTTTTACCGATTTTATTTGATCCCAATACCTTGAAAACTTGCTTAGAACAACGTTGTCCGCGTATTTAGTCCTGAGTTTGATCTGTGCTGAGTCGTTTCGCTCTAGACTCAGCACAGATCAAACTCAGGATTATGGCAGGTCAATTGTAATATTTCTGAAAGCTATTTATTCGCGTCATAGGAATTACACTATTGTTTATGAACTCAGAGGCATCTCAAACCCCAGAACCAATTGATGAGCGGTTGGCAGAAAAACAAGAACCGAACAATGCAGTTGAACATCCACTCAATCAATCTGTTGAGTCAGTGGGAGAAACAGGAGCCATTAGCTCATCAGAGAACTACACAACTTTTGAGCCACTCATCTCTAATGCAGAAGTGGTAGATTCTACAGTAGAGCTAACAGAAAATTCAAATGGCGAGTTTGTAGCGCAGTCGGAACCGGAAAATACCGCACTGGAATCAGAAAACCATTTATTATATGCAGAAGCAGAGCAGCGAGTTGCAGAGTTGCAGAGCGCTGAAACTGCTCTCAAGGAAGAAATAGCCAAGCTGCAAGCTTTTTACAAAAATCTTCAGGCACAAGTGGGTGAAACTCAGACATCGCTTGGACGGCTTGTGCAAGAGTCGTTGGTGCAGTTAGAACAACGCAAACAAACCCTGCAAATTTCTGTAGAACAACTAGAACGCCGTCAAGAACGTATCCGCAACGAGATGCGAACCACTTTTGCTGGTACATCCCAAGACTTGGCTATTCGGGTGCAGGGTTTTAAAGACTATCTCACTGGTAGCTTACAGGATTTGGCCGTTGCTGCCGAGCAGTTGCAACTGACGCCAAGTGTAGTGGAACGAGAAAAACCATCTGTAAAAGAAAAAGAGGCTAAACCAGTTGAAACCCAACCTGGAATACCACAATTTGCCCAACAGCAGTTTCAAGATACTACCAAGCAAATTCGCCGCCTAATTGACCAATACCGCAATAAACCAGATTACTATGGGCCAGCCTGGCAACTACGCCGTACCTTTGAACCAATCCACGCAGAACGAGTTTCTAACTGGTTTTTTACCCAAGGGGGACGGGGTGGTTTGCGGACAATGGGTAGCCGCTTACAAAATATTTTGATTGCCTCAGCTACAATTTCGATATTACACAAGCTGTATGGCGATCGCGTCCGTACTTTAGTTTTAGCTAATACACCAGAGCGATTGGGTGAATGGCGGCGCGGCTTGCAAGACTGTCTAGGAATCGGTCGCCCAGATTTCGGCCCAGACCGGGGTGTGGTATTATTTGAGGCGTCTGATGCTCTGGCTCAGAAAGCAGACCGATTGACGAAAGCCAATCAACTGCCCTTAATTATCATTGATGATTCAGAGGAGCAAATTAGTCTGTCACTGCTGCAATTTCCTTTGTGGTTAGCTTTTGCTCCTGACCCTAAAACCGTGAGAAACTATGATGATGACTTTTAAATAAGTCATTAGTCATTAGTCATTGGTCAAGAGTAATACCTCTTGACTTTTTTAAATTTTGAATCTTGAATTTTGAATTTTATTATGGCTATTTGGTTAACTCTGTGCGGGGCAATTGTAGTTATAGCTTACCTATTGGGTTCTTTTCCCACTGGGTACATTGCTGTTAAGCAGTTAAAAGGTATTGATATTCGACAAGTTGGTTCAGGTTCCACTGGAGCAACTAACGTACTAAGAACCTTGGGGAAAGGGCCAGGAGCATTCGTTTTAGTACTTGATGCCTTAAAGGGAGTATTAGCGATCGCTCTAGTTTACTGGTTATTCAATTTCAACGCGATTCAAAATTATATCCCCCTAACGGTAGATGTACAAGTGTGGCAACCGTGGTTAATAACAATAGCTGGGTTAGCTGCCATCCTGGGACATAGTAAATCAATTTTTTTGGGCTTTACTGGTGGTAAATCGGTTGCTATAAGCTTGGGGATTTTGTTGGCTATGAGTTGGCAGATAGGTTTAGCAACAGCAGGTGTGTTTGCCATTGTGGTGGCGATATCGCGGATTGTCTCTTTGAGTTCAATTGCAGGTGCGATCGCTGTTTCCATTTTCATGGTAATTTTGCATCAACCATTACCATATATTCTGTTTGGAATTGCCGGTGGATTATATGTGATTTTACGCCATCGCTCTAATATTGAACGAGTGTTTGCGGGAACAGAACCCAAAATTGGGCAAAATGTAGCGGCACCAGAACAAACTATATAACAGTCCTAAATCATTTGTGAAATATTTTTCTTTTTGCTGTCATTAGTTATTTGTCCTTTGTAATTACAAATGACCAAGGACAAATGACTAAGGACGACCATAACAAAATTTTTACGACTATTCATGCCTTCTAAGCGAATCTTGTTTATCAGTAACGGACACGGAGAGGACAACCACACCTCTCATGTTATTCAGACCCTACGCCAATTGTGTCCTTCTATCGAGATGGCAGCAATGCCGATTGTAGGGGAAGGAAAAGCTTACCGCAACTTGGACATTCCCATTATTGGCCCCACACAAACAATGCCCTCTGGAGGATTCTTCTACATGAAGCGCCTCTATTTGCTCAAAGATTTTCAGTCGGGATTAATTGGGTTAACGTGGCGACAATTACAAGCAGTGTTGGAGTATGCTCCCAACTGCGATTTGATTATGGCTACTGGAGATTTTATCTCCCAGACATTTGCTTACTTAACAAAGCGTCCTTTCGTCTCGTTTATCTCTTGTCTTTCTGCCCTCTATGAAGGGCGATTGCGTCTCAATCCACTGCTGTGGCACGATCTTAATTCTTCTCGATGTCTGGGAGTTTTCACCAAGGATTCCCATACGGCTTATGACCTCCAACGGCAAGGTTTAACTAAAGCTCTGTTGGCTGGCATTCCGGCTTTAGATAGGCTCGTCCCTACTGGCAAAGACTTGCACCTGAAACCGGACGAGAGAGCGATCGCAATCTTACCAGGATCGCGGATGCCTGAAGCCGCGCGAAATTTTTGTTTGCAATTGCAACTGGTTGTGGAAATCGCCAAGGTGATGCCTGAGTCAGGATTACAATTTCGTGCAGCCTTGATGCCGAGTTTGATGGCGCAATTAGACGACATTGCCAAAAGTCAAGGTTGGCAGCTCAATCAAGGCATACTCACCTATTCTCCTCCAGGAAGTTCTGCTGAGGAATCACCCCTTGTAGAAGTGAGATGTTATTCAGATGCCTTCAGTGATATCCTATGTTACTCTACTCTCGTCATTGGTATGGCAGGGTTGGCAGTGGAGCAAGCTGTAGCGATCGGGAAACCTATCATCCAGATTCCCGGAGAGGGCCCTCAATTTACCTATCAATTTGCAGAAGCGCAAACGCGGCTGTTGGGCACTTCTGCCCAAACCATCGGCACTAAGCCAGCAACTCCTGAGATTCTCAAGCAAGCAGCTAAACGAGTAGTTGAAACTTTACAAGATTC
>NZ_DASQZC010000037.1:0-29461 GCF_035638895.1 Nostoc sp. | reverse complement strand
TCATTTTTTATTTTCTCTTTATTTCTACAGTGAAAATATACAACTTTCTTTGATCTACTATCGCCTTATAATCAGTATCAAAATATCGGTTTTGTAACCAGATTTTCTTATTTAAATGCTGTGTACAAGTAGAAAAGTCTTCATATATCCTAGCTTTAGGATATGCACGTCTCTTTCAACAAGTAAGTATAAAATAAAAATAAGTCAAAAATACCTATAAAAAAATCAATCGCTGTAGCCTATTAGAAGATATCTACTAAATTAGTTAAGCTTATACTATATTTCTCGATCCAATTCTTTCATCGTCGAACGTATGATCTCTGCATTGTCACTCAACGTCTCTAATCGGCTCTGTCCAGGTTTCCTCTGTACCCCAACAGTTACGACAATTACATCAGAATCAGCTAAATCCTCATACTTATTTGATGCTATAATTTCCATTTCTTCAAGTAGCGGATAGCATATCCTTGTTGCTGTGCTTCAGTTTCAGTCAAACCCACATGAGCCAGTTCTGGATCGATGAATAGACACGATGGAACCAATCGATCGCTTGTACTGCGATCGCCCCCATCAATTAAATTAGCTTTAATAATGCGATAATCATCGAGCGATATATGGGTGTATTGCGGACCGCCATTGATGTCGCCTAACGCCCAAATCCCCGGAATGTTCGTCTCCAGGCGATCGCTAACTTGAATAAATCCGCGTGTATCGGTTGCCACACCAGCAGCAGCTAAATTTAAGCTCTCGGTATTGGGCGCACGACCAACGGCGACGAGCAAATGCGAACCCTGGAGGGTGATTTCACGATCGCCAACTTGGATTTGCAGGATGGTTTCATTATCAGTGCGATTGACCCTCAACACCTTCGCCTTCAGCAAGAATTCAATACCATCTTGTTCCAGTAATGTTTGAACTGCGATCACTATATCTGAATCTTGCTGTGACAGGATTTGCTCACTTTGCCCAATGACAGTAACGCGAGAGCCAAAGCGCCGAAACATCTGGGCAAACTCTAAACCAATATAGCCATTACCGAGAACGATCAGGTGTTCGGGCAGGTGTTCTAGCTCCATAATTGACTCACTTGTCAAAAATCCAGCTTCTGTAAGTCCGGGTACAGATGGAAGTAACGGTCGTGTGCCTGTATTAATAAATAAGCGTTCGGCGGTAAGTAAGCGATTGTTCCCCTCAGTCGTCGTTACTGCGATCATTTTGGGAGCAACAAACCTTGCTTCGCCAATGATCAAGTTTTTATCCAGAGCCGTTTCTAGATTGTGCAAATTCATTTCACGCGCAGATTGTACAACCGCTCGTTTTCGTTGGATCACCTCTGCTAAATTAACGGTGGGTGTGTTAGTTTTAACCCCATAAGCGGCACTGTTTCGCACTGTGTTTGCAACACTGGCACTCCCCACCATCGTTTTAGTAGGAATACAGGCGATATTGATGCACCCGCCGCCGATAATAATGTCGTCATAGTGTTGAGTGTCCACTTCCATATCCTTTGGGTTTGATCAGGTGAATAAGATTTCTAGAAGGTGTTATGAATTTCAGAAAAAACTGACTTTGGCAGAGCAAGAAGTAATGCGGATATTTTCATAAGTGTTGTAAGATTAATGAGTTTGACATTAGTCCATTACTGCTACAACTTCATCTGTAGAAAGGACTGCATTGGCGATATACCCAAAGTTAATCAGTGCTGCCTTATAGCCGTCACCCAGTTGCGGATGTCGAGGGGCTGCTGTTGCATCCTTAACGACAAGAACCTCAAATCCCTGTTCGAGCAATTCGCGTAGGTGAGCTTCAACACAAAGATTTGCCAACATTCCAAGTAGAATGACTTTACTGATGTTGCGTTTACGCAGTTGCAAAACCAGGTCGTTAGTTTGCGGCCCATAGACTTTGTGGGGACTGACCACAATCGTCTTGCCATCCTCAATGAAGGGCTTATAGCGATCGAGCCAGTCAGCACCCGATCCCAGGAATCCATCGAGGGTCAATGCACCACGGCGATCAAACTCCTTAACCTCAAGCATCATTTGCTCTAGGTTGCCGACAAATTTCCAATTATGGTCAGTGGGGTAGTAATAGTGAGGGGAGATAAAAACCTCAAATTTATTCTGCTTCGCGGCTTTGAAGATTCGCTCAATATTTTCGATGGTCTTGTTATCCTTAACACTCTCGCCCACCAAATCCCAGGAAACCCCTTTTTCGCTCAAGACATCGTTTTGCGGATCAATGACGACTACTGCGGTGTCATTCTTGTTGATGTTCATGATTTTTCTCCTTACTTGTTGATTTTCACCCTTTTCTTTCTGAAAAACCACCCGCGATATGCAACGTTTTCCAGTGATTAAAAAGCTGAATGCAACTATGAATAGATCGCTAGTGTCATCAGCCTGGTTAAAACAGGCTTTTCAAAGATCCAGGTCTGACAATCCTGGATGATCGTCAGGACGACGACCTAGTATCCAGTGGTATTTACGTTCGCTCTCCTGAATTGGCAGGTCGTTGATGCTGGCAATACGCCACCGCATGAATCCGTGTTCGTCGAACTCCCAGT
Organism: Nostoc sp.; assembly: GCF_035638895.1. Classification (GTDB taxonomy): domain Bacteria; phylum Cyanobacteriota; class Cyanobacteriia; order Cyanobacteriales; family Nostocaceae; genus Nostoc. The sequence continues at coordinate 26,895 of NZ_DASQZC010000037.1, read as the reverse complement.
TTTCATTGCCATAGGAACGGAACCAGTTGCCAGCATCATCATGCCATTCGTAAGCAAACCGGACAGCAATTCGGTTGTCTTGAAAAGCCCAAAGCTCTTTGATTAGACGGTATTCCAATTCTTTAAGCCACTTACGTGTCAAGAACTGAACGATCGCCTCACGGCCAGATAGAAATTCTGAGCGGTTGCGCCAAATGCTATCCGACGTGTAAGCGAGTGATACTAGTTCAGGGTTACGTGTGTTCCAGGCATCCTCTGCAATTCGGACTTTTTGGATAGCAGATTCATTATCAAAAGGCGGCAGGGGTAGTTGAGGATTTTCAGGGTTGTTCATAGTATGTAAGCGGTGGAATTGCGATTGTTTTAGTATGATTTAATTGGCATATTAAATCCGTGCCGACCGAATTACCTCAAAAGCAGTTTATTTTCATGATGATTTCTTAGGATCGGGCAGCGTGAACTCCACAGTTTCGCTAGTGATTACCTTGTGCGTGGGGTCAGCTAGTTCGATCAGCACCTTGTGTACGCCAGGTTCCAGTCCGACCAGGATGATCGTTTCCCCACTGGCATCGACAAAGTGCCACGGCAAATCGTTAACGGTGATGTGGATATGACCGATGCGCGGCGATACTTCGAGGGCACCTTTGCCGAACACTGGCAACACACGCAAATTCTCCGTCCGGTACTGGATGAAGACGCGTCCCTGCGCTAGCGGTTCGGGAAGCGGTGGATCGACAATCAGCTTGGGTGGTGCTTCGTTTTTAATCGCAATTAACGGTGATGATCCGATAATGTCCCTAGCGCTCCGTGTGTAGCTGTTCATAGTAGGTAATACCATTTCACGAAAAATCTGATACAGATGCAAACCCTGAAAGGTTTGCTGCATCTAAGTTTTTTAATTGCGTTAGCGTAGCCCATTGTAAATTGGTATAATACAATGTCCGCATTCCTTAGTTATAATTCGGTGCATCTGTGCAAAAACCAGGAAAATCTCTTTCCCCCTGCGCCCCTGCGGTCTTAATGATAAGTCTTTAACCGGACATGATATAACTCGGTAAGCAGCAAAGCGATGGAAGAGCGTCTTTCCCCTTCCCCAAAAACATCCATCGCATCCTATTGCAGATATTTCTTCAATTGGGCAGCAGCTTGAACAAACAGAGAACGGGTTTGTGGCAACTCAGCTAAACCATTCAGTAGTCCGAAGTCATGAATCATGCCGTTGTACTGCACTGTTGTCACCTCCACCCCAGCTTCATCGAGCTTGCGTCCATAGGCTGTGCCTTCGTCATGCAAGATATCGCTCTCTGCAACCACAATTAACGCCGGAGGCAAGCCTTTGAGTTGCTCAACCGTCGCCTGTAGGGGAGAAGCATAGATGTCTTTGCGCTTTTCTGGGTCAGCGATGTACATATCATACATCCACTTCATCGTTGGTACAGTCAGAAAACGCTGATCGCCAAATTCGTGATAAGAATTTGTTTCAAAATCCGCATCTACAATAGGCCACATCAGAATTTGCAGCTTGATGTGTGGCCCTCCTTTTTCTTTCGCCTTCAAAGCAGTGACAGTTGTCATGTTACCGCCGACACTGTTGCCAACGACTGCCAAATTCTTACCATCCACGCCAATCTCTTCACCATGCTCGGCAACCCATTTGGTCGCAGCATAAATCTCATTAATTGCCTGTGGGTACTGAGCATCTGGCGTGCGAGTATAGTTGACAAAGACACCTGCAAACCCTGAAAGCACAACCAGATCGCGAACCATGCGCTTGTGTGTTGGGTAATCACCTAGCACCCAACCACCACCATGAATAAAGATGAAAACAGGCAATGTGCCTTTGACCCCTTCAGGTCGTACAATATTGAGGGTAATTGAATAACCATCAGCAGTAATCGTTTTTTCAGATTCTTCAATGCCTGAAAGGTCTACTGGAGCCGAAGCCTGTGCATCCACAAGAACTTGACGTGCTTCGAGTGGAGTGAGTTTCTCCAGTGCCACACCCCCTGAATTCAGCAGTTTCAAAAATTCCTTTACTCCTTTGGAAAGACGTGGATCGTTCGCGACTTCCAAAATTTTTGCTGCTTGCGAGTTTGCTTGAGCAACCATGACATTCTCCTTTAATAACTTGTAAACAATCTGTTGAGGTGACACTGTTGTTTGATCAGCAGTAATTGTAGAATGACAATTACTTTTTATCGACATTGTTTAAGAGCCAAAACTATTTGTTAGTAGTGGTTAGCTTGGTGTTCTCTACAACGTGAGTGGTCAGAAAGCGGTGAATATGGTCTGCGATCGCTTCCCCATCTTCTTCCAGAGCAAAGTGCCCCGTATCAAACAAATGAAACTCCAGGTTTTTTAAGTCGTGTTTGTAGGCATAAGCCCCCTCGACTAAAAAGCCCTGGTCATTTTTGCCCCATACAATCAGCGTGGGTGGTTGATATTGGCGTAAGTAAGCTTGCCATTGTGCGATAAGTAGTCATGCCTTTAATCTTTATGAATTCAAATCGTTCAACAGAATCAGAAATAGTTGATCCTGTTTATTCAAACGTTCATATCTGAGCATGAGCTATGGTCGGATAATCGATCATTCCCACTGAATCAGGCGAGAACGGATTGCAGCCGTGATGTGAGAAATTGATCGATATAGTTTGTGATCGCATCCCCATCCTCTTCCAGGGCAAAATGTCCGGTATCGAGTAGATGGAACTCAACATCTTTGAGATCGCGCTGGTAGGGATAAGCACCATCAGCAGGAAAGATGTAGTCGTTCTTGCCCCAAACAATCAGAGTTGGAGGTTGATATTTGCGAAAATACTCCTGCCATTGAGGATAGAGCGGTGGATTCGTACCATAGCTATACAGCAGTGCCAGTTGAATCTCACCGTTGCCGGGGCGATCGAGGAAATGTTGATCGATAGTCCAGGTATCGGGGCTGATTGCTTCTAAATTGCGAACACCATTGGTATATTGCCACTTCGTTGCTTCCAGGGTGACAAGATATTCGAGCTTTTCAGCATTCTCAGGCGATCGCTCTTGCCAGTATGCCTTAATTGGTTCCCAGAATTCGCGCAGACCTTCTTCGTAAGCATTGCCATTTTGAACAATCAGAGATTGCACGCGCTCTGGATATTTAGCGGCAATCCGATAGCCAATTGGTGCGCCATAATCCATTACATAAAGGCTGTACTTTTTGAGAGCGATCGCAGCAATGAATTTCTCCACAATCTCAGCCAAATTATCGAACGTGTAATCAAACTCATTTACACTTGGCGTAGAACTGTTGCCGTAGCCAGGGTAGTCAGGAGCAACGAGATGGAATTTATCAGCAAGTGCTGGTATGAGATTACGGAACATGTGGGATGAGGTTGGAAAGCCGTGCAATAACAGAATCGTTGGATTATCACGGGAACCCGCTTCACGGTAGAAGATATCTAAACCATCGATTGAAACTGTGCGATATGTAGTCATGGGATTACTTGTTGTAAGTGATAAAAGTGACATGATGACGTTTTACGACAGGTCGATCTATCTCACATTTTGACGACGGATCTGCTCCTGAAAGTAGTCCCGCCAGCTTTCGGGTAACGCTTCTAGTTGAGTTGCACGATGCAGTAACTCTGGATTGTTTCGCTCACGAACATAAAGCTGAGTGATATCAGCAACAGTAATATTGTTGGTATCTCGACTCATCAACTCTAAAGTGTCTCCAGCGACCACTTCACCCTCTTGCAAAACCCGAAAGTAAAATCCGGTGCGACGACTGGCGAGAAATCGTTTCACCATATCCACTCGGCCAAAGCGAATCCCTAGTTTGTAGCAGGGTAAACGCGGTTGAGTTACCATTAGTTCCACACTGCCGATTTGGAAGCGATCGCCAATGTTCAATTCTTCTTCTCTCAATCCTGTGACTGTGAAATTTTCCCCAAAGATCCCTGGCGTTAACTCTGTGTCAGGCAATTCGCTTCGCCAGTAATCATAATGCTCAAAGGGATAGACATATACGGCTTTGTCAACTCCACCATGAACGGTGAGATCCGCTTGGCGATCGCCATCTAAATTGAGTTCACGCACCATAACTCTCGCATTAACTGGCTCTTTGGAAATTCCAGTGCGGACGGATTTTCCTTTCCAGGACACTTCACGCGGTAGTCCGACATTAACAGAGATCAGCTTCATCTTTAACTCCTTTTGGACTTCAAATCTGTGCCATACCACCATCGACAAACAACTCAATGCCATTCACAAAGCTGCTGTCATCTGAAGCGAGAAAGACAACGGCTTTGGCAATCTCATCGGGTGTGCCGACTCGTCCCAGTGGGATGGCGCTGGCTTGGCTATCTACGAATTCTTGTAACTGCTGGTCATTCAATCCCAAATGATCGTAACCAGGAGTCGGAACCACACCAGGGCTAATGGCATTCACTCGGATCTTGCGTTCTTTAAGGTCAAGTGTCCAATTCCGAGCAAACGATCTCACAGCGGCTTTGGTGGCGCTGTAAACGCTGAAAGCTGGCGTACCTTTTATAGAAGCAGTCGAAGCATTCAGGATAATAGAAGCGCCCTCTGGCAACAGTGGCAGTGCCTTTTGTACAGTGAACAGTAAACCTTTAACATTTATGTTGAATGTTTTGTCAAAGTGTTCCTCAGTAATTGCTCCAAGTGGAGCAATTTGTCCACCGCCAGCATTAGCGAAGATGATATCGAGGTGTCCTTGCTCTTGCTTAATGGTGGCAAACAGACGATCGAGGTCTGCCAGATTAGAAACATCGCTCTGTACAGCCGTAACATTTTTACCAATAGCTTCTACAGCAGCATCCAGTTCGACTTGGCGACGACCCGTGATGTAGACGTATGCACCTTCCGCAACAAACTGTTTAGCTGTGGCAAGACCGATACCACTATTGCCACCCGTGACAAGAGCGATTTTTCCTTCTAGTTTTCCCATTATGTTAATCCTTTGATTGTTGGGTTTAAAGCGATCAGTTACTAATGGAGAGTGGAGTCAGGAGGAAGAATAGTCAGCTTAATCTCTAAGGGAGATCTCCGGGCGCACCCAGAGTTTCGTCGCCAATTTCGCTAGAGACGCGCATGAATAGTGCCAAGTCAGTTTTCTCATTCTCGTTTAGCGTCCCTGCTGCTTCTATTAGTTGAGCAAAGGCACTAGGCGCAGCAACAACCAACCCGCGAGCTGGTTTATCGCTAAGTGCGGCGACTACATGGATGGTGTTAGGCGGGATGAAAAAGCTTTCACCAACGCCTAGCACAACCTTGTTTTCACCCGCCCAGACAGTAAACTCTCCTTCCAGCACATAAAGTTGTTCGGAATAGCGGGTATGGCGATGGGGCGGGGTCTGCGTACCAGGAGTGAAATAGCCCTCAATCAGGTCGTATTTACCATCAGTCGTGGTGCAATCGGCGAGGATGGTGAGGCGAGAACCAAGAAGCCAGAATGATTTTGTCATGGAAGTACTCCTTCTAATGAATGAATTGTGTTACGAATGCTCAAGTTTGCGGTTCCGATAAGGCAGGCGTTCATGCCGTTTTTAGATAGACAAGTGTGACAAATTTTTAACATTAAGCTTGTTGGGAAGACTTTACAAGGTGTACTCCGCTTTAATTAAATCTGCTGCTTTTTCGCCAATCATGATAGTAAGTGCGTTTGTATTTCCCGTGGCGATCGTGGGGATGATGGACGAAATACAGGCAGACTTACGATCGGCAATTCGTTCATCAACAGCGTGAAGCTCACTTTTACACCATTTCACGAAATTATTGATACAAATAAATCACTATTCTTGCTCCCTCTGCTCCCCCTGCAAAAATCTGTATCAATCTTAAAGTGAAACATTAGCAGTAATGCCATCCTTGAACCAGCGCGCAGTAGCACCCACAGCAAAGAGGATGCTTGCGGTCTTGGCCTGTCCATACGCCAACCACGGATCATAAGGACGGAACATGAAGTGAATATCATCGAACACAATGGGCGACATCAGGTGTGCGCTAGAACTAACCACCACGATACGGGCAGCACCCTCGGCAGCGAGAGCGTCGTGTAGTCCGAGCGCTAGGGCAAAGTGTCCGAGATAGTTAGTGGCAAATTGCATCTCCCAGCCTTCAGGTGTGCGCTGTTCGGGCAGTGCCATTACCCCTGCATTATTAACGAGGATGTGCAGTGGCTCACGCCAGGCAGCAATGAACTTGGCAATTGAGTTGCGATCGCTTAAATCAAGCAAAGCAACATGAATATTCCGGTTCCCAGTAGTAGCCATAATGTCAGCCGCGACTTGCGCTCCAGCATCGGTATTACGCACAGCTAGTGTGACGATCGCTCCAGTTTGAGCCAGTGCCCGCGCCGTTTCTAAGCCGATGCCCGATGCGGCTCCCGTAACGATCGCCCGCTTGCCGGAAAGATCAATTCCTTGTACGACCTCAGCGGCGGTGGAATGTCGTCCGAATGGTGTTGTAATCAGTGCCATTGTGTATTCCTTCACAGAGGCCGAGTCTTCTGTTTGCCTAACATCGACCGATAAATGCTCAACAGGTATGATAATCTGAGATTGATCAAAGACGATCGCCCGTTTTTAAATAGATGAATACGCCGAATTTTGGACGTTAGATTTGCTGAGAACCGTTCGTGCTGTGCGACCTGCTTTAATTAAATCTGCTGCCTTCTCACCAATCATGATGGTGGGTGCGTTCGTATTTCCCGTGGTGATTGTTGGCATGATGGAAGCATCAACAACTCGCAATCCTTCAACTCCATGTACCCGTAGTTCAGGGTCTACCACTGCCATTGAGTCAATGCCCATTTTGCAAGTGCCAACCGGATGCCACACTGTACTGCAATTGTTGCGGATATAAGCAACGAGTGCTTCATCACTCTGAACCTCAGCACCCGGAGCAATTTCTGCACTACGAAACTCATCAAAGAAGTTGCTATGAAACAATTGCCGCATTAATTTAATTCCCTCAACCAGCTTCTTCACATCAGTTTCATTTTGCAGGTAGTTCATCTGAAGCATCGGTGTGTCTTTGGGATCAGGCGATCGCAAACCGACACTGCCAATATTTTGCAGATGGGTCAAAGCTACTGCACCGGTAAATCCGAATGCTGCTGGAGCATAGCCAGGGGGTAAGAGCTGAATGGAACCGAATAGAAACTGTAAATCGGGTGCAACCGCTGAATTCCACTTGCTATGCAAAAATAATCCAGCTTCCCCGATACCACTGGTGCTGGCAAAGTGTAAATCCTGAGTTGCTTGGTATACCACAGGAGAGAAAATGTGGTCTTGCAGGTTTTGCCCAACACCTAGCAGATCGACGACAACAGGAATCCCTAATGTTTGTAAGTGTGCTGCATCCCCAATGCCGGAAAGCATTAGCAGCTTGGGCGAATCGAACGCGCCCGCACTTAAAATCACTTCCCGATCAACCCTGACTTGGTGCAGCATTCCCTCGTGCAGATATTCCACTCCAACGGTGCGGGTTCCCTCAAACAACAATCGAGTCACCAATGCCCCAGTCGTTATGGTCAAATTGCGACGCTGGAAAATGGGCACAAGGAACGCAGCAGCAGCACTGTGCCGTTTACCCTCCTTGATAGTTTGCTGATAGAGTCCGGCTCCTTCCTGCTGCGTACCGTTGAAATCAGGATTGTAGTCAAATCCCATTGCCACAGATGCCTCTACAAATCGTTGAGAAATTGCAGTAGGCGCAATGAGATCGGTAACGCTCAACTCCCCATCAACTCCGTGGTAGGCGGAGGCACCGCGTTGCTGCTGTTCAGATTTTTTGAAATAAGGCAAAACATCAAGGTACGACCAACCGGGATTTCCCAACTCCTGCCAGTGGTCATAATCGTGATGATTGCCTCGGACATACATCATGAAATTAATCGAACTGCTGCCTCCCAAGACTTTGCCACGGGAACAAAACATTTTGCGATTATTCAAGAAGGGTTCTGGTTCAGAGAAATAGCTCCAGTCCACCTCTGAGCCTAGTAGATTGACGCACTCCGCTGGGATGAAAATCTCTGGTTTCGTATCTGGGTTCCCAGCTTCGAGTAGTAACACAGTTGTGTCATTGTCTTCGGTTAGACGATTGGCAACCACACAACCTGCTGACCCTGCACCGATTACAATGTAGTCATAATTAGTCATAAAGTTCTCTTTTTCTGTTATCTGCAATGGATAAATGGAGTCAAGAATGAACTAATTTAAAGAACTATTGCTGAAGTACTGTTAGTTATTCATTTACAACACCCGATCTGCTGAATTTAACTGCGTACCAATGGTGTATCCACCAAATGTTCTGCCAGAAACCAAACTTGCTGCTGAATTTCATATCCATGTTGATGCAGTATGGGTTGACTGCGATCGACTTCAGTGATGTCTGTATTTTGAGTCGGCATGATCAAATCTCCTAGAATCAAACAATTTTAGATTTTGGATTTTAGATTAACTGCACCCATAAAGGGATGTAACTTGGGGATTGAAGAATTGACAATTTTAGATTTGTTCCGTACACCAGGGACGGGGCTTGAACCGAAAAACCAATTCCAAAATCCAAAATTTAAAATCCAAAATTCGGAGGGTCAATAATTAGGTCTGTTCTATTTGTATGTACCGAGAAACTGCTTCTCTTAGGATTGGGATTACTTCACAGCAGTGCTTGCTGCTTCAATCACTTTGGCAACTTCTTTTGGATGAGAGATAAAAGGAACATGACTGGAGTTAACTTCAGTTGTCTTAGCATTAATCCGTTTAGCCATAAATCGTTGAAGTTCGGGGTTGATGGCGCGATCGCTTTGAGTCACGATAAACCAGGAAGGAATTGTTTTCCAAGCGATTTCATTCACTGATTGCTCAAAGGCTGCGCTGGCGATCGGTTTTTGGGTTGCTGCCATTACTCGCGCCTCAGCCTTTGATACGTCATGGGCAAAAAATTCGTGAAACTTCCCGCGATCGATATAGAGAAAGTTTTCAGCATCAGATACAATCGCCGTACTAATCGGAGGTGCTGCGTACCTTTTATTTAAATCACTCGTCTTTTCACCGACATCTGGTGCGAAAGCATTAACATAAACCAGAGCTTTCACCTGTGGATTGCCAGCCGCCGCACCCGTGATTACATTTCCACCATAGGAATGTCCGACTACAACAACGGAACCTTTTTGGTTATTAATCACCCGCTTCGTCGTTGTCACATCATCAGCAAGCGAGGTAAGCGGAATCTGCACAGCAGTCACTCTGTAGCCATCCTGCTCTAACAATGGAATAACGTGTTGCCATGATGTACCGTCAGCATAAGCCCCATGAACGAGAACGATCGCAGGTTTAGAGTTGGACGCTTGAGGTAATTCCTTAGAGGTGGCTGGTGTTGGATGCATTGATATTCCAACGACAACACTTAATGCAAATAACCACAGCAACAATTTTTGAACTTTTTTCCATGTCAAAACTATCATGGCGATCGCCTCTGTATTCTTGCTAAATTGCTGAAATCTCTCGTTCTTGTTGTCGGTATAGAAGTTATGAAATACTCTCTGACAAAATATTTATTAAGATAAGCACTAAAAACATTAATCATTTGCAGCAACAATGGCTGCGATTATCTGCTCAACAGTCCAGCGATCTAAATAGCGAATTCCATTAATAAACAAAGCGGGCGCAGCCTCCACTCCACTTTGCAGTCCACCTTCGATGTCCGCATTGATGCGATCGACATACACACCTCTGGATAAATCCTGCAAAAATTGAGAAATATCAAGTCCTAAACGATTGGCGTACTCCACCAAATAGCCATTTCCCAACGCTTGTTGATAGATGAATAGCATATCGTGCATTTGCCAAAATTGACCTTGAGCAGCAGCAGCTTCCGCAGCTTCCGCTGCCCGTTGAGCATGTGGATGAATCTGTACCTGAGGAAAGTGACGGAAGATAAAACCTAAATTGTTTTCTCCAAACGAAACGTTTAATTGCTGCCCGGCAACTTTAATCAATCGATAGACGTTGGCACTTTGAAAACATTCATAATCTCCATACATGACGAATACTACAGCAGCATTCAGCGCACCTTGAATATGATCCTGGGTTGAAGGCGGAACGAATAAAGAACGATTATTGCGGTCGTAAGTCATGTTTCGGTTTGTATTAAGCAATACTTTTGCCTTACAACCCAACTGCGCTAACGTTGCTATAGATTCAATATAGACAATTGACCCTCTCTTGTCGTCCACTCTGGGTTGACATTTTTATACAATCGAGTGATGGATGAACTTGTCCAGCTTCTAGCGGAAGGTTGTCTCCAACTTTAGTTGGAGTCTAAAGCCAATCTAAAGGGGAAAAAGTAAAAATTCATTTCCCTTCCCTCCCCTCATTTTTCCTTACTTACAAGCTGACAATCCCACGCTTAACAGCAGTAATCACGGCTTGTGTGCGATCGCTCACGCCCAGTTTGCTCAAAATCCGATTAACATGGGATTTGACAGTACTTTCACCAATACTCAAAACAGTCCCAATTTCTTGATTACCCATTCCTTGTGCCATCAAACGCAGCACTTCCAACTCTCGTTCACTCAGTTCTGGATTGCTCATTCGCTGCAATAATTTTGCGCCCACTTCTGGCGGAATGTATTTCTGACCATTATGAATGGCGCGAATTGCATTCAAAAGCTCGCCAGGTTTAGCATCCTTAAGCAGATAGCCTTGAGCGCCCGCCTGTAAACCGCGATAGATATCTTCATCGCCATCGTAGGTTGTGAGTACCGCGATTCGAGCCTGCTTAAATTCAGCACAAATCGCCATAATGGCTTCAACACCTCCCATTTTGGGCATTCGTAAATCCATTAGTGTGACATCAGGTTGGTGTTCTCGAAACGCGGCGATCGCCTGTTGCCCATCTTCAGCTTGAGCGATCGCTGTCATTTCTGGATCGCGGTTAATGATGGTTGCTAGACCCTTTCTGACTATGGCATGGTCGTCAACAATTAGCACCCTAATCTTAGTGGATTGGCTCATTTTAATTCTCACTCTCGATTGATGGTGACAATAATTTCTGTTCCTTGACCCGGTTGGCTTTGAATCGTTAGTTGTGCGCCAATGCGCTCTGCCCGTTCGCTCATTCCTAATAAGCCGAACCCACCGCTCAAAGGAATGCTACCTACTCCAAAGCCCCTACCATCGTCTTTAACCTGTAAGATACACTGTGTCTCGTTGTACACCAACTCAACCAGAATTTCGCTAGCACTTGCGTATTTAATCGCATTGGTTAATGCTTCCTGCCCAATTCTGAGTAAGTTATTCTCCACTTCGGTTGGTAAGGAATAGGCTGTACCCTGAGTTTCGCAGATCAGAGCCGTGTCGGTCGTCGATCGCATTTGAGCCACTATACGATGCAGGGCACTCTCTAAATTACCTTCTTCTAGTAGCCGCGGCCGGAGTGCTGATACGGATCGTCGCGCCCCTGCCAGCCCAGCGCGTGCTAGTTCCTCAATCATTTCCAGATGTACTTGGGTTGCTTCTGAGTCGTCCGTCAGCACTTGCGTTGCCGCTCCAACCTGAAGCAGAATACCTGTGAAGGATTGAGCCAATGTATCATGAATTTCTCGCGCCATGCGGTTGCGTTCTTCCAGAATTGAGGCGTGTTCGGCTCGTTTGCGTTCACGCAGTGCAGCATCGTGCTGTTCGCTAATATCAAGAATCACACCCAACATTCGCACAGGCTGTCCGGCTGCGTTATAAATACCTCGACCTCTGCCAATCAACCAGTGAATACTACCATCTGGGTAGATTACTCGATATTCAACTTCACAATCAGTGTGGGTTACCAGAGCTACTTCAACCGCTTGCTCAACCCGATGAATGTCTTCCGGATGAACGCGATCGCGCCATGCCTGAGTCTTACTCTCAACTTCACTGGGGACTAACCCCAGCAATCGAGCGTGGTTATCGTTCCAATCTGTTGTATTCTCAATGATATTCCAGTTCCAACTGCCAATGTGGGTGAAGTCCATTGTCAGCCTGTGTTGCTCTTCACTCTGTCGCAGGGCGTTTTCAACTTGCTGACGCCCTTCAATCTCTTGGGAAAGCAGCAAAGTTCGCTCAGTAACTTGTTGTTCTAGCGTTTGATTATATTCTGCTAAAAGCTTCTCTGCTTGTTTGCGTTCGGTGATGTCTTGAAAGGCCACCATTGCGTAAGCCACATGACCCTGCTCATTAAATACGGGAGTTCCCCAAACCTCAATGGGAACTGTGCTGTTAGTTTGGCAAATTTCCATATCATCGACGGTAGTGCGTTCGCCGGTCAGTGCTCGGATAACTGGCAGTTTCTCAGTGGGATAGGGTTGATCCGTTCCCGCTAGATACAATTGATAAACTTCTGGAATCTGATCTGGAGTTACAGAAGGATTCATCCCTTGTCCCAATAGCTCAATCCCCCGTTCATTCGTGTAGTAAGGGCGGCCAGCAGTATCTACTACTACAATTGCCACTGGAATAGCTTCTAGAAATTGAGTCATTTGACTTTCGCTAGCGCGGAGATTTGAATAGAGTTTGGCATTTTCGATCGCGATCGCTGCTTGAGTAGATAGTAAATTCAGAACTTGCGATCGCTCCGGTGTAAATGCCCCAGTTGCTAGTTGATTTTCTAGATACAGCACACCAACCAGCTTAGTTTGATTCAGCAGCGGCAAACAGAAGATCGATTGAGTTTGGTTTTGTTGAATGTAGATATCATTGGTAAAATTCCCTTCACGAGCTGCATCATTGAGGAGGACAGATTCATGAGTCCGAATCACATACTGAATGATTGATTTAGGCAGTTGATTTGTCATTGGAATCGACTGTAGCACTCGCGTCGCACAGGCAGTTGCACCATCGTTGAATTCACAAGCAGCCTCAATCATCCATTCTCCTGAGTTTTCTAAAAGCAAGCATCCAGTTTGTGCGCCTGCATTCTCGATTAACATCTGCATCAAGGAAGTAAGCAACTGCTCCAGTTCAATTTCGCTCGAAATCGCTTGAGATGCTTTCATCACGGTCGCCAAGTCAAAAGGGATGTATGAGGTATTAGAGGTATTTCCAGAAATCGTGCGAATGGGCGTATGAGCTACAGCCGATAACTGGGCAAATACCTGCGGGTAGCGAGTTTCTAAATCTTTGACTTTTGCCGTTGCTCCCCACCGTTCATAGCAGTAGTGAGCTTCCTTCATGTAGAGCTGGGCAAACTTCTCCCGACCTCGCTCTAGATAAAATTTGGCAGCTAATTCATAGGCTAACGCTTCTTCTTGCAGATACTCGTTTTCTCTAGCACCAAGAATTGCTTGTTCATAGAATTCTTCTGCCTCCAGCAACTGAACCAAAACTCGCGCTTTCTCTGCCTCAACTAAATGATATTTATGCAAATAATTCATAGGCGCGTACTGTGCCCAATGCCTCATTTTTTCCTGGCTAACCGCAACTTTTTTCAGGATTTCTGCCTGTGCTTGAACGCTGCTTTCAGAGTATGTTGCGAGCCTTGCTAGAGAATCATAGAGGTAGTAAAAAGGACAAAGAGGTGTGCCTGTTATTCTGATTAAATAATGTTCTGCTATGGTTGAATTTTCAACTGCCTGAGCATACTCAGAAAAGAGGTAGCACAGGAAAAGTTTATTGAAATAGACATCGAAGATTGCAGTTCCATCATTGGCTACTTCATGTTGTGGCAATCCATTCTGCTCATTGTAGAATCTACCAACTAGACGGGTTGGATTGACCGAGTATCCCATCAAATTTGCGATCGCCTGCTGAAATATTTGATTCCAGGTTAGTGCTGCTTCCTGTTTGATTTGACGGATTGCTTCATTGTATATCGTCATCTCGCGTTCAACCTCCACAAGTTCCTTTCCAACGACACAGGATTGAAAGCAATAAACGTGAGCACAATAAGCAGCAAACTCCAAATCTCCAGTTTCTAACCCACTTTGATAGGCCTCTAGTAATGGCTGTGATGTGTTTCTAACAAGTTCTTTCCAATGAACGATGAAGTTGTTCACGATGAGCAATGTTCTAGCTCTGAGCGGATGGGTTTTAGGATTTGATAACAGACTAAGCGCAAGCTGACCAAACTGGTAGCCAGTCTCGATGTCTCCAATTGTTCCACAAAGGATTAACCCATAAAAGGCATAGGCAAAGGGCGATACAGGTGCATTGCCATGTTGAATGGACAAGTTAACCTGTTTAAACACAAGTAGGGGCATCAAATCAGGGACAGCAACATAAGCAGCAATGGTGATGCTGGATAAGATTCGCATCGCTGCTAACTGGTTCGGCTCGGTCATTTCCAGTAAATGGTTCAAGTCTTCGATCGATTTTTCCCTGAGCAGGAATGAAATTGTATCTAGTTCAAGCTGAATATCTAACTGACTGGGATTCTCAAGAAAACTAATTTTTAGTTGCTGTAACACTTGCAATGCAACATGGATTGCTCTCAATGGCTGACTCTGTGCAATGTGAGTTTGAATTTTGACTTCATAGACTTTTGCGCGATCAAGAACTGTTTTGGCTTTTTGTAGAATGACTTCTGCCCACTGTTCTACGTCTTCAAAATTGCCACACAAATATGTGATTTTTGTTGTTTCAGTATATAACTCTAAAGCCAGGTCATAGTTGGTTTGCCAGCTAGAATCTGCCAGCCATGCTCTACCCATCGCCAAATAGTTTTGTGCCGTACCATAAGCGATCGCTGCTTTTGCTCTCTGACCTGCCAACAAATTCAATTTGGCAATTTCATCTCGTTCTGCTTGATCGGTGACCAGTTCAATTCCATAATTAAGATGATCCACAATTTCAAACAGTCGATCTGATAGACGAGGTGCCAACGCTTCTTTAAGCAAATTGCGACCAATTTGAAGATGAACTATTTGTTTATTTGACTCATCAATTAGATTGTAAGCTGCTTGCTGAACGCGATCGTGCAAAAACTTGTAATTTTGAATCCGCAGATTCTCATCTAACTCTGAGGTTGCAAGAAGCAACTCTGATTGAATTACGGTTGTGAGTTCTGCAAAAATTTCAACCTCTGGTCGTTCACAGATAACTGAGAGTGTCGCTAAATCAAACTCAGCACCGACACAAGCAGCTAAGGATAAAACCTGTTGAGTTGGCTTTGGAAATTGTTTCAGCTTTCCAATAATTAACTCCACTACATTGTCGGTAATATTTTTGGCTTTAATATGAGTAATGTCCCATTGCCAGCGTTGTTGATTAATGTCGAAGACGATGAGACCTTCAATGAACAGCGCTTTGAGAAATTCATTGGTGAAGTAGGGATTGCCGTTCGCTTTACGCCATATCAGTTCTGCTAAAGGTGCAATCGACTCAGTATGCGTGTGCAAGGTTTCAGCAATCAGTTGAGCCACCGCCCCTAGTCCTAGGGGAGCTAACATTATCTGACTAATAGTAACAGTTTCCTGTTTTAGCTTCTCTAAGGTTGCAATCAGGGAATGTGCTTGGGTGACTTCGCGATCTCGATAAGCTCCAATCAAAAACAGGGCTTGTATCCCACGGTGGCTTAAAATTAACTCAATGAGCTTGAGTGTAGCAGAGTCTACCCATTGCAAATCATCCAGAAAGATGACCAGAGGATGCTCAGGAGAACAGCAGGCTCGAATGAACTTCTGAAAGACAAGGTTAAACCGATTTTGTGCCTCAGTTGCTCCAACTTCTGCTACGGGTGGTTGCTTGCCAATAATCCACTCAACTTCTGGAATGACATCAATAATCAGTCGTCCATTACTTCCTAAAGCTGTAAGCAAGTGCGATCGCCATTGTTGCACCTGCTCATCAGGTTCACCCAACAACTGCTGCATCAGTTTTCGTAGTGCATCCACAATTGCGCTGTAGGGAATATTGCGCCCAAATTGGTCAAACTTACCCGAGATGAAATAACCGCGCTTTGCTGTGATGGGTTTGTAGAGTTCTTGTACTAAAGCTGATTTACCAATGCCAGCATAACCAGAGACCAACATCATCTCAATATTGCATTGAGCATTTTTCTCAGTTCCTATTCCTGTCACTCTCTCAAATGCTGCTAATAATGCTGCAATCTCTGCTTCTCGTCCATACAATTTTTGGGGAATGTGAAACCGATCCGAAACGTCTTGAAGACCCAGTTGAATGCCATCGATTTGACCTGTTTGTGCGAACTGCCGAAGACAGATTTCTAAATCTGCTTTGATGCCCCAGGCACTTTGATACCGATCCTCTGCGTTTTTCGCCATCAATTTCAAAATAATATCTGAAACGGCTTTAGGGATCGTTGCATTCAGTTCGTGAGGGGGAACAGGCTGTTTAGCAATATGACAATGGACTAGCTCAAGTATGTCCGTTGTTGGAAATGGCAGGTGTCCGGTTAGAAGTTCGTAAAACGTCACACCGAGCGAGTAAAAATCACTACGGCGATCGAGCCAACGGTTCATCCGCCCAGTTTGCTCTGGAGACAAGTAGGCGAGGGTTCCTTCTAAAATATGAGGGTTCTTGAAAGTCGGATTCGTGCGGTTAAACTGGGTAGCAATCCCAAAGTCAATAATTTTGACAACTCCAGTATCCAGATTAAAGACTATGTTTCCAGGGTTGATATCTTTATGAATGATATTGGCTGCATGGATTCTGCCCAGAATGTCGCAAACAGCGATTGCAAGACCTAGAAAAGTGGATAAAGGCATGGGACAGAATATATCCGGGCGTTTGTGCATCCATTGCTCTAAGGACTCTCCCCCAAAATCTTCTAAGAGAATCACCAAAGTCCGTTGATAGTCCTGCTGGCCGTATGCCTTGACAACTCCTTCCAGATTCAGGGAACGGGTAATTTTATATTCCTGCCTGTAACGGGTTAATTCTTGGGGAGAGGGATAATCAAGCTTTAGCATTTTTATGACGATCCCTACTCCATCGTCTCTGATGCCCCGGTACACTAGAGAATTGGAACTTTCGTATATTTTGTCTTGGATGGCAATACCAGGTAGAGCAATCATAGAGCAACTCTTGAGAGGATAATCTGGCATAACCCAAACTATACAGCAATCCAGCTATCTACATTTTTCATTTTTTGAGGTTCTGTTTGGTTTTATTCATTTCTAGCCAGTTGTAGAACCTTAACTGTCTGGTGAGCGCTGTATCCATTATGTAGAGGCATTCTACAGCACTCACTTGACAACTGGCGTAGCACGGGGTAGCAGAAGAGGAAAGCTTTGCTTTATCCCTCGTACAACTTCTTCACTGTCCCGTTGTGTTGCTAACCCCATTGAAACTGCAACCCAAAGGCATTGGATGCCAATTTGCCAAAATTGTTCAGGTTATTCTCCCATACTCCGACTCCACAAGCGTCAACAATTTCTCTTCCAAACCAGTAAGATAAGGTCGATTCAGCTTCCCCAACGACTGCAACAGATTTTTGGCTGTCTCCTCCAGTGAATAGGAATATATTCGCACAAGGCGATCGCTGATTAACTGCATCTGTTGATACTCCTGGGGCAGGTAGTTGAAGGACTTCAGGTACTGCAACCCAACGGCATATTCACCATCCCAGGTTCTGACGGTGCAGCTAAATTCACCCACATGGTTGACTATGCCCCAACACCCGCCCTTACCTCTGAGTTCGGGGTTGTCCTTAACTAGGATTTGGCAGACTTCGCCAATTTGGTAGGTATTGGGTATAAGGGATAGCTCCATCATACGTTGCACTACATCTTACCTATAAGGCGCTCAACTTGGACAAATACATCAGGAAAGCAAAGGGGTGAAATAGTACCTGTGGTTAATGTCAGTTCGGTTTTGTATTTCCCATTTTTTAGGTTACGAAATACTTTTAACTGCGGAGTCTTCAGGTTCACAACCCAGTATTCACTAATACCAGCCTCAGCATAAATGTCTTTTTTGTCACCTAAATCTTTGCTTAGGGTGGCTTTGGAAAACTCAATAACCCAGAAGATATCTTCTGGGTAAGGATGGTGTTCTAAGTAGACCTCACCTAAAGGTTTGACAATCGCAACATCGGGAGCAGGTTCTGAATCGTTGGGTAAGGTAATTGGTTTGGCATCGCGGATTTTTACCTGTTCACCAAGCAGTGTGCGAAGATAATCAGCTGCTTCTGTGTTGTAGTAAGCGTGAGGTTCTCGTTCTGGGGGCATAACAATCAGGTCGCCGCGCAATAGTTCAATGGACTGGTCATCAAAGATACCTGCCTCTATTGCTTGGTGATAACGTTTAATTGTCCATTTATAGGTCGTTACAGTCATAACCATTATTTAGCTCAAAGCCAAATCTATCATTAATTCCATATTCTTTCTCTATCAAACCTAAGAGCTTCTCCTCAACAGCCGTCAAATAAGGTCGCTTCAGTTCCCCCAGATGCTTCAGCACAGCACGGGCTGCCTCTTCCAAGTTCTCGTCTTCCCATAATCTACTGATGCGATCACTAATCTCCTGCATCTGCTGACACTCCGCAGGCAAGTAGTTGTACGACTTCAGGTGCTGCAACCCAACTGTATACTCGCCATCTCAGGTTCTGACGGTGCAACTGAATTCGCCCACATGGTTGACTATGCCCCAACAGCCACCCTTGCCTCTAAATTCGGGGTTGTCCTTTGCAAGGATTTGACAGACAGAAACCCACCTTAATCTCAGTAGGAGCTTGCTTGGCTACCAGTTAGCAATCTTGAGGCTATTATACTGGATAACAAGTAAATAAATATACTGATGTATTATTGCAAATTGAGATAGTAAAGTATTTAATAGATTAAAACAAAGCTAATGAAAAAACTATTTGTAACTATTAATATTTTGGTGTCTTTATTACCTCTAACTGCTGTAGCTAGCAACAGAAATGACGATTTGTCATTCTTTGAAAGCAATAACAATTTGATTATCGCACTGGATAACAAGACTAATACTGCATGTTCTTTCAATACAAAGACTAATTCAGTCGTTAAGATGTCTGGCGTTAAGTTTACTAATACCCGAATGGTCGGGGCTTCTTACTGGTGGGGAAAACTTGGCGGCAACTTGAACCATTTTCTTGATCCTAAAACATTAAAAATTAGCGAAATTAAAGGTAAATGGAGCGACAGCAATGTAATGTTAATCAAGATACAACATTACAAAGACTACGGTGCTTACACTGAAAGCCTTGGTGCAACCTGTGTTAAAGAAGGAGGGTTAAACGAAGTCGCTAAGAAAATGAGAAGGTAACTTAGCTTATATTTAATCTCAATTCTCAGAATCTTCTACTGTGCGTTTATCTGCTTATATCCAAGTAATTTAGCAGTTGTCGCTTCTACTTATTCACACGGGAGCAAAACGAGCGCGTCCAATGTGAACTTCCCACTCCACAACTCTAGCAGAGTCCGCTAGCATACCATCTCGTACACGAGGACTTCTGTTTACAACAGCTTGAGCCTGTTCAAAATTCTCTGCCTGGATTACCCAAAGCCCAGTTCCATCATGGGGAAAAAACGGCCCACAGCACAGTAGTGTTCCTTTCTCATGTTGCTCATTAAACCAAGCGAGTTGATTTTGGTCATGCTCTGGGTAAGCCAATTTATAGTCGTAGTACTCTGGAACGGTTGCAACCACAACAGCAAAAAGTTTAGACATAATGCTTTAGTTGGTGATTTGAGATGATGTTCAGATTGTATGACCCAAGAAATACTTCTGTGTCATAAAATAGCGATTGTATGAACGCCAGTGTATGTTCAAAAATCAGTGTTAAATCTGCCCTAATCTACAATCCCATATTCTTGTTCAATAAAACCTAATAGTTTTTCCTCAAACTCAGTCAAATACGGGCGCTTCAACTCTCCCAAGCACTTCATAACTGCCTCTGCTGGTGCTTCTAGCTTGCCACTGTCCCGTAACCTACTGATGCGTAGGCGTAGCCCGCCGAAGGCATCGCAAATTACCTGCATCTGCTGACATTCCGCAGGCAAGTAATTGAGCGGCTTCAAGTGGTCGATTCTCACGGTGTACTCTCCATCCCACATTGTGACTGTACAACTGAACTCACCGACATGGCTAACGATGCACTAGCAGCCTCCTTTACCTCTGAGTTCAGAATTGTCCTTAGCTAAAATCTGGCAGACTTCCCCTATATGGTAAGGATTTGGCGCTTTTGTCCGTTCCATGATCCGTTGTACTACATCGCCTACAACTCTAGCAGATGGTACTTTACCTCCGGCTTCTTCCACTGCTGTCTGCCATACTTCCCATTGCTGTTGAGGTTCCAGCTTTGTTATTGGTCTAACTTGGCGTTCACTCGTAGGCAAAATTTGTGATCGGTTGGGACACATTTCCTCATTTTCTGTTTGTGTCCCATTGGGACACATTTTGGCATCGCTCGATTCAGTTTCAGTTTGTGTCCCATTGGGACACATTTTCATCAAATTATCAAATACAGCCGAAGCTTCAATTAATCTATAAGGATGACGGCGCTGAAATCCAAACCTGTCCTTGCAATACTCCTCAAAAGTGCTATGGGTGGAACGGTAAAGACGGCGATCTCGCAACTCCATTAACGCTTTACCTGCCTCAAAAACCGCTTTCTCCACTTTTCTTTCCAAGTGTAAGCGATCGCGCTGTTCATCCTCCGTCAACTCTGGAATTTCAACAGCCGTAACCGTAATTGTTGCTAAGGCTGGGTCTTCTTGCCGGGAGATATCCTCTTTTGCAGGGTTAGGGAGTGTTTTTGAATCATTAAAAGCGGCAGAGATAGACTTTTTATGCTGTTGTTGTGCCGCTCTGACTGGGGCAGCAAAGCAGCTAACACGAACTAGCTCAACAATCTAGATAACCAGTGCATCAGGTTAAGAGCAAATTGTCGATTGTCGATTCCTGGGTGATTCATTCCTATTGGAAATGTCCTGTCACTCGATTGAATCAATTGGGCAGATATCATTGCAGCTTCTCCCAGCATAGCGACTCGTCCTTGTCCAAATGGCAGTACCACACCCTGAGCGCGCGCGATCAGCCGCAGAAACACCTTGTTCTGCACGAAAATCTGCTGCACTTTTGAGTCGTTCATCTAGATCGATTGCTGAATCAGATAAATGCAATAAGGTTTGTCCGCTAGCAGGAAGCGATAAGGATTGTCCGGTAAACGTCATGACTCGATTGATCCGCTCTTGTGAATTTCGACCTTGCGTAATCGGATGCTTGGCTAAGAGCTTATTTTTACGACTAAACAGCAGAAAACTAGGAACGCCAGAGTCTTGATCGTAATGAGACAAATCCACCGTGAACTTGTTACTCATCTCAATACCAAACCGAGAAGCTAAATTTTCTGCTGCTGCACCAAAGGGTTTGTGGTCTGCAATCAAAAGCAATGATCCATCAGAACGCACCCAATCCCTGACCAGATCACACTCGTCCTCACGAAAAGCAGGTTGCCCCTGTTGCTGACTTGAGGCATTGGCAATCACAAGAATGTCATAATCAGCTAACGTTTCAGCCTCAAAACCTTGTCGATTAGCAACTACCCGATAGCCATCATTGGAGATGAGATCGACGAAGGGTTTATAGCGCCCTTGAGTAGTATGGAAATTTAGGTGAGCCTCATCGAAGAGAACCGTTGGTGCTGTGGTCGTGTAAGCAGGATGGGCAACACTGCTATTAAAGTTCGGATCGGCGACTTGTTGGGCGACAATAACATCTGCTTTAAACACTAGCCAGCAAAATAGTAAAGATAAAACTGTTAGCACAGCGAAACGATATCTCTTTACAGATTGACGCATTAGCTTTTCGGGAAAGTTTTATGTTGGTCAGGTATGTGTTATGACTCGACTCTCTACACTTTGTTTCTTTGCCTACTTGCCATAACCAATGACTTCTTCTTAAGAGTATTGTTACATCAGCCTGCAATTTCTGACTCCAGCACCCTCAAAACTTTCTCTTCCAACCCAGTCAAATAAGTACGCTTGGGCTTCCCCAACGATTCCAGAAACCTCTGCACCGACTCCTCCAGCTTACTCGAAAGGTTTATTACTAGTTGAGGCTACTGTACTAGAAGCAAAGTATGTCGTCCAACTCATTACAAACGGGGTTGAAACGTTTAACTCTGGCGTTCGCTTCAGCAGAACTATCTCGTCACTTAACACGTAGTACGTCTGCGGCTCAAAAATCACACGAGTTTGCTTTCCAGTCTGGCTGTCTGTATAGCTCAAACTTATACCTGCTCGTCCTTGCCGATCTGTAACATTCTCGCTGCGTTCGACTCCTGGAATACTTGCCATTACTTCAAACAAGGGTCGATGTAGCTCTGGTTTGGTTTGCAGTGTCACCAAAATACTCAAAGTCTCATCAAACATCGCCCCCTCAATCGGAATATTATTTTGTTTTGCCCGATTACGGATCGTCTGTGCCAATGCAGTTCGATCCCCTGGAAGTACTGTAGGGTAACTCAGTTCACCTACTTTGTGATCTATCGTGAAGCTTTGTGACAACTTTGGTTTTCCAGCCGCCTCCCAAATAGCGCGGTCTTGAGCGTTCAAAAACTCCGGTTTACCGTCTGTTCGCTGAATACGTCCTGAACCATCTGCTCCAAGCCACATTTGATGAGTATATGGTGCTAGAAAACGAATCTCTTGAGCATTGCCAGTATTTGGCAGTTGTACCATATACATATTCAGACCAAATCCTTCTGTTTTTCGATACAAAAAGGAGCCAGGTTTCAGTGTACTATTTTCACTAGAAGTAAGTGAACTCCCATAAGCTGTACTAAAACTTGCTATTGATGAAGCTTGCATAATGCTAGAACTACAGCACACAAGCGCGACCAATACAAAGCTAAGATTACTCTTTCTTCGAGAGCTAGGCATTAACAAGTTCATCTATTTGCGGTATTTCGTAAAGTAATTGAGCAACAAGCGAAAAATCAATCTATAACTGTTTTAATTGATTAAATAATGTCTTTGTAAGTTCCAGAGCTATGAGTGTTCTGATCAGAACTGGTTTGTAAAGAAAATCTAAAGAAAATAAAGCCTCGTTTTACTCAGGCTATAGACTCAATCAATAACATTTATATTGTTGTCGATGAAAAGGCTATGAACGGTCGGGTGCAAGCGGATTGTTGGGCTGCGATTATGCAGATAGGCTTAAGCTTCGCTTATCCCCCTCGCTTCAAAACAGGAGCGTGATAGTACGCCTGTCGGTAATCCTTGCATCAGCCGCCAGTTTCCGACTCTAGCAAGCTCAACAATTTCTCCTCCAAGCCTGTCAGATAAGACCGATTCAGCTTGCCCAACGACTGCAACAGACTTTTGACTGTCTCCTCCAGTGAGTCTGAATACACCTGATTAATGCGATCGCAAATCACCCGCATCTGCTCACACTCCTGGGGCAGGTAGTTGAAGGACTTCAGGTGCTGCAACCCAACGGCGTATTCTCCATCCCACATCCTCACCGTGCAACTGAATTCATTTACTTGGCTGACAATGCCCCAACACCCACCCTTGCCTCTCAGTTCTGGGTTGTCCTTGGCAAGGATTTGGCAGACTTCGCCTAACTGGTAAGTGTTGGGTACTCTAGTTCGCTCAATAATGCGCTCCAGGCATCACCGTGCCAAAACGGGAAAATTGTACGCTAAGGCTAAGATCCCTATCAAATAATCGTTTCAGTGATGCTTGTTTTCTTTAACCCGCAAAGGACGCAGCTGGTCAAAACTGGTTGCCTGCTTCAAATTCCAGACATAATCGCCAGTGAGATTGATATGCTCCCAACCCAACGGTGATAAATGTTGCAAATGTTCTTCAGGAATATTCATTCCTTGTTGTTTCAAATAGTCTACGGCTTTTTCTAAGTACACCGTATTCCACAGAATAATAGCAGCAATCACTAAATTTAACCCACTGGCCCGATAGAACTGGTCTTCATAAGAGCGATGCCTACGGCGGGCTGCGCCTACGCGCAATTCCCCCAGCCGATTAAAAAACACCGCCCTTTTTAGAGTATGTTTGGCCTCACCCTTGTTTAGACCCGCTGTAGCCCGTCGCCGCAGTTCTGGACTCTGCAACCATTCCAGGGTAAACAAAGTTCGCTCAATCCTTCCCAACTCCCGCAAAGCTAAAGCTAAACGATTCTGCCGAGGATAAGAAGCTAATTTCCTCAACATCAAAGAAGCAGTCACCGTCCCCGTCCGAATTGAACTAGCAAGGCGTAGAATTTCATCCCAAGATTCCTGAATTAATTTCACACTAATCTTGTCACCGAGGAGGGGTGCCAAAGGCGAATCAGGAGAACTAGGTTCAAAAGTATACAATTTCTTATCAGGTAAATCGCGCATTCGAGGTGCAAATCTAAATCCCAGCAAATGGCACATTGCGAAGACATGCTCGGTATAGCCACTTGTATCCGTATAATGCTCCTGAATCTGTAAATCACTCTCGTGAAAACCATCCAAAACGTGAGTTGCATCCCTAATCGTGGCGTTAATTACCTTAACGTGAAAAGGGGCATACTGGTCGGAAATATGCGTGTAAAACAGCTTTAGCCACCAAGTTTTTAGAACGTCCAGGACTAGCCAAAAGTACTCTGCGTTCATATCAGTCTATGATTATCCCCTTGCTCAAGGAGTACGGTCGATGGTCAATAGAAATCATCGACAGACAGGTTTTGATGGAATATCTCAATCATTTAACTGATGTTTCCTATACGACCCACCACCGTCATCAAGCTGTAATCACGGCTTTGTTCAGTTTTGCTGTTGATATAGGATATCTCAAATCCAATCCGGTTGCGGGACTCACAAGACGTAAACCCAGTCGAGAACAAGGAGAACACGCTACTGATGAGGCAGTGCGTTACCTTACTCCATACCAATTAAGTATCCTGTATGGTGTCATCAAAAAAGATGTTCGTTTGTCTGCATTGGTGCGTTTGTTGCATACCAGTGGCGCTAGGATTGCTGAAGTGCTAGCTCTAAATTTAGATGACATAGACCTCGAAGCTCGGAAATTTCAGGTTGTTGGGAAAGGCAACAAGCAACGGTGGTGTTTTTACAGTGAAGTAGCACTCAAGAGTCTAAATCACTACATTGAATATTATAGACATCCTAAGCATCCAGCCCTGTTTACTGCTCAACAGCCAAAGACTTTGGAAGTATCCCGCCTTTCTTACCGCATGGCGCAGAAATCCTGGATTAAGCTCATCAGAGATAGTCCTGAACTCCAAGAAATTCGTATTCATGACCTACGGCACACTTTTGCTACAGAGCGAGTGGGATTAATGGGGATTGAAGAACTCAGGGCGCTCATGGGGCATGAAAGCATTCAGACAACATTACGGTATCAGAAAGTAACGTCACAACGTGCAGAAGTTGTGGCACAATTGGCGTTAAAAAACCTACCAAATTTTTCTGAATAATTTCAGCATATAACTCACTAAGTGTGATAATTAAAAAATACTTTTGTAAAAACGTACCATGTTGGTGCAGGGAATACATACTACTCTGCACCAACAAAATAAGGGTAATCAAACACTCAGGTAAAGCATCAGCCATCGCACTGAAAAACAATAAAACAACATTATCCATCAAGTGACGATAAGGGAATTATGGAATATTACGTAGTTGAAACATATTGCCATCAATTGAGATGCTTTTTATACAAAATAAAAAGAAGTGTTACCAGTCATGACAGCGTTATTTTGATTTCAGATAGCTATGAGTGTTGCAAAGAGTTTGTTAAATCTCAAAACTAGCCAAGTTACGAAAAAGGAATTTTGAACAATGAGTCAACAAAATCACTACATAATCAGTTACTACAAAGCTTTGCCCACTGAAGTAAGTGCTTATTTTCGTGGAGAAGAGGTTGAGAGATTTTCCGATGATATTCCAGATGAGGAAATAACTGCTGAGGTGATTGGAGACGTAGAAGAAAGTTTAAATTATTGGGCAAGAAAAAAACTTGTTACTTTGAAAAGCTGGGAAAAAACAAGCGAAGTAAATGTTGCTAATCTTGAATTGCGTCTTTACCCTACGTCATACGAATACATAAAACTGCCACCAAAGTGACGAAATGGAGATTTTGAAATTTTGTACAATCATCTCATCAAAGCATGGATTTATACAATGAGAATTACTGAGATTTACGTGAGGAATAACTGTTTAGTATTTTGCACCGATGATGGATGTAAATCAATTTATCATTTATCAAATATTGTTGTAGACATAGGCTTATCAATAGATTCCCTCTCTGCCGAAAAACTACCATAATCAAGAGGACAAGAAATTATTGAAGTTGAAGGCGAACAAATATCAATAATTGAAATTAAAGGCTCAATTGGTAGATTAGAAAATGCAGAAAATTGCCTTGATGCTAATTATAATGAAGCTTCACACAGCTGCTCTTATTGGTTTTCCGGGCAAATAAACAATATTTTAAATCAACTTTTTAGTTGACTTTGTGAGTTGAAAAGGGAATTATGCTTCATTTAATAATCGAAGTTAGAGAAGATGACCTTCAAGAAGACCATTGAGGCAGGGTAAATGTGTCTAAAAATATAAGTATTAGTATTTTTGAGAATCTTATAGGCTGAAAGTTATTCATAGCAGTACTTTCAGCCTATCTTGCCTCTGCTGAAAGCTTCGCTGTATTTACGCCAAATTACACCTATAGGAAGCTCAATCTCACTTACAGGTGTTATTGAAAAATGGGTGGCTAAGATGCTTATGGAGGAAGGCTTTTAGCCTTAGCGTACAATTTTCCCGTTTTGGCACGGTGATGCCTAGCACCCCACAAGGAAAACAAGCATTTGAAAGACGCTCAAGATTAGGTGATATCGATCTCCAAAAACTTTATCGCTTACCTCCCAATACATTTGGATATGCCTATGCTGAACATCTGCTCAAAAACAATTTGCAACCTTT